>ONIU01000109.1 GCA_900317935.1 uncultured bacterium
AAAAACGTAAGGCAGAATCGGGTTACAAATTACGGAATGACCTGGGAAACTGATATTTTCATCAACATCAGATACTGCTGTTACTGCTTCTGGGGAAGCGAAGGGATTTCTATCAAGATTAAATGGGCAAACTATATTCTTTTTAAACTTTTGATCTAATTCAGAATCAATTTCGGGAAGAACAGCAGAACTAACATCTAATGGATTAAGCATTACTTTTGTGGCTGATTTTGCTGGTTTTGCTGATATATTGGCTGTAACAGGACCATCAGCCTTAGAAGGAACAATAACTTTATTATTAGATGCAGGACTAGTATTATTCTTAGCATTCTGAATGTCTATGAGCATTTCACGCATTTCTTTGTTCATACGTTTCTGCTCATTAAGCTGATTTTCTAGATCATTACCAGCTGTATATAATTCAGAATTTTCGTGAGCTCTTCTAGTGCCTTCTCTATAAGAAGAACGCTTAGAAGTTTTGGTCAGATAATTGAATAAAATAATTATAATAAACAAGCAATAACCACAAGCAATTATAAAATTAACTTTTCTTTTATCTGTCGTTATACTCATATGATTATTTTCCTAATTATAATCATACCATTTACAAACTTCTAAGTCTATAAAATTAGATTTAAGTTGCAAGTTGCAAGTTACAAGTTATAAGTTACAAGTTACAAGTTACAAGATACAAGTTACAAGACACAAGTTGCAAGAAATAAGAGCGGTAAGTGGTAGGTGATACGAGGCTAAAGCCTCTGTGAAACGATTGCTGCCGCAATCTGTGAGACGGCAACTGACGTTGCACGTGAGAGTTGTTATAAGGGTTAGAAGAGTTGGAAGAGTGAGAAGTGTTCAACAACGAAGTGTCTCACGGCGTAGCGTTCCACCAAGTTGTAAGACACAAGATGCAAGTTACAAGTTACAAGTTATAAGTTATAAGTTATAAGTTACAAGTTTTGTGGTGGGTGATTGGTGGTGGGTGGTTACCCACCACATTGAATTCACCACTTACGGTTCATCTGAACATAGTCTTTGGCAAGACCACCTTCGCTTGTTTCTTTATAAATAGAAGGCAAATCATGACCAGTCTGTTTCATAACAGAAACAACTTTATCAAAAGAAACCCTGTGAGTTCCATCTGTAAGAGAAGAGAAAAGATTGCAATCCAACGCTCTTGCCGCAGCATAAGCATTGCGTTCTATACAAGGTATCTGAACCATTCCGCAAACTGGGTCGCAAGTCATTCCTAAATGGTGTTCCAAACCCATTTCAGCAGCATATTCTATCTGAGCTGGACTTCCGCCAAATAACTGACTTGTGGCTGCAGCAGCCATAGCACAGGCAACACCTACTTCGCCCTGACAGCCAACTTCCGCACCAGAAATAGAAGCATTTGCCTTTACAATATTGCCAACAAGACCAGCCGTTGCCAAAGCTCTAATTATCTTTGATTCACTAAAATTTCTGCTCTTATAAAAATGATAAAGAACAGCTGGAACAACACCACAGGAACCACAGGTCGGTGCTGTTGCTATTACTCCACCAGAAGCATTAACTTCAGCGGCCGCCAATGCATATGCAAAAACAAGACCTCTGGATTTTATATTATCCTTAGAGCCACCAGCTTTAATGAAGAATGTTGCACCTCTGCGACGCAGATTAGTAGGGCCAGGTAAGCTACCTTCTTCTTCTAAACCTTTTTCAATACATTCTTTCATGGTCTGCCATACTTCGCCCAAGTAATCCCAGACATCAAAGGTTTCGTATTCTTTTACAAGTTCCCAGAAACATTTCCCTTTGGTTTCACACCATTCCAGGATTTCTGTCATTGTAGAAAGTGGGTATATTTCGCCTTCATCTTCGCCAATAATGCCATTGTCGTCAGCCAAGGCTCCACCGCCAACACTGAAACATGTCCATCTGCCTTCTTCATGACCTGAGCCGTCTAAGGCAATAAACTTCATGCCGTTTGGATGATATGGCAGAAAAATCTTTGGTTCCCATATTATTTCTGTTGGAGCTTTGGGCTTTAATACAGAAAGAATCGCCTGATCAGTAAAGTGACCTTTGCCTGTTGCTGCAAGACTTCCGTAAAGAGTTACCTGAAAAGCCGAAGCCTCCTGATGTCTTGAAAGAAAAAGCTCCGCAGCTTTTTTAGGGCCCATAGTGTGACTGCTTGAAGGTCCGTTCCCAATTCTATATATTTCCTTAATACTTCTCATTCTTTTAGTTTCTGACATTTGATTTCCCTTTTATTGGCATTTGATTAATGTTACTTATTATATAGAGTAAGTAACAAAACTACAATTTATTAGTTATTAATATTTTTATAGATTATTTGATATAATTTACATAATAAAAGTCGCAAACTTTATAATGTTTTTCCAGACAAAAGTATTCTAAATATCTAATATCTATTGAAAAAAGAAGGACTCTGTTGTGGATAATTCAAACAATACTAATTATGAAAAAAAGAATAAAAGTTATTTTGATGTGAATCCATTATCTCTATCTTATTATCCAAAAATAGAAATGATTGTAAAAAAAGCAATCGATGAAAATTTTAATGTAGATACTAGAAGAATAGAAAAATTAATCTCAAAGTATATTCCCAAAAGTTTAGCTGAAAAATATAGTTTGATGGATAGAGAAGATAAAGCCAGGATTTATAAAAATTTTGGTACCCAATTTAACATAATAGCCAAAGATTGTGTATATCCTTTAGATGTTGAAAATTTAGCAAAAGCATATTTTAATCATTCGTCAAAAACTAATTCTAATGAACCCAAAGAGTCTTTAAATCCATTTGAGCATTTTGATATGTATAGTAAGGCAAATAATTATTGCGAAGAAGGAGCTAAACTTGCAGAACAATGCATAGAATTATCTAACCCTAATGATACGAATATTAAATTCGTTGAAATTTATTCTTATTTAGCTATTTATAACTATAACGAAAACAATTATGAAAAATCTATTCAAATGTATAAAAAAGTTCAGGATTATTCTGATTCTAATAGTTATGAATACCAGGATTCAAAGATAAACATTTCTTATATATATTATATTTTAGGAGAATATGAAAAAGGGTTAGTAACAATAAATGAAGTAAAAGATTCTAATATTGTTTTCCCACCAAATTTTAGTGATGAATTAAAAGAGAAAACTCTGTATTTTTGGAGAACTAAGATAAAAAAACTAAAAGAAGATTTTAAAATAGCAATAGCTTGTGGAACCACAAAAGAACAAGAGGACGATAGTTTTTTTATGGACAATATGAGATATGAATATAGGGATTATTTAAACAAATATCCCGAAGAAGTTCTTATAGAAGCCTATAAGCATTATTTGAAAGCAGAGAAAATGATTGATGAAGGCAAACGATTAGAATCCATAGAAGAATACGAAATTGTTAAAAAGTTGATACCTGAAAAAACAAGAGATATAAATGCACATCTTTGCATGTTAATTAATGAACACACTGTCAATAAAAATAATAAAGAATATTATTATAATATAAAATTAAACCTTTTGAACGAAAGATTAGAAATAGCTTTAAAATCAAATAATCAAGGGGATTTATGTAATGTCTATAACGAATTAGGATGTCTTTATGGACAATTAAACGATAATGTAAAAAGATTAAAATACTTCCAAAAAGCGGTAGGTATAGCAGGACTTACATCTATATACGGCACTAATCTTGCTATTTGTTATAAAGACTTAGGATTATATGATGAGGCTATAAAGATTTATAAAACAATAAAATCTTCATCTCCTTCTTTTGGTGAACGATATGATATGAATTTAGATTATGAAATTTCCCGTCTTAATGATATGAAACTTGGAAAAATAACAGGGAAAACCGATGAAGATCAAAAAAACTCCGAGAACAAGCTTGCCTTAGAACACTCACAAAAAGGGGATGAATACTTTAATAAAGGAGACTATGAAAAAGCTTTTATCGAATATAATGCAGCATGTGAAATTGATAAAAATGAAATACAATATTTAATTAAAATGATTATGCTGAAAGAAATGTATGAGTGTGAGTATTTATACGAAGTAGAAACAGTATCAAAAGCCTTAAAAGTATGTGAAATATTAGATAAAATAGAATATTTGCCATTCTTATTCACCATAATGGGAGATTATGTTACCTATGAAGGTAGTGGGAAAATAAAACAAGCAGAAAAATTTTATGAACTAGCAATAGATTTATTAAATTTGGTTCCAAATGATGAAAAATTTGCTGCTCCCTATTATAAATTAGCCAGATTAAAAGAACATAATAAAAAATATTATGAAGCCTTAACTTTGTATCAATTTATTAGTTTTATTGATGATTCATATAATACAGAAATAGATATAAACAGAGTAAAATTATTGTATGAAAATAATGGGACAAGTAACTCAAAGGAAGTAAATAATTTAATAATAGAGATGGAATATTGTTTAAAAGCTGGTTCTTATTTTGAAGTTTTACAAAGAGGGAAAAAAGCTTTGGAATATGAGCCAGATAATGTAAAAGTACATTATTTAATTTGCAAAGCTTTTGAAAAAAATAAATTAATCCTCAATAAAAGTCTATATTATGAGTTTAAATGGTTTGCCAAAGAGGGAATGAAAGCCAATAACATAGATCACTACAAAATAGATGAGAACGAAAGAACAGAAAATTATTTTCGTTGGTTTCTAGGGCTATGTTGTAAATTTGAAAATAAAAAAGAACAAGCCCAATACTATTTTGATTATATAGTTGATTTAGATGATGTAAGAAATAAAAAATTAACAAAGAAAGCTGCAAACGAACTCTTTTTTATGTATCATGGGAAAATATTATATACAGAGGATTTGGATTAAATATTATTGATAAAGACAGGTATATTCTTAGTCATATATTTTCATTATTCCTTGATCATCAGCACAACAGCGTCACATTCTATGGAACGCCCTTCGCCGACGCTATCCATCTTTTCGTTTGTAGCTGCTTTTATGGAAATTCTGTTTTCGTTGATACTATATATTTCTTTGATAATGCTCATCAACAATTTTTTTCCCTTTTTTATAATTAATTTATTGCAGTGATAAAACCTATTATGGATTATAACTCTTACGAGGTTCAGCAACCATTAAAGTCTTGGTTTCTGACATTTCATATATATTAGCTTTATGCTCATGTACGGTTTTAGGCATTTCAAATGGCTTTCCTTCTTTATTATAGGTAACATTAAATACCAAATCTGAAAGCCATTTTTTGAATGAAAGATTATCTTGGAACTGCTTAAACAATTCCATATTATCAGCCATAATAGAGAAAATAACCTGTTGCAAAGCTCGTTCACTCTCTAATCTAGCACTCTGTTCATCCGAATTTTTCATGGCATTCTGATATTTTTCATCTTTTGAAACCATAGTAGGTATTTCACTGATTTGACGACGAACATTGTCTGGCTGTTTCCAATCTATATTACCGAATAAATCATTAAATTCAGTAACAATAACAGAGAGTAAATCTAATTCTGGTTGAACAATAGAACCTGGTTTGCCGGTTGGAACAGGTGCAATTTCTGTATTATCGTCTTCAAGTTGTATAGAAACAGCATCTTTAGCTTCATTTCTATAACTTTCCAAATCAATGGTTTCCAATATTCCTTTGGACAAATCATCTGTTGCTGGTGAAGGTAATTTAGGTATTAAAAGATTAAGAAAGATTGAAAGCTTTTCCCATTCAGCATTCCCGTAAGGAAGAATAGCCCCA
This sequence comes from uncultured bacterium, assembly GCA_900317935.1. Classification (GTDB taxonomy): domain Bacteria; phylum Muiribacteriota; class Ozemobacteria; order Ozemobacterales; family Ozemobacteraceae; genus RUG334. Next base: position 5,765 of record ONIU01000109.1, read on the forward strand.
AGAAAACTGTAAGTTCTGCAAAACATCTTAGCAACACTTTTAAATTCAATCTGGTCATCTGGTTCTAGCTGTTTATAGTTTTTTGAGCATTTATCTAGAATATAATCAAGTTTATCTCGTTCAACCCCATCTAGATAATAACCGACTTCTGTTTCAACATCTTTTTGAGAATAGACTTGATGTTTTTCCATCGTAGAAATCAAATCGTAAAGTTTGTTAGGGTCAGTTTCGCCAGAAAGAATAGTAGTTCGATAATAGCGTGAAAAAGCATCTGCGATTGTTTCTTGTTTGTTGGCAAAATCAAGAACGCAGGTATCATGCTTCTTGGGATGACTTCTGTTTAATCTTGAAAGAGTCTGCACTGCCTGAATGTCTGAAAGTTGCTTGTCTACATACATAGTATGAAGCAAAGGCTCGTCAAAACCTGTCTGGAACATATCGGCAACAACAAGTATTCTATAAGGGTCTTTCTTAAATTCTGCTGGTATCTTAGCATCTGAGAAACCATTAATGTCAGCCGATGTAAGAGCGTCATCATTTCCATGATACTTATATTCGCCAGTAAAAGCTACTATAGCTTTATAAGGACTGTGTCTATCAGAAAGGCATTTACTAATAGCATAATAATATTCTAAACATCGTGCTATGCTGGCAGTAACGACCATAGCACGAGCCTGACCGCCAATCTTCCCTTTTGCTATAACCTGTTCATGAAAATGCTCAACCATCATAGCAGCTTTCTTACTAATGGTGTATTCATTGCTTTCAACAAAGGCTCTAAGTTTTTTCTGTGCCCTTTTCTTATCAAATTTGGGGTCGTTTTCAACAATCTTTTTTAATTTATAGAAACTTTCGATTGTAGTGTAGTTTTGAAGCACATCAAGAATAAATCCTTCTTGAATAGCCTGTTTCATTGTGTAAACATGAAATGGAACTCTCTTTGGCAAACCTTCTTCGTTATAAACAGGTTTACCATTTTCATCAGTCAAAATCTTTCCAAATATTTCTATGGTCTTATTTTTAGGAGTCGCAGTAAAAGCAAAATAGCTGGCATTTTTAAGCAGTTTTCTACCCTCCATCATTGCGTTGATTTTATCTTCGTTATCCATTTCGTCGTTTGAAGCAAGCCCCGACAGAGCAATATTCATCTGTGCAGAATTACGTCCATTTTGTCCTGAATGAGCCTCGTCGATCAGAATGGCAAACTTATTATTTTTTTGTTCAGCACCAAATTCAGAAACAATATAAGGGAACTTTTCTATTGTGGTAATAATGATTCTTTTACCCTCTGCAATAGACTTTTTCAAATCGCTGGAATGTTCAGCCCAGGCGACAACAGAGCTTACTTGAGCAAATTGCTTGATATTGTCACGTATTTGCTTGTCTAGAATACGCCTGTCTGTTACAACAAGAATTGAATTAAAAATCGGGTGAGCATTTTCCTCTAATTCCATAAGCCGATACGCAAGCCATGCTATAGAATTAGACTTTCCACTGCCTGCACTATGCTGAATTAGATAACGTTCCCCAACGCCTTTTTTTTCAACATCAGCAATCAGTTTTTCGACAACATCTAACTGATGATATCTTGGAAAAATCTGCTTTAAGTTTTTCCTTTTGGTTTCATTGTCAACTTCTTCAATAACCTGAGCATAGCTTTCTATAATACGAGTCAGCTTTTCTTTTGTTAATATGTCTTTCCAAAGATAGTCTGTCATAATGCCATCTGGATTAGGCGGATTCCCGGCACCATCTTTATAACCCTTGTCAAAAGGTAAAAACCAAGAGTTTTTATCTGCAAGCCTAGTACAAAACTTAATTCTTGCATCGTCTAACGCAAAATGAACAATACAGCGTTTAAAAGTAAAAAGTGTTTCTTTGGGGCTTCGGTCATTTTTATATTGTTGAACTGCGTCGTCTACATTCTGCTTAGTTAGCTGATTTTTTAACTCAAAGGTAATTACAGGTAAACCATTTATGAACACGCACATATCTAATGCCAGTTTGCTTGCATCTATGGAATAACGCAACTGTCTTGTTACACTAAATATATTTTTATCAAAATTAGCCTTTGATTTAGCGTTATTCTTGTTTGGAGTGAGATAGAACATAATCAAATCTGCAGGATAAACCTTTATTCCATTTCGTAAAACATCAATAACACCACGTTTGACTAGTTCCCCCTGTAAACGGTTAAGAAAAGCTCTTTTTTTCTGTTCACTTTTAAAGACTCCGAGCTTTTCCATCTCTTCTGATTGCGTATTACTTAAAAAACCGAACAAACGAGTTTCATCTATGGCATATTCTTTGTTATAATCGTTGTTTGAGCCTTCTTCATAGCCGTTATGCTCAACGAGCCACTTTACTATAAGCGTTTCTAGTCCAGATTCTTTTGTATTGGTGAAAGCCATTATATAAAACTTCCTTTATTTCTTTTACTACTTTAATTATAAAAACTATTTCGAGGATAAAATACTTATGACATTATTTTTATCTAAATTCTGTAATTCACCTAATCGAAATATAAAGCTATCCCTTGGCAATAATAATTTTTTAGAAATCCTTATAGTGGATGGCTTTAATAATCCTGCTTCTTTCCATTCTAAAATCTGATATTCGTCTTTATAACTAGTTCTAGGTGCATGACTGGTTATCTTTAGCGATAATACTAAACATTTTGTATTATCAATAATTAATACAGGTCTATTTTTGATTATATTTGGTTCATCTTCAAAAGCAACCTTCGCTAGCCAAATATCCCACTTATTTAACGATGGAATCATATATGTCGTCCTCTTCGTTATTCCATTCTTTAGGTAATACATAATTCCCTTGGGAATTAATATAACCTGCTTCTGGCATTTTTTCTAAATACTCATCTAATCTATTATTTTTTACTGATGGTCTAAAAGGTAGAGCCTGTTCCATTACTGCTTGATGAAGAAACGAATTTATTGCTGCAACTGTAGTCAAACCTAATTTTTTAAATAATGTATCACATTGATTTTTGAATTCTATATCAGTTCGAAGAGTTATACTAGCTTGTTTCATAAAAGCCCCTTTTCGTTGACGATTTATATATAATCATAATCATTTTATCAATTTTTATCAACAATTATTGCGTATTTACTTTAATAAAAAAACACCTTCATTTTGAACTGTTCGGAATTTCGAAAGAGTTGAGATTTTGTCTAATACAAATTCTTTATAATCAATCTTCCCGTTCTTCGATTTGTTCTGTGTCTGTTGAGGATTTTGTTTGTTCTTCAGCAACAAATTCATAATCAGGTATCTCTATATCTCTAACATCAATTTTGCCTGTGACTACATCGGAGATTAGGCGGGTTTTAAGGGCTTTTAGGGTTTTAATAATAGACTCAATTTTCTGAGTTTCTAAATCTATTTTTTTGCAATTCTTATCTAAATATGAAACAATTTCTTTTTGTTCTTCAATAGGTGGATAAGGAATAAATATATTT
>ONIU01000024.1 GCA_900317935.1 uncultured bacterium
GCTCTAATCAAATCTAAATTTGAAGAACTTCAGACAACTGCCCAGAAGATTGGTCAGGTTCTCTATCAACAGCAAGGCGGTGCTGGCGGACAGGGTGAACCTCATGTTGATCCTCAAGCCTATCAGCAGGCTGCAGGCGCAGGTTCAGAAAGCAGTGCATCAGCCGGCGGCAGTGATGATAATGTAGTAGACGCTGAATTCAAGAAAGCATAAGTTAAGATATAAGACCAAATATGGAGATATAAGACGTAAGATTATAAATGAATATGTAAGAGTCCTATCTTAAATCTTATATCTTATATCTTCTATCTTATATCTTAAATAACGGAGTAAACAAACAATGGCTGCTAAACGTGATTATTATGAAGTTCTTGGGGTTCCCAAGAATGCCAGCGATGCCGAAATAAAAAAAGCATTTCGCGGTCTTGCTCGTCAGTATCATCCTGACGTAAATAAATCACCAGATGCTGTAGAGAAGTTTAAAGAAGTTAATGAAGCATATCAGGTTCTTTCAGATCCGCAAAAGCGTTCTGCATATGATCAGTTTGGTCATGCCGGCATAGACCCCAATGCTTTTGCAGGCGGCGGTGGTTTTGGCGGTGCAGGATTTGGCGGCTTTGGAGATATTTTTGGAGATATTTTCTCAGATTTCTTCGGAGGTGGTTCTTCAAGCCAAAGAAGAAATGGACCTAGACGTGGTGCCGACCTTAGATATGATTTAGACATAACTTTTGAAGAAGCTGTTTTCGGCTGTGAAAAGGAAATAACTGTTCAAAAATCAGTAGCTTGTACAACCTGTGCAGGTTCTGGTGCAGCTCCAGGAAGCAGTCGTAAACAATGTCCTGTTTGTAAAGGACGAGGTTCTGTTTCTATTTCTCAAGGCTTCTTTACAATTCAGCAAACCTGTCATCAGTGTCAGGGCGAAGGTGAAATAATTAATAATCCTTGCGGAACTTGTAAAGGAACTGGGCGTATAAAACAATCTGCTAAGCTGAAAGTTAAAATACCTGCTGGCGTTGAAACCGGACAAAAACTTAAACTTTCTGGAGAAGGCGAAGTAGGAGAAAAAGGCGGACCAAGCGGCAACCTTTATATCTTTATAACAGTTGGCAAACATGATTTCTTTGACAGAGTCGGCGATGATATTATCTGCGAAAAAGATATTACTTTCCCATTAGCTGCTCTTGGTGGAGAAATAGAAGTTCCAACCCTTAAAGGAGTTGTAAAGATTAAGATTCCTGCAGGAACACAGACAGGTAAAACATTCAGACTTCGTGGTTATGGTGTTAAATCATTTAGAAACGGTGAAGGCGATCAACTAGTAAAGATTTTTGTCAGAACCCCAACTGATTTAACTGCTAAACAGCGTGAATTGTTAAAACAATTAGCCGAAGAAGATCCAGAATCAAAAGCAACCGGCATAGGTTCGAGCAAGAGTTTCTTCGATAAAGTTAAACAAGCTCTAGGCGGTTAAATTGCTGAACTAACAAAAAAAATAAGCTTGGATAAAAACCAAGCTTATTTTTTTGTCTATCTTTTCTTATATCTTAAATTTTAAATTTTAAATCTTATATCTTATATCTTATATCTTAAATCTTAAATCTTGTATCTTACAACTTATATCTTATATCTTAAATCTTAAATCTTGTATCTTATAACTTATATCTCCAATTATGGTCTTGCAACTCCATTTTTGGTCTTAATTCTCAAATCTTAAATCTTAAATCTTGTATCTTATAACTTATATCTCAAATCTTATATCTCCAATTATGGTCTTGCAACTCCATTTTTGGTCTTAATTCTCAAATCTTATATCTTAAATCTAAATAATTTGTTATAATAAACAAAATAGTTATCTTAAACTATTATGTTTATTTTTTTGCCTCTAAAATTCATCTTTATTATTGAGGAATTATGAACAAAAAGTCATTACTGCTCACTACAATTATTATATCCTTATTTTTTTTAACTCCTGCTTTTTCTCAAATAAAATTATTTGAAGATATCTTAGAGCCAAAAGATTCTTTGTTGTTAGAACTTTTCAAAAATTATAGAAAGCCCAATACTCAAGTAGAGAATTTAATAGAAAAATTAAGGGAAAGAATTCAAAATAATAGAGTATCCAAAGAAGAAAAGATTGACTTAGCAGCTTTTTTACTTAGAAAGGTCATGATAGACCATAAATCAGCCTACGAAGACAATGAAAAGCTATTATTAGAAGTATCAGAACTTATTCCAGAAGACTTTTATCTCGAATCTGTTTGGGCAGATTTATTACTATCCAAGTCTGACTATGAAAACAGTATTAAACACTATGAATTGGCTTTAAACATACAACCAAACAATGTAAAAACAATGGCTAAATGCGGAATATGTTATTATTATACTTTCAATTATGAAAAGGCAATAGAGTATTGTGAAGCTTTTCTTGAAAAAAAACCAAATGATTTCGATATATTATATATAGTTGCATTATCCAAATTTGAACTTCATGAATATGATGATGCTATTGATTATGCAGAAAAAGCCTTAGAAATTTGTAAAAACCTTATAAAAAAAGAACAATTATTAGAATTAATCCGAAAAGCAAAAGAAGCATCGTTCTCCAATTCTGATGCAACTCAAGACGAAGACCAGAAATTTATTATCACTTTTGCAGGCAATTCAAAAGATGATTTAGGAGACTTTGCTTTCGACACATTAAACAGCATTTATTACGATGTAACGACTTTACTCAATTGTGACCCAAATGTAAAAATAAATGTTATTTTCTTTTTAACAGATGATTATTACAAAGAAAATAAAGATTGGTCTGCTGCGTCTGCTTTAGGCATTACAGTCAGAGTTCCACTTGCAACTGGTTACAAAAGCGAAGAATATGTAAAAGGTGTGCTTGCTCATGAATTCACTCACACTATAATAAATCTTAAAACACAGAATAGAGCACCTATTTGGGTTCATGAAGGATTAGCTCAATATCAGGAATTTAGAACAGAATTTGGTTCAGAAGAAAACCTAAGGCCTGACTACGTTTCGATTTATGAAAATGATTTTAAAGAAAATGGTTTCTTCATTCCCTTAGATAAAATTCCTGCTTATATGAAAAGCGGGGATCATAAGGATGTTTGTAGAGCCTATATAGCTTCATGGCTTGCTATTAGATGTATGGGTGATTTATATTCTGAATCCAGTTTTGATACTCTTCTTACATCTTTAGGAAAAGGGAACAATATCAAGCAGGCAGTTGAAGATGCTACTGGCCAAAGCTATAATGGTTTTCAGGAAGAAATGAAACAATGGATAAAGAACCAATAAGACAAGCTTTACTTTGTTTGGTTGGTGGTAAGAGGTAAGTTGAAAAGTCTTATATCTACATTTTTTGGCTTAAATCTTACATCTTTAAAAATCTTTACAAAAAGAGTTGAAGTACTCGCAATAAAGTGTTAGGGTAATTTTAAACCCTAACATTTTTCTTAGGGCAAAGAATATAGTAGAGAAATGAAAGGAATTGTTTGAATGTCTAAAAAAGAAGAAATTGCCAAATTTATGGAAATGGTAAAAGCCAAGAATCCTAATGAACCCCTTTTCCATCAGGCAGTCCAGGAAGTTTGTGAATCTGTATGGGAAGTTTATCACAAGAATCCCAAAATGGTTGAAGCAAAAATCCTAGAAAGAATGGTTGAACCAGAAAGAGCTATTTCTTTCAGAGTTCCTTGGGTTGATGATAAAGGTGAAGTTCAAATCAATCGTGGCTACCGTGTTCAGTTTAATAGTGCAATAGGTCCTTACAAAGGCGGTTTGCGTTTCCATAAAGCTGTTAATCTTGATACATTAAAATTCTTAGGTTTTGAACAGACTTTCAAGAATTCTTTAACTACACTTCCAATGGGTGGTGGTAAAGGTGGTTCTGATTTCGATCCAAACGGAAAATCTGACGCTGAAATCATGAGATTCTGCCAGTCTTTTATGACAGAACTTTTCCGCCATGTTGGTCCAGACACAGACGTTCCTGCTGGTGATATCGGTGTTGGCGGCCGTGAAATAGGCTATCTCTTTGGTCAGTATAAACGCTTGAAAAATGAATTCACTGGCGTTCTTACAGGAAAAGGCCAGACTTGGGGTGGTAGCGTAATTAGACCAGAAGCTACTGGTTATGGTGCTGTTTACTTCGGTCAAGAAGTTCTTAAGACTGTTGGCGAAGAATTTAAGGGCAAAAAAGTTATAGTTTCTGGTTTCGGTAACGTTTCTTGGGGTACCGTAAAGAAACTCACAGAACTTGGTGCAAAAGTTGTTGCTATCAGTGGTCCAGACGGCTACATTACTGAATCCAAAGGCTTCGATGACGAAAAGATCAACTATATGCTTGAAATGCGTTCTTCTGGCCGCAACAAAGTTCAGGATTTCGCAGATAAATTCAAATCAGCAAAATTCTTTGCCGGTAAGAAGATTTGGGAAGTTCCATGCGATGTTGCAATGACCTGCGCTATCCAGAATGAATGTAACGAAGACGATGTTAAGATGTTGATCAAGAATGGCTGTAAAATGCTCCTTGAAGTTTCTAATATGGGCTGCACTGCTGAAGCTGCTAAACTTGCTGCTGAAAAGATTCTCTTCGCTCCTGGCAAAGCAGTTAATGCTGGTGGCGTTTCTGTTTCTGGTCTTGAAATGACTCAGAACAGCGAAAGACTTGGCTGGACTCCAGAAGAAGTTGACAAGAAACTTCATCAGATCATGAAGAACATTCATGATGCTTGTGTAAAACACGGTACAGTAAAGGGTAAGACCAACTATATTAATGGTGCTAACATTGCTGGTTTCATGAAAGTTGCTCAGGCTATGCTTGAACAGGGCATCGTATAATTAACTAGCTATTAGAAGTGAGGAATTAGGAATTATATTTCTTAATTCAAACTAAGATCATAAAAACTGCTTGGTTTATCCAAGCAGTTTTTTTATAGTTACTGGTTTATTAAGATACAAGATATAAGACAAAAAATGGAGATATAGGATTTAAGATTTAAGATTTAAGATATAAATTACTTTGAATCCATCTCTTACCACCAATCACCCACCACCAACCACAATTTGCAATTCCTAATTCTTAATTCCTAATTCCTAATTCGCAAAAAAAATTAAGAATTATCTTAATTTTTTTTGCTATACCTCTTGCGCTTTTAGAAAGTATGGTTATAATTAAAATCAAAGGGTGAGGGTACACCCTATAAGTATAAAAAAGATTCATAAGCACTTTCGGGTAGGTCTGTGCCTGTGATTCGGGTTTATCGGATGTTTTTTTCGGGTAAATCATTTAAACAGGAGTCAAAATTATTTATGAAGAACAACACTAATAAGTTCATTAGCAAAATGTTGTGTGTAGCTCTTCTCGCAAGCATGGTAGCAGAAGCTCCACTTATGGCAGCTACTTCTAACCAGATTGCAGTAAATGTAAATGGACAAACAGTTAATGTAACACCAGGTCAGTGGGTAACTGTAAACAATGGTGGTACTCAGACTAGTTACAATGTTCGTTATATGAATGGCAAAGCTGTAGCTCTTGATATGAAGCAATACACAAGCTTAGTATTAGGTGAAACCGCTGGTGCAACTGCAGCTAGCAATGTAGCAGCAGCTCAGACTTCTCAGACTGCAGCTCAGGCAACTCAGACTGCAGCTCAGGCAGCTGATGTTTCTGCAGCTACTTCTGGAGCAAAAACAACTGCTAAATCTGGCAGCTGGATTAAAAACGAACTCGCTGAATACGGCAGCAACATTAAGAACAGCTTCAATTCTGGTAAAGAAAGTGGTCAAGCTTTCGGAACCAAGACAGTTGATACTGTTAAGAATGGTGCTAGCACTGTAGGTGAAAAAGTTTCTACTGCTGGTAGCAAAGTTGGTGGCGTTTTCAAGTCAATCGGTAGCAAAATCGGTGGTGCTTTAAAGACCGCTAAAGATAAAGTTACTGGTCTCTTCAAGAAGAGCGATACTACTGCTTCTAATGCAAAGGGTTCTTCAGAACAGGCTTCTCAGTCTGGCGAAACTTCTCAGCAGAGTTCTCAGAGCTCTCAGTCTTCTGAACAAGCTTCTCAGGTAACTGAACAGGCTGCTCAGACTGCTCAGACTGCTGAAGGCAATGCAAAAACCGATGTTAACGCTAAGGGCGAAAAACAAGGTTTACTTTCTAAGATTAAAGACAAAGCTGTTAATGGTTTGAAGTCCGGTTATGAAACTGGTAAAGCCATGACTAAACAGGGCGTTCAGAATGTTAAAGACAGCTTAAAATCTGGTTTCAGCGCAAAGAATATTCTTATGACTGCTGGTATCACTGTAGCTACTGACGTAGCTACTCAGATTATGCGCGGCGAACAGCCCAGCTTGAAGAAAGCTCTCAAGACTGTATGTTGTGCAGAATTCGCTGGTAGCGTTGTTGGTTCAGTAACTGGTGCTGCTGCTGGTTCATTCTTCACTCCTTTCTTATCTGCTATTCCATGTGTTGGCGGCGCTCTCTCAGCTCTTGCTCCAGCATTTGGTTCAATCGTTGGTAGTTCAGTAGGTGCTTACCTTGCTGGCGATATCAAGAACGGCAGATTCTCAATCAAGAATGCATTTGCAGCTATTGACTGGGCTGGCGTTGTTGGTCAGACTATCGGTTCAGTTGCTGGTTCTGCTCTCGGTTCTTGCTTAGGTCCTGTTGGCACTATCATCGGCGGTATCGTTGGTGGTTATGTAGGCAACTGGGCTGCTCAGAAACTTAAATCTTGGTTCGGTGGCAAAGGCCAGAGCTATGGTTCAATCGGTATGCCAGTTGGCACCACTACTATGGGTTCTGTTGTAGCTAGCGATGTATCAATCGGTTCAGTAGCTGGCACTCCAACTACAGAAATTCCAGTAGCTATGTCTGCTGAAGTTCCAGTAAGCGAAATCTCAGTATCTCAGGAAACAAAAGGTACTTATAGTTCTGATCTCCAGCTTGCTGAAGCTAAATATCAGGAACTCTACAAGCTCTATAATGAAATGCTCAGCCAGGGTCGTCAGGAAGACGCTCTCAAGGTTGCTCAGGAAATGAACAGAGCTAAGAGCGAATACGAATCATTGAAAGCTAAATAAGACTTTCTTAAAGCATAAATGATATTAAACCGCCTCTGATTTCAGAGGCGGTTTTCTTATGCCGAATAAAACTCAATATTACATCATTAACTTGTTAGTTTACTTATAATATGTTAGAATAAAAGATAAACTATGTACTAGTGAAGAGGAAAACAAGTGGACAACAAACAGATAACTATAGCAGCGGTATGCGCTATGTTAATACTGCTTACACTTGTTTTTGCCTGTTCAAAAGGCTGTGGAAAAAAAGAATCCCCTAGTAAAAGAGTAATGGTTACTCAAGGGAATCCTAAAGATAACACAATAATAGAAGAAGATTATGAAGAAAAACCATCATACCAATCTTCTTATAGTAGTGGAGGCGAGAATACATCTTTTTATGTTCAGGAAGATGCACAACCACCGGCCTTATTAACAGAAGCAGACATAAAAAGTATCCAGAATAGACGTCAGAAAAGCAGGGAAAAACTCAGTAAAAATGCTGTAGAATGGCTTAAGAATAAAACAAATGACCCGAGATTTTGCCAGCAGACTATAGAAAAATATAAAATAAAATCTCACCAAGGTTTTGTTAATGGTTCTTATGCATTCATGAATAAAGACTACAAAACCGCAATTAAGTTCTTTAACGAAACGATTAAGGATCCTGAAGCTTCAGCAATAACAAAATATTTTGCTCTTCAAAATATGATGAATATTGCTTATGAAACAAAAGATCTTGAATTATATTTTATAGCTGCCCGTATGAATGCTTTAATATGTGCAAAAGAAGACTTGTCAATTCTTGGCATTGAAAAAAGCACTCATCAGTTAGATTGGGTTGAGAAAGTAGAAAAATCTCTTAAAGCCAGAAATGATCCAAAATATTTTGAAGAATGCGTTAAGATGAAGCTTGATTTCTATAAATATGGGATGAAGAGAGAACAAGCAGAAAGAGAAGTAAAAAAAGACATTGAGTTATATTCAAATTTATATAAGGAGCTGATAGAATGAAAAGACATGGTTCTGCAATCATAACCGTAATTTCAGCGATAGTAGTTCTTACTGTCTTAGCTCTATCATTTGTTGCTTCAAGAACAGAAAAGGTTGGAATATCAAAACATCTTAGCGATGAAAAAAAAGTTGAAGCATTAGCCGAATCTGCTAGTGATTTAGTTCTTTCCTATATTAAGAAAAATGCAAACCAGCATGAAACAGCAGACGATTTATATTTCCTTTTAAGAGCACCTTTAAAATATAAAAGCTCTGGTTTTAAAGACAATATGCTTTTAAATGTTGATGGATTAAATCCATTAGAGAATTTTGAAACCATTGTTGGCTACAATTCAACTCTAGAGTCTGTTATAGATGATTTAGGATGGAAAGACAGCGTTACTATAGAATCCAAGTGTGAATTAGTCAACGCGGAAGCTTTTACTCCAGCTAAATCTGCCTATAAAGTTACAGGCATTACTGCGAAACATTATGAAGCAAAAGGCAATTCTGCAAAGTTTTTAGATTCAGAACCTGATTCTATCACATTTAATAATGAAACAGACGTAGATGTCTGGGCAAATGGAAATTGGAAGATCAATATCAACTTCCCAGGGAACAACCAAACTTATGAAGAAAAAAAGTTTAAAGTTCATGTTCAATTGAATTCAGATGTTTCTGACGCAATAGCAAAATTTAATGACGCTACAGATGCATATAACGAAGCCAAAAAGGAGTATGAACAAGCAGTAAAAGACGGTAAAACTGGAGATAAATTAAAACCATATAAGGATGCTATGGATGAAGCAGAACAGAGAATGAAAGAAGCTGAAGGAGACTGGGGCGACGCAGAAAAGGATTCCGATGACGGCTTAGGTATAAATGTAAAACTAAAAGTAAAAAGAAATGACGCAAAAGACATGAAATTTTATATTGAAGCCGAAGTCTGTATTACCAAATGGTTGTTGAAATTGTTTGGCATTGACAAATATTATTATATCAAAGATGAAAAAAATAACACTGATTATTGGGATGTAGATAAAAAAATAGAAGATACAAAATTCTTCCCTGATATCAGACCAGTAAAGCTAAGCAGTCTCAGAAATAAAGTTACAGGCAGTGAAAGTCAGCCTAATTATGATTTCGGTACATACGTTAATGAAATATCAAGCAGAATGGGAGAGGTAAAATCAGGGTTCAGTAGCATTGGCGTAAGCAATTTAGACTCTGACTTTAATGACCCAATGTTAATAGAAAAAGGCGGGGTATTAAGAATCACAACAACCGCAAAATATCAGCCCAAAGACTCAAAGAAAGAAATTAAACGAATTCTTGTTTCAGAAATTCCTTTTAAAGTAACTGATGTTCAGCCAATAGCGCCTGAATATACTTTCTTCGTAGCCAATTCTCCTTTAATATCAGGAGAAGATCCAAGTGTTTACAGCCATACTTTAGGTGAAGCGATAGACATGAATAATGCTATGTCTGGAACAAAATTTACCAGTGGTGCTAATGCTGCAGGCAGATTTGTTGTTCATAATCTTCCACTTTCTAGCGATGGGAAACCAAGTTATTCTTTAATAGGAGGAAGCACTGGAAGAATTCCCGGTATGGTTAGAATAAACACTGAATATTCCAGCAGGGGAGACAAAACAACAGATATCAGAACTTTTATTGGTTGTTTTGAAGAGCCTGAATTAACAGAAATGAACCAGATGTTTACTCCTTATGAAAATTCTGTTCAAAATCCATTCAACACAGTACCTTCTTTCTGTTGGACAAATAACAAAGGAGATCCAATCAATGCGCAAAGAAAACATGAAGTTGAATTTCCAGTAATGCTGCAGTTTAATGAAAAGAACAAAAAGATTGAAAATCCTGGAATAATGGGATTTGTAGACGTATATCACCGCTCAGGTTTTAATGTAGTCATGGTACCTACTTTATTATACGGCCATGGGCATATGGAATATCCTCTTGGTATAAACAGCGAAGGACCTATAAATACTATTTACAGCAGAATGCGTGTTGGCGCTTTCCCTAATGCAATTGTATGCCCAGGTGCTGATAAAGTAGTAACTGACGCTACAGAAGTATATTATTCATATGAACAATGCAGTACATATTCTAATGGTTCTCCTTATGATTTTAATCAGACAGCAACTAATACTCAGAAGTTTGACCCTGCTGTTTATGGTATGGTAAATCACGGTTCATACAAAGAAAATGATGGCTGGCATTCAAACAAAGAATTCCAATATATGCCTGCAAATTGCTATGATGCATTGCAGTATGCAAAAAAAGCAACAAGATTCTATGAAACTGGTGACGAATTCATAAAAGACTGTGGGAAACTAATAAAGCAAGGCGGCCTAAACAACGGCACCAACGTAGAACTAAATGGTGTCTACTATATAAAATGCTCCGACAAAGAAGACAGTCTGGTATTCAAGAATGCTATGACATTTTCTGGAAATGGTTTAATTGTATCTAAGAAAAGCATTATAATAGACAACGATATATCGTTAGCAGACCCCAAGAAAGATTCTCTTGGTATTATAGCACGAACAGGAAACATTACCTTCAACTGCAACAAAGTTGAAGCGGCATGTTTCAGCAATGTTGCTCCAGAACTTCCAAGCGGCAGTTCTTCTTCGACCAAAATCTATGGCAACCTGGTATGCAATGAATTTGACAGAGCCGCGTTATTAGATGTAGAAATTATTTACGATAACAGAATTACTTCTGTAAATCCATTAGCTTCATTAAGAAAGGCGGGGAAATTTGAACCCAAAAGATACGCTGTAGCATTTGCAGATAATTGGTCTAAATTTACTTATGAAAAGAATAAAGAAGAATAAATCAGGTGTTTCACTAACAGAAATCTCAGTAGCAGTCTTAATCTTTGCTCTAGTAGCTATTCCTTTATACTACGCTATCTCATATGGCTCTAAAGAAGAAATACAACTTGATAAAGTTGCAATAGCAAACAAAGTTTTAGAATCATTTAGAGATGAAATTAAAAATCTGGATTACCCGACCGTTGAAAGTTTCGGCGAAAAGATAGAAGCCACTCAATTGCCACCGAATTCCTTTCAGGAGTTATTAAAAGCTCAACAGAAATATAAAGATTTTAAATTTGAAGCTGAATCAATAGAAGATAACAATAATGATGTTATTTCTCGTAAAATTACAGCTGAAGTAAAATGGACCAACGGTTCTGGCAACACGACTTCTCAGAAAATATCTTTTATTAAGGTTCAATAAATGTCAAAAAAAAGATTTGGTTTTACTCTAGTTGAACTTATGGTTGGCATAGGAATAATGGCTGTAATAGGTTTGGCTGTATACAAATTTATATCTGCTGCCAATAGAACCTCTGCAATCGCTGAATGTAGAGGCAATTTAAGGTTAAGCGCAAGTATAGCAGCCAGACAACTTGAAAGAGACGTTGCTACTTCAAGAGCTGAGATAGACGAAAAAGATATGCAAAAAGATCAGCAAGCAAAAACCACAATAAAACCAGGTAATCCAGAAGGACCTGAAATAGTCAGTATGTTTGTTCCCAAAATTCAAGACGAAAATGCTCCAAATGATACTGAAGTTACATACTTTACAACGAAAACAGATAAAGAAAAAGAATTATACGAAGAAGTTAAATACACATTATCAGGTAATATTCTCTATAGAAACGGAAGAAGAATTGCCGACAATATTGGTTCTATAACATTTAAAACAAACAGTGCAGATAATATTGAAACTACATATGACGGAAAAACGCAAATAACCATATCTGCCGTGGCTAAACCCAAGGGTATGAATCAAGAAATATCTCATGTCCAAGAATTAATTGTTTCTATCAGACAACTTCAAGTTAAAAGATTGAAAGATCGTGATAAAGACAATCAGAATCTTTATTGGAAACAAAGAGTTGATGATAAGAACTATTAATAATTCCTTTGATTAATATAAAAATTATGTACATAAAGCTTGACTTTAGATGCTGTTTTTGATACTATCTCTTTCACAGCAAGCAGGATATTATCCTCACCTTGAGCTCAAGCGAAAAGGTTAGCCTTAAAAATATAAGGTATTATATTGATTTAAGGTTACATGTATGTCAATAACATGGAGTAGCGTTCTGCTGCTCCATTTTTTGTTTACTTTACTTTGTATTTTTGGAGGTATGAGTTATTAAAGCGACTGTAAGAATTAATCGTAAGATTAGGGTTCCTCAGGTTCGTCTCGTCGACGAACAGGGTACGATGGTTGGTATAGTTCCGACTAATGATGCTGTTCTAATGGCAGAAGAAAGAGGCTATGACCTCGTAGAGGTAGCCCCGGGTGCAAACCCACCAGTATGCAGACTCATGGATTTTGGTCAGTATAAGTATGAACTGGCTAAAAAAGCCAAGGACGCAAAGAAGAAGCAGAAGGTCATCAAACTCAAAGAAATTAAAGTTAGACCTAAGACTGATGAAGGCGATTTACAGACTAAATGTAACGCTATCAAGAAGTTTCTTGATGATGGTGACAAGGTAAAGGTATCTGTAGCTTTCAGGGGCCGAGAAAAAGCTCACATGGAAGTTGGCTACAAAGTAGTCGAAAGAATGAAGGAAATTCTTGGGGAAGATGCAGATATCGAAAGAGACGCAGCTCAAGAAGGCAGCGCAATAACAATGATTCTCTTCAGGCAACCGAAGAAGAAATAAGATACTGATAGGAGAAAGTATTATGCCAAAGATTAAAACAAACCGTGCAGCTGCAAAGCGCATTAAAAGAACTGGTTCTGGTGCTTTCAGACGTTTCAAAGCATATGGCAAACATATTTTGACCAAGAAGTCCAGCAAACGCAAAAGAGCTTATCGTCAGGGCTTGAATTGTGATAAGACCAATGAAAAAGCTCTCAAAGTAATGCTTCCATACTCCTAACCCGGATTATTAAGCAAAACTGGGTTTAAAATAGATAATTACAGGAGAATATAAATCATGTCTAGATCAAAAAGTTCAAGTAATGCAAGACGTAAAGAACAGAAGCTTTTCCGTTTTACCAAAGGTTTCTGGGGTTGTCATAATAATGTAAAGAAAGTTGCTAAACAGGCTTTCTTACACGCTTTGACTCACTCTTTAGTTGACCGCCGCAAACGCGCTGGTGAATTCAGATCTCTCTGGATTACAAGAATTAACGCAGCTTGCCGCGAAAACGAAATGTCATACAGCAATTTCATCAATGGTCTCAAAAAAGCTGGCGTAGAACTTAACCGCAAAGTTCTTGCTGATATAGCTATAAAAGACCCCAAAGCTTTTGCTGGTGTCGTAGAAGTTGCAAAAAAAGCACTCTAATTAAGAATTAGTAAAAAAGGCGAGTTATATTTAATAACTCGCCTTTTTTTATAACTAAAAAATATAGAAATCCAATTTATTTCACTAATCAAAGATATGAAAGAAATAGAATCAAGAAATAATCCAATAATAAAAAGAGCTTTAAAAGCAATAAACGAACCCAACAAAGAAAATCTTATTCTTGTCGAAGGGTTTAAGCTATTTGGTGAGGCATTAAAATCAGGTGCGAAACCAGAAATGATTTTTGTTGAAAACGAAGAATCATTTTACAAAGCACTTAAATCTGCCCCCGCTTTCGATGGAGAAAGTAGTCTTTATAAAATCAGCCGTGGTTTAATGCGAGAGTTATCTACTGTACAGACTCCAAGTGACATAATTGCTTTTTTAACTCCCTCCCCTGCCCCACATCTAGAAGATGTGGTAAAGAACTCTGAAATGCTTGTAGTTTTAGACAGACTCCAAGACCCAGGAAATATTGGAACTATAATGAGAACTTCTGAAGCAATGGGAGTATCAGCTATTATTCTTTTGAAAGGATGCTGCAGCCATAATAATCACAAAGTAATAAGGGCCGCCATGGGTTCCAGTTTTAGACTACCTATCGTTCCTGGTGTTGATGCACAAAAACTTTTTAAGGTATTGAATAACAATAACTATATGTCTATTTGTGCCGATATGAAAGGATCTTCACTGGTTAATTTTAAATTTGCATCGAAAACTGCTTTATTTATGGGGCAGGAAGGTCAAGGACTCTCTGATTACATAGTTTCTAACTGTAAATCAAGAGTATCAATTCCAATGTGCGGACAGGTAGAATCTCTTAATGTTGCCACCTCTACCGCAATATGTTTATACGAATGGGCAAGTAGAAGAGGTTTAAGAGTGTAGGGATTTATGGATTGAGCATGGACAGCAGACTGGTGGTAAGTAGTTGGTAATAGGTGATGAATTTTTTGAAAAAAAATTTTTTTAAGCGTGGATTTTAATTAAGATACTTTGTCTATTATTATAGAAAAGGAGAAAAGATTATGGCAAACATTGAAGACTTATTCAAAAATGCAGATTTTTCAAAAGAAACCAACTTCAAGAAAGAGCTTAAAAAACAACTTGATTCCTGGATAGATAAATTGGAAGAAAATCAAATAAATACTTCCAATGAATACCTTCTTAGCGATGACGAATTAGACTTAGCCGTTGCTGCAGGCAATCCGAATATATCAGACAAAGATGAACAGAAGTTATGAGTTTGAAATAATTAAAAGTTTAGTATTAGATTCTACTTTATAGTAAAATAATCAAAACTGATTTTAGAAATTGCAAACCATGACAGAAATGAAGTATGATTCCCAGGCTGAATTAAAAAAGGCCTTTACTGAAATATATGAAAAATATTATTCCAGGGTTTATAGATACCTTTATAGTTGTCTTTTAAAACGAGAAGACGCAGAAGATGTCACAAGCGAAGTGTTCTTTGCTTTCTTAGATTCTTTTATTAATAAAAAAGAAAACATAGAACACCCCTCTGCATTTTTACTGAAAATTGCAAGAAACAGAGTTATCAATTTCCGCAATAAAGCTGTTAATCGACACGAAGAAGCTGCTGAAGAATTACCCGAAGAACAAAAAGAAGATAAATACTTTGCAAAAGAAGAAAGATCTTTGAAGAATCCAGAAAATCAACGAATGTTTAACATAATAAAACATCTTTCGTTTGAAGAAAGAGAATTCTTGGAATTGCGCTATGCATTTGATTTAAAGAATCCTGAGATTGCCGCAATTCTTGGTATAAACGAAAAAGCAGTTAGTGCTAGATATGCTCGCTTGTTAGATAAATGCCGTAAAATAGACCAGGAAGAATCAAAGACCAATTGTGTAGCAGATTAGGCAACAAACAGAAAACATATTTATATATCTGTTTGTATATATTCTTTTTAGTAATTTTTGCCACTTTACGAAATCAGTAAAGTATAAAAAGTATTAATAAAACTTTAAATTTTTCCAAAAATCAGCTATATTTATAGACCCTAAGTTACAAGTCTCAAGATTCAAGTTACAAGAATTCTTGTGTCTCAATCTTTGGTCTTGTATCTTAATTTAAGGTCTTAAAACAATATAAAACTCTGCATCAAGCAGTTTTTATAAAGGAGTGCAAATGTCTGAATCACATGAAAATCTGTTGAATCAATTCAGAACCGAAATGGATGCGGTTAAAACAACAGCAGATGTAGAAGCTCTTAGAGTCAAATATTTAGGCAAAAAGGGCGAAGTTACTGAATTATTAAAAGGTCTTGGCAAATTAAGTATTGAAGAAAAAAAAGCCAAAGGTGCTGCTATAAATCAAGTTAAGACAGCTATTCAAACTTCTATTGAAGAAAGAATGAAAGATTTGGCACTTAAAGAATTAGATGCCAAATTGAAAGCAGAAAAACCTGACCATTCAATGCCAGGAACTTATGCTAATTTAGGTTCATTACATCCAGTAACTCAGGTTGCAAATGAAGTAATCAGTATTTTCCAGGCAATGGGCTTTTTCTTGACAGAAGGCCCAGAAATAGAAGAAGAATACTACAATTTTGAAGCCTTAAATGTACCAGAACATCATCCTGCTAGAGAAATGCAAGACACTTTCTATCTTGAATCCGGGCAGCTTTTAAGAACCCAGACTTCTCCAATGCAGGTTAGAACAATGGAAAAAATAGAACCTCCTTTGAAGATGGTTGCTCTAGGTAAAGTATACCGTTGTGACTACGATATAACTCATAGCCCTATGTTCCATCAAATGGAAGGCTTAGTTGTTGGTGAAAATATCAGTATGAGCGATCTTAAAGGCACTTTGATTTCTTTCGTAAAAGAAATGTTTGGCAAAAGAGCCTACAGATTCAGAACAAGTTATTTCCCATTTACAGAACCTTCTGCTGAAATGGATATACAGTGTATTTTCTGTGAAGGCAAGGGTTGCAAAGTTTGCAAAGGAACCGGCTGGATGGAAATCTTAGGCTGTGGAATGGTTAATCCAAAAGTTTTTGAAGCAGTAAAATATGATACAGAAAAATATACTGGTTTTGCCTTTGGAATGGGTATTGAACGCATAGCTATGCTTCGTTATGGCATTAACGACATCAGATTGCTGTTCAATTCAGACACAAGATTCTTGAAACAATTCTGAGGTGAAACGAAATGAAAGTATTATTAAGCTGGTTAAAAGACTATATTGATATAAACGAAACTCCTGATAAAATTGCTGAAGCCTTGACAATGACCGGTTTGGAAGTTGAAGAAATAATACAGCCCGGAAAAAACATTAAAGGCGTTGTAGTAGGCAAAGTTCTAACAAAAGAAGCCCACCCAAATTCAGATCATCTTTCTCTTTGCTCTGTAGATGTTGGAAAAGGCGAACCATTACAGATAGTCTGCGGTGCTCAGAATCATAAAGCTGGTGACGTAGTTCCTGTTGCAATGTTAGGTGCAAAACTTCCGTCAGGATTTGAAATTACTGAAGCTAAAATCAGAGGCATTGACTCTTATGGAATGATGTGTAGCAAAAGAGAACTTGGCCTTTCAGAAGACCATAGCGGTCTTTACATTTTGCCGCCAGATTTGCCCTTAGGTGAAGATATAGTAAAAGCTCTTAAACTCGACGAAGTTATCTTTGAAGTAAGCATTACAGCAAACCGTGGAGATGCCCTTTCTCACTTAGGCATTGCAAGAGAACTTTCTGCAATATTTAATCTTCCGTTAAAACGGGACCCACTAGGCGATGATTCTGGCGAAGGCAATATTAATGACTACATTAAAATAGATATTAACAACAATGATCTTTGTCCAAGATATGGCGCTCGACTCGTTAAAAACGTTAAAGTCGGTCCATCTCCAGATTGGATGAAAGAACGCCTTGAAAACATAGGCATTCGTTCAATCAACAACATCGTAGATATTACTAACTATATTATGCTTGATATTGGTCATCCGATGCACGCTTTCGATTATGATAAACTTGCTGGCAAGCATATAATCGTTAGAAATGCCAAAGCAGGCGAAAAGATGATGACTCTTGATAACACAGAAAGAGCATTAGAAGAAAATATGCTTGTAGTAGCAGATGAAGAAAAAGCTGCTGCTATAGCTGGTGTAATGGGCGGTCTTGATACTTCTGTTACAGAATCTACTACTAATGTTCTTTTTGAAGCAGCTTCTTTCGATACAGTTACTGTTAGAAAGACATCTAAGAAACTTGCTTTGCAGTCTGATTCTTCTTACCGTTTTGAAAGAGGAACCAATATAGATAACGTTCCGATAGCTTTGAATGCTGCAGCTAAGTTTGCAAAAGAATTGGCTGCTGGTGAACCAGTAAGAGGTATCTGCGACGTTTACCCCAAACCAGAAATACTGAAACAGATTAAAGTTCGCACTAAACGTCTGAATAAGCTTGTTGGAATAAATCTTACAACTGCTCAGATAGAAACCTACCTCCTCCGCTTTAAGTTTGAAACCAGACGTGAAGGCGAAGACGTAATAGTAAGTGTTCCACCATATAGACACGATATTACTCAGGAAGTAGACCTTATAGAAGAAGTTGCCAGACTTTACGGTTATAACAACATTCCAGAAACCTTACCGGCAGTTGCTTCTAATTTACAACTTCCGACAGCATTACAGAAACTTGAAAAACGATTGAAAGACCATCTCGTTTCAAATGGTTTCAGCGAACTAATTACTTATAGCTTTATTCCTGCTAATCTTAACAATTGTTTCCATGAAAAGAAGCCTTTAATACTTAAAAATGCTCTTTCAGAAGAAATGAAAGCAATGAGAACAAGCCTCAAATGGAATATGTTCGATGCTATTAGAAGAAATGTACTAAACGACGAATACAATCTTAAATTCTTCGAAATAGGGAAAGTTTTCCACGCATCAGCTGCTGGTCTTAGCGAAGAACATACCAGACTAAGCATAGGTTTCTGCGGTTCTCAAAATCCTTTGGATTGGCACGATAGCAAAAAAGAATTTGATATCTTTACAGTAAAAGGTTTTGTTCAGACAATTGCTGATATCTGTAAAGCAAAAATCAGATTTGCACCTGGGTCTAACTCAATATTCCATCCAACTATTCAGATGGATATTCTTCTTGGAAAAACTCCTATAGGTTCTTTCGGTCAGATTCACCCAAATCTGCTCGACAATAAGAAGCTTCCAAAGACTATATTTATTGCTGAAATAGACTTAGATAAGCTCTCTGAAGCAATAGAAACAGCTCCCAGAATGAAACCTATTCCTGAAATACCTGCAATAAGAAGAGACTTGGCTCTGTTAGCTCCAGTAACAGTTGCTCATAGAGACATACAGAAAATTCTTGTTGCTGAAGGTGGTGCTTTACTTGAAGATTGTCATTTGTTTGACGTTTATCAGGGAAAAGGCATAGAAGAAGGTCATCGTTCTTTAGCTTATTCATTAAGTTTCAGAGATCCGAAGAAGACTCTTACCGACAATGAAATTCAGCCTCTAGTAGACAAGATGGTAGCAAAACTAGACAAAACCTATCAGATAAAACTGAGATAAAAAAGAATAAAAAAACGCTTGGGCTTTCCAAGCGTTTTTTTATTCTTGACTCAGAGCCTATTATTAGCTAAATTAATAATGTCTTGCAAGGTAGTATTAAAGATTAAAAATTATTATAAAACATTTAAAATGTCTTTCGAAAAAGTATGATAGAACTCTATGGAATAATATCAAACATAGATAACGCGGAAATAATAACAATGCTGAGTATTATTTTGCTCTGCGTTGCTTATGTCGCCCATATTTGGAAACTTGCGGGATTGACAGGCAGAAGATTCGATACCTGGGAATGGATTCAGGTTTATTTTTTCGGCACCATTATTTTCTTGTGTTCTGTTTGCTCTTTTGCGAAACTTGTTTATCCAGATAATGCTGATAGACTTCTTCAATTACTCTATCTTGAAGACACATTATTATATATAACAAAACAATACCAAACCTTATTATTAAAAATTATTCGAGCAATGATTTGACATTTTATTTGTCTTAATTAACTTTGTACGGTATTATTTACCAAATATATTTTATTATGGAGTGATGAAAATAATGGATTTTCTAGCTGTTATATTACCCATAGTGTTAATCGCTATTATGATAGGTGTAGCCTATCTTCTCTCTGAAAACAAAAAAGCCGTTAGTTGGCCTTTAATCGGAAAAGGTATAGGTCTACAGCTTGTTTTTGCTTTAATAGTTTTGAAAACTAAAGCAGGTAATGCATTTTTCCAACAGCTTAGCGATGTAGTAAAAGCTTTATTGAATTATACTAGCGAAGGTGCAAAGTTTGTATTTGGTACATTAGCAGATCCCGCTAATTGTTCTTTAGGTTATATCTTCTGTTTTAATGTTTTACCAACTATTATATTCTTCTCGTCTTTTATGGCAATTCTCTATCATTTAGGGATAATGCAAAAAGTTATTTATGTTATAGCATGGGTTATGCAGAGAACATTAAAAACATCTGGAGCTGAATCTTTAAGTGCATCTGCCAATATATTTGTTGGTCAGACAGAAGCTCCTCTTGTTGTTAAGCCATACATTGAAAAAATGACCCGTTCTGAAATCATGTGCGTCATGACTGGCGGTATGGCAACTGTTGCTGGTGGTGTTATGGCTTCTTATGTCGGAATGCTTGATGGAAAAATAGATAATATCGCAGGACATTTGATGGCTGCTTCAGTTATGGCTGCTCCTGCTGGTATGGTATTTTCTAAGATATTAGTTCCGGAAACAGAAGTTCCAGAAACTTCCGGCAAAATGGAATTCAAATCTGAAAGCATAGACTCAAGCGTAATTGATGCTTGTTCTAGAGGTTGTTCTGAAGGTATGGGCCTTGCAATCAAT
Organism: uncultured bacterium; assembly: GCA_900317935.1. Taxonomy (GTDB): domain Bacteria; phylum Muiribacteriota; class Ozemobacteria; order Ozemobacterales; family Ozemobacteraceae; genus RUG334. The sequence goes on from ONIU01000024.1 coordinate 20,317, forward strand.
GTTGCAGCTATGCTTATTGGTTTTACAGCAATGATAGCATTGGTAAATGATTGTTGGGGTTGGTTCTGTAATCTTTTTGGTTGGACATCAATTAACTCATTGCAAAATCTACTTGGGACACTATTATACCCTGTTACTTATTTATTAGGCATATGTCCAGAAGATCGTGTTGCCGCAGGTGGATTAATTGGACAAAAGACTATACTTAATGAATTTGTTGCATATTCTCAATTGGCTGATTATGCAAATGGTAAAGTACATGTTAATCCAAAAGATTTAACTACTCCTGTTGTTCTTTTGGCTCCAAAAACTAAAGTTATTTTAAGTTATGTTCTTTGTGGTTTTGCAAACTTCAGTTCTATCGGTATTCAGATAGCTGGTATTGGTGGACTTGCACCAAAGAGAAGAAGTGAAATTGCAAACTTAGCAATTAAAGCTCTATTGGCTGCTACATTTACTTCATTCTTTACAGCAAGTATAGCAAGTATGTTATATACAGAACCTCAAGCAGGAAAAGAAAATGTTAAAACTGTTTCTGCTATTGAACAACCTGTAACTCCTGCTCCTGCACCAGTAACACCGGCTCCAGTAGAAGCCCCTGCACCTGCCCCAGTTCCAGCTCCGGCAGAAGCTCCAGCTTCTAACTAAAACTTTGAGAAAAGACTTTTCAAACTAACTTAGTTACTCCCCTTCCCCAATATTTTAAAAATGTTGGGGAAGATTTTTTTTAGCTTTAAATTGTGGTATTATACAAGCGTTAAATAATAAATAGGAGATATTTTCAAATGAAAATAGGTTTAGCAGGATTGCCAATGTCAGGCAAGACAAGCATTTTCAATATGGCTACCAGAGCACAGGCTCAAACAAGAGATTACCTTGTTCAGTCTGATGAAATAAACAATGGTGTTGTAAAAGTTCCAGATGACAGACTAGATTTTTTGGCTACTATTTATAAACCCAAGAAAACTACTTATGCCACAGTAGAATTTACTGATATTCCTGGTATAAGCAGTTCTGACCAAAAGTCAGCCAGTAAAACACTCGCAAATATTAGAACCTGTGAAGCAATTATGCTTGTAGTAAGACTTTTCGGCGGTGATGCTGTTCCTCACATTCATAACAAAGTAGACCCAGTTGCAGACCTGGAAGAAATCTGCCTTGAATTCATATTCAGCGATTTAGAAATGGTTACAAACAAAATAGAACGCTTGAATAAAGAAATGAAAGGCACCAAAAAGCCAGAACAGATCAAAGAACTGGAATTAATGGAATCTCTAAAGAAAACTTTGGAAGACAACCATTTTATCTCAGAAGTTCCAATGACAGAAGAACAAGCTCACAGTTTAAGTGGTTATAGATTTTTAACCCAAAAACCCATGTTATTAGTAGGCAACTGCTCTGACGACCAATATAAGAACGAAAACGACCCCACAGTTGCTGCTTTCAAGAAAGCTTGCGCAGAACATAACTGGAGTCCGATTCTTATTTCTGCTGCTACAGAAATGGAAATATCTACCCTTTCTCCAGAAGAAGAAGAAATGTTCTTAGCAGAATACGGCATTACGGAATCCGGCCGCAACAGACTTATACAAGAAGCCTATAGGCTTCTCAACTATATAAGCTTTTTAACATACGGGCCAGATGAAGTCAGAGCCTGGACAATAACAAAGGGTACAAAAGCCCAGAAGGCCGCCGGTAAAATCCACTCCGACATAGAAAGAGGCTTCATTAGAGCAGAAGTTATTCCATTTACCGTTTTTAAGGAAAAAGGAAGCGTCGCTAACGTAAAAGCAGCCGGTCTAGCTCGTCTTGAAGGCAAAGAATATGCTGTAGAAGATGGAGATATGATTGAATTCAGGTTCAATGTGTGAGTCTTAAAGAGCAACTTCAAAAAGGATTACTAGCTGTTTTAGCTGTAATAATCATTTTCATAATAATGACATCAAAGTCTTATATAGACCTTGATGCTTTTGTTATGGAAAAACTGCCACAAAATATTGAGCTTGCCCGTCAATATGAAAGAATTGCCAATTACTGGCATTTAATAGCCCAGCAAGCTCAAAATCTTGTTAAAGACTCATATAAAACCGTTGACTATAAGCCTTGGGAAGAAAAGATAGAAAAGGCTTTGGAGATTATTTCTAAGGCAAATCTCGATAAGGTCCACAAAGATAAAGCAAATGATCTTAGGCATGAATATTCCCACTACACCAAAAGTTTTGCTTCTTTAGAAAGACTGATAATAAACAGGAACAACATACACAATCAGAACACAGCAAAACGTAGTGCCGCTGTCAAAAGTGTTAGAACCGAAATCGAAGTTCTAACGAAAAACTTCAAAGAAATGATAACAGATTTACAAAAATCTGTTAAAAGTTCTGATTTTCAGGCTTCCTTAAGTGGGACTTCCCTATTGTTAGACAAGATTAAGCGAATAGAAAGCGATTTAATAATATCTCAAAAAGAAATAACTCTGTATTTAAACCCAAATCAATCTAATCCAAATGCAGTTAAGAATTCAAGAAAAACTTCCAGTAGTCGCGTAGAACAGCGTCTTAGAGCTATTTTATATTTAATAGAACGGTCAAAAAAAGAAATTCAAAATTCTGTCCAAAAAAGAGTGCTCACAAAGATAGGAACCAGTGTTAAAAGCTTTTCTAATTCCTTTAATAATCTTAGAAATATAATAGAAGCATCTGACAGCGATGTATTAGAACTTGATGACCAGATTATTCAAGTTTTTTCAAACATGGAAGACATTGAACAATTAGGCATAGACATTGCATCAAAGGAAGCAGAATATTTTTGGGAAAGAATAGAAGCTGTCTCTGCTGAGCAGATAGAGTTGGGGCACAATACTTATAAGCTAATAGGAGTATTCTTAGCATTAGTATTTTTTGGCGGATTATTCTTAATTATTCAGATGCCCAAAGCCATAGCAGCGCCATTAAAGAATCTCAGTGAGCAAATATCTAATTTTAACCTTGATTCCAAAGCAATAGATTTACCCAAATCAAATATTACAGAAATAGACAATCTTAATAGTGATTTTGCCAAAATGGCAAAAACTCTGAATACTCAAGGCGAAATTAACAGTGCAAATCTAGATTATATCAGAGCACTTCCAAGTATTATCAATAAGCTTCACGGAACTGTTCAAACATGGAATCAGGATGAACAAAAAGAAGAAGCTGTAATAGCCATATTACAAAACTTAATGAATAATTGTCCTAAAATTGATATGGCGAAAGTTATGGTATTCGCAAAAAAGCCTAAGGATTCTGATGAACACCAAAATCCCAACGAACCGGATGAATATTTTTACAGACTTGGCGACCCAGTATTCAGTGAATCTTTTAAGGGTAGTGAAGAGTATAAAGAGTATTGCGAATCTACTGGCTACAAAGGACCAGGTTCACCAGAAATACTACCTAAGGATGAAGGTCTTAGCGGTTGGTATTATGAAAACAATGAAGCAACTTCACCCAATATTTCAAGCCTGCAAAATAAATTTTTTCAAGCAGAATATTCTCCCCAAAAAATTTGCGACAATCCTATACTTAATAACAGAAAATACGAACTAGGATTAAACGGTAGTTTGAAAGTTGAACTATTAAAAGTTCCGGGAAGAGAAGATGAACAAGCTATAAAAGATTATGGACTGCTTTTCGTATATTTCCAAAATCCAGATATAAAACTCTCCTGGCAGGAAATCTTTTTTATTCAGATTATTGCAGGGCATATAGCTTTTATAATAGAAACAGCCTCGCTTTTAAAAGATCATGATGAAAAGAAACTTATGGACGACCAGTTGATGGTTGCTCAGGAAATTCAAGAAAACCTGCTTCCTAAGCGAGTTCCCAAGATTAGCGGTTTAAAAATATGCAAAGCGTGGAAACCCGCAGCAGAAGTAGGTGGTGACTATTATGATTTCTTTAAATTAGGAAAAAACAAAATAGGTGTAGTAATAGCAGATGCTTCTGGGAAAAATGTTACTGGTGCAATGCTTATGACCGTTTTTAAAACAACCCTGTCGACTATGAACTTATCAGAAATGTCTGCAGATGAAGTATTGTTTAAAGCCAATAATATTATTTCAGGCAACATCACCAGTGATAAATTTATAACTGCTATGTACATAATCATCAACGCAGAAACAGGAGAAGTTGAACTTTCCAGTGCGGGCCATAATCCTGCTTTTATTGCGTCAAACTATGGCAGAGACTTTTCTTTATCTATTAAAAACAGTAAAGGCTTGCCCCTAGGCATTATGGAAGACTATAAATACGAAGCAATCAGTTTCAAATTGAAAAAGAAAGATATGCTGGTTATGTATACTGATGGAGTTACAGAATCAAGAAACTTAAACGAAGAAGAATTTGGAGAAAGCGGTCTAAAGAAGTTTTTACAAAAACCTAGAAGCGCAAAAGGTGACCCCGCAAATACACTAGTTAATTCTGTGTTGAAAGATTTTTCTGAAGGCACAAAACAACACGACGACATTACTGTTATAACAATAGAACTAAGTTAATTACTTATTTCTCTTTTAAAATTAAAAGAGACAACTTTTATTCTTTAAAGCCTTCTTTTGTAGGAGCAGCAGTAACCTGATTACGACCATGTTCTTTTGACCAGTATAAAGCTACGTCTGCAGCCTTTATCAGTGAATCCATATCATCTGCGCAATCTGGGAAAACAGAAACACCGAAACTAGCAGTCTTCTTAATAACAAAACCGCCAAATTCAATTACTTCATTTTCAATAGAACGTCTAATCCGTTCAGCTACAGCCACTGCTCCAACCATATCTGTTTCAGGCAAAACAAGAGCGAATTCTTCACCACCGTATCTTGCCGGCAAATCATGAGTCCTGACAGCTCTTCTCAAAATTGAAGCAACACGTTTTAATACTTCGTCTCCAGTTTGATGTCCATAATTATCGTTCAAAAGTTTGAAATGGTCTATATCTACCATAATCATGGCTATCTTACGTTTAAAACGAGCAGCACGCTTAATTTCATCGGCAAGTCTCTGCTTGAAGTATCTGTGTAGATACAATTTAGTCATACCATCTGTAATAGCCTGTTCATACAATTGAGCATTCTTTACAGCAGCACCTAACTGAATAGCAAATACCTTAATCAATCGAATATCTCTGGCAGTAAAACGTTCCAGATTATCTGAAGCACAGAGATGAACCATTCCAAGAAATTCACCTTGGCTAAGTATTGGAACAACTACAAATGAATTTCCAAAAATAGCTCTATCTTTTTCAGACAACTCTAAGGTTTCATTTCTGCCTTCTTCATATTCTACCGGTTCTTTGGTTTCTTCAATCTTTAAAATAACATTAGAATCATCTGCAGTAAGAATATGAGTCAGCATAGAAGCATCTCCTAAGTGACTCATAAGATTGAATGTTCCGTTTTCTTCATTTAAAAGCCATGTAGAACCGCGTTCTATTTCAGTAATTTCAGCAATTGCATTCATTGCCATATCTAACAAAGCTTGAAGTTGAAGTTCTGAAGATATCATCTGAGAAGCCTGATAAAGAATACTAACTTCTTGTATTTTTTCATCAAGTCTTACATTTGCTTCTCTTAATTCTGATAGTAAAAGGAAATTATTAATCGCGACAGAAATATTGCGCGAAAGAGTCTTAAAAAAGCTAAGTTCTTTGTCAGACAATGGGGTTTCTTTTAGTTTATTACCAATAACGATAAGCCCGATTAGTTTGCCTCTGACTTTTAAAACAGATAAGGATCCAAGATTATCATTTTTAAAATATTCAAAAAGTTTTGGCAAATGTTGGAATTCACCTAATCTATAGGTTAATTCGTCTGAACCAGCATCTAATTCAGCTAATTCTTCAGATGTCAGATTAATATCAAGAGTCTTAACAGAAAGTTTCCAGGCACAGCGCAAAGAAATCTTCTTATTCATTGTATCGAATAAGAAGATACCGCCTTTACGAACACCCAAAGTTCCAAGCAAAAGATGCAATAAAGACTTCAACTGAGCATCAAAGCTTGTAACACGGCATAATTCATCACCAATGTCACTTAACGCACCTAAAACATATTCATATCTTAGGACTTGCTGCTGTGTATTATTATCTGACTCTGACATTTAGTCTTAACCTTTAAATTTTGCTACCGCTTCTTCTTCTTTATCAAAAGACTGTGCAAATTCTAACAATCCCATCATTTCAAATGTTTTTCTGTTAGTTGGAGTTAGGTTAGTAAAAGCTAAAGAACCTTCTGCTTCTTCAATAGCTTCAATAACTCCGATTAAAATAGAGATACCAATTGAGTTAATTAATGGTGATTTTTCTAAGTTGATAACAATCTTGTTAATAGATTTTTCTAGATGTTCAGTACAAAGTTCGTCAACTTTTTCTGCACCCAGGTCATTGAGATAACCATTTGTTCTAATAACTAAGACTTCTCCATCAAGTTGATGGGTAAGGGTAAATTCATCTGCCATTTGTAAAATTCTCCAATAGAATATTATCATATTTAATAACACAAAAAAAAATTATAAACAATATTTTCATTGCATTTTGTACGATTCTTTATATATTTTCTTTTTCATAATGTGGAAATACTCGAATCAAATAAAAATAAGATGGCTCTCTTTTCTAGTTGGATTAATGCTTATAGCATTAATTATATTTCTTTTTAGAAACGAAATAATTTATAGCCAAACAGGATTTAAAGTTTTTTTAGGTCGCTTTCAACTGTTATTTGAAAATTTACCAATCTGGGGCTACCCTCTAATAATTTTATCAAGTATTGGAATTCTATATATAGGTTTACCTTCAGTTTGCGTTGTTTTACCTTTGATGCTACTTAAGAATTGTACTTTTGCATATATTGTTGCTATAATATGTCAGTTTACTGCATGCTTATTAGCGATGTGGCAATCTTATAAATCCAAACCAGTAGTAATCCCGGAAATACTAACGAAAAAACTTGAAGCCAATAAAGATTCTTTTCAGAGTTTTGCATTCTGGTCTCGATTGTATTACAACATTCCGCTTAGAACAATAGACCAACTTACGCCTTTAATTCATAATAACGAACAATGCTTTTACAACTCACTTATTCCTGCGGCTTCTGCAATAATGATTAGAATATGTATTCCAACTCTGCTACTTAAACACATTGTAGATCAGTTTACAGTATTAGAACCTAATCCAGAATTAGAACACACAAAACTTATTATTTGGGCAATAGTTTTAATTATTTACACAGTCATTCCAAAAGTTCCAGAACTTATGCCATGCCCCAAAAAAGTAAAAAAAGTTATCTTTGAGATAGAAAATCCAACTATAAACGACAAGCCTTAATACTTATTACTAAACAGGCCTATCGCTCACCACTCATCACTTATCACCAATCACCAATTTCTCATTTCAATAAGACCCCTTTCGTCGCTTTCAGCGCCACTTCCCCCAGATAAACTGGGGGCAGATCTTCGCTCACCACTCATCACCAACCACTTACCACTCTTATTTCTTGTAACTTGTAACTTATAACTTGTAACTTGTAACTTGTAACTTGTAACTTGCAACTTGTAACTTATATCTAAAAAAAATAATTGACTATCCTCTTCAATTTGTTTAATCCTAATAAGTAGTATTTTTACTTTTACCAAAAACGGAGGGAATGATTTTAATGAATTCTGCTGAAAAAAAAGAACTTCAGTTGACAGCTATTAAAATCCGTGAAGGTATCCTTACCAGTGTACACGGTGCAAAAGCAGGTCATCCAGGCGGAAGCTTGTCTGCTGCTGATATGTTTACATATTTGTATTTCAAAGAAATGCGAATAGACCCCAAGAACCCCAAAGACCCAAACAGAGACCGTTTTGTTCTTTCTAAAGGTCATACTGCACCTGGAGTTTATTCTGCATTAGCTTATAGAGGTTATTTCCCTGTTGAAGATTTGCCAACACTTCGCCATAGTGACTCTTATTTGCAGGGTCACCCCAACATGAACACTGTTCCTGGCATTGATATGTCTACCGGCTCTCTTGGTCAGGGCTTATCAACCGCTGCTGGTATGGCAAAAGGTGCCAAATTCCTCAATAAAGATATTAACGTATATTCTGTTTTAGGTGACGGAGAACTAGCCGAAGGTCAAATTTGGGAAGCAACAATGTTTGCAGCCCACTATAAACTTGATAATCTCTGCATAATCGTTGATATAAACGGTTTGCAAATTGATGGCCGCACCAAAGACGTTATGAACACAGAACCAGTCGATGCTAAATTTGAAGCTTTCGGCTGTGATGTTATTAAAATAGATGGTCACGATTTCGACCAGATTGAAGCTGCCATGGAAAAGTTCCATAAAAATCATGGAACTGGTAAACCAACTGCTATTATCATGAAAACCACCAAAGGCAAAGGTGTTTCTTATATGGAAGATAAAGCTGGCTGGCACGGCAAAGCACCAAATGATGAAGAATATGCTTTAGGCATGGCTGAATTAGCCGAAGCCAGAAAGAAATTGGAGGCTTAAATTATGGCAGACATCAAGAAAATCGCTACAAGAGAAAGCTACGGTAATGCTCTTAAAGAATTGGGTGCAAAAGCAAAAGATCTAGTTGTATTAGACGCAGATTTAGCTGGTGCTACCAAAACCAATATTTTCCAGAAAGCCTACCCAGAACGACATTTTGACTGCGGTATTGCAGAAGCCAACATGATTGACGTTGCCGCTGGTCTTTCAACAATGGGTCTAGTTCCATTTGCTGCAACATTTGCTATGTTTGCAGCTGGCAGAGCTTACGAACAGGTTCGTAACACTATTGGCTATCCACATCTTAACGTTAAAATTGGTGCTACTCACGGTGGCATTTCAGTCGGTGAAGATGGCGCTTCTCATCAGTGCTGCGAAGACTTTGCCCTTATGAGAACTGTTCCAGGTATGGTTGTTATGTGCCCAGCCGATGACGTAGAAGCCCGCAAAATGGTAGAAGCAGCTTACGAATATGTTGGCCCGGTTTATATGCGTTTTGGTCGTTCTGCTACTCCTGTTTTCCATGATGAAAACTACACTTTCAAAATTGGGAAAGGCGAAATGATTCAGGATGGAAAAGACGTCGCCATAATTGCTACTGGTATTATGGTTCCAGAAGCTATCGAAGCAGGCAAAAAACTAGCTGAAGAAGGCATTTCTGCTATGGTAATCAACATGGCTACCATTAAGCCTATTGATGAAGAAATGGTTCTAAATGCAGCAAAGAAATGCGGCAAGATAGTTACCGTTGAAGAACATTCTATTATTGGTGGTCTGGGCGAAGCTGTTTGTGCTGTTCTTTCAGAAAAGCACCCCACCCCAGTTAAACGAATCGGCGTAAACGATGAATTTGGTCATTCTGGCCCAGCCGGTGAATTACTTAAAGCTTTTGGCCTTTGTGCAGATAATATTGTCGCCCAAACCAAGAAGCTACTAGGAAAATAATCTAATAATACAAAAACGAGGCTATAAAAAAGCCTCGTTTTTTGTTTATTACGAATTACAAATGAAACAGAAAAAAGAAAAATCTTACACAAGTATTATTTTTACTGCAATAATAATCTTTATTATTAGTTTTATTCCAGATATTCTTGAGCCTAGAAGACATGTTCGAATTACATATAAAGCCTGTTACTCTAATATAAGAGTCTTACAAGGTGCTGTAGAATTGTATAATATGGATAATAAAGAAAAGATGACTGATTTAGATACAAATACATTATTTGATAATAAATACATAAAATCTATCCAAAAAGGCCCAGAACCAGAATGTAAGTATTTTGTAACAGGAGATTTAACTGAAGATGGTGAAATATGCTGTGAATTACACGGAGGATTAATTGCAGAAGGAAATCCTGATGTTGTCAGAAAAAAAGAAAAGCAATTAAGAATAAAAAAAATAAAAGAAGGTTTAACATTTTTTTCCATTCATGCTATTCCTTCTTTAATATACCTATTTTTCGCATTGTTATAAAGGATGTAAAAAATGGAAAAGAAGAAAAAAACTTTCACAAGCATTATTACTACAACAATAATAATACTAATAGTAACAATCATTATAACATCTTTAGATCATTTGTTTGATTATAGGAAACATAAACCGGCAGGAAATTGGTATTGGTATGGATACGCTCGCTGGCCAGATTTTGATGGAGGATATAAACTGTGTGCCTTTAATATTAGGATGTTACAAGGTGCTGTAGAAATGTACAATATGGATAATACCTCTATGATGACAAAATTGGATTTAGAAAGATTACTTGAAGGAAAATACATAAAAAGCATTCCTACTTCTCGATATTATAATTGCAAGTACATTTCAAAAGGTGATTTATTAACAGAAGACGGTGAAATATGCTGTAAATTACACGGAAATTTGTCTGAGATTGACCAAAAATATAAAAAAGAAAAAAATGAATTCGACAAAAAAAATACTATTTATAATGTCAGCATACGCCTAATTCCTGCTATACTATATTTTTTGTATGCACTTATTAGCTTAGCTATATAAAACAAATAAAAACAGAGTAAAAAATTTTTACTCTGTTTTCGTTTTTTTAGCTTGTGTACAATTTACCATTGTTTGCTTTTGTTTATCTTTGTTTGTTTAAGCAAAAAATTTTGTACTAAAAAAAACATCAAACCTTGCCGAAACTTTTGATGGATTTGTTTGCCTCCTTAATTTTCGGGCCGGAGAAAAGTTCTCCGGTTTTTTTTTTGTCAACTTTCATGATAGAATAAAAAAAGACGGAGGATTAAATGACTAAGCTAAAACTATTTATCTCTATTCTTCTTATAACATCTATTTGCTTTTTAACTGCCTGCGGTGGTGGCGGAGGAAGCAGTAGCAACAGCAAAAAAAATACTGTAGATACAAATAATAGAGCTATTCAGGCAACATGCATTGCTGGCATTGTTACCACTTTAAGAAGCAACATCAATAATGTTTTCCCTTCAAGTTCTATGAGACTTAGTTCAGAACCAGTTATAAGAGCATCTCTTTCAGATGTAGCTACAGGCGAAGAACTGATGAAACTTAGTGGTATCACAGGCATAAAAAATGATGGCGGTTTCATAGATGAATTCAATGATTCAATAGAAAAGTTTATAAGCAGAAATAAAGATAATGTTTCTTATAAATCAGATTATATGGCAATAGCTGCAAATGGCAGCAGACATATAGGTTTAGCAATTACAAAACTTGGTTCTTTTAATATAAAGACTTATTTTGCAACAGAAGAAAATAGTTCTGAAATAGTTGGAGTTAGCTATATAAAGAATACAGAATATACTACTTTTGCTTTTAAAACCTTTAAAGACTTTAATAGCCTTGAAGGAAGAGTTTTTAAAAAAGACCAGAACACTTTAACTTTTAACGAAAACAATATAAAGGATATTTCTTTGGCTGAAGTTTATGGTGACAATACAAATTTCACTTATAACGATTTAATCGAAGAAACATCTGATATATTCAGCTATAATGGCGAATTAGTGTCTAATGGTGATAGCAAATATCCTGACAGCATTTCATACCTGGTAAAATATCCTGAAACCGTTGGAATAAGATTTGCTATAAAACCATTACTTGATAATGCAGATAAAATACTAAAATTTGCTCCAACTCCTTCAACTAGAGCAAGTATTGATATTACTGATGAATTAAAGAAGTATAATACTTTAAAGAAGACTAGAGTATTAATCCCTGCTGCTTCAATTGATCAGTTTAAAGCTCATTTTAACGACTACGAAATGTTAATGGAAAAGCAGATAGCTACAGATACTCTTATTTCTAATAGTCAGATTAATATGATTGTTTCACAGGACATAGATTCTGGTCTTAATGTAGGTTTACTAAATGAAATTGCTGAACTTAGTATTAATAAACAAAAGGGTTATATTGGCACGATAGTCTGGTTTATTGCAGATCCTAACGGTAAGGCCATTGTCTGCTTTGCTTATTGTGATACTAATAATTCAAAAAGTTCAACTACTTTTACATTTAGAATCAATACAGAAACAAAAAGGGTTGAAGGGATAAGTTTCTGGAATGAAAATATTCAACCTAATGGTTTATTTGAAAACTTTGGGCTTGAAGAAGGCAATTATATGATTAATTGTAGAAATGCTACATTTATCGGCAATACCCCAGAACAATTCACTTATACTCATTACAACAATATCAATAGAGCTCAAATTGATGGCTCTGTTACTATAAAATATGATGGAACTCTGATTTCAACAAAATAAGAAGCATTTCACTTCCAATAATTATAACTAAAATCGCGGACAGTTGCTTGCTCGACCTTATTCTCCTCCGCGAACCTCAAGTTCTACGTCATTGCGAGCCTCTGAAAGAGGCGTGGCAATCCAGAACGATTTCTATATAAGTATAAGTCGTTTATTAGCTTGAAGGAACGAGCCTTGTGCGGAGAATAGAGATCTCGCGTCTGCTGTCCGCTCTTAATTTTATTGCTCTGTGAACCTATCACAATCCCCCTTTCCATCATCTCTAATCTCTTAGCCCTTGACTGAAAAATAAATAGCATTTAAAATGCCTTAACAACAAAAACAATATTAGCAATACAATGAGGGTTTTAACTATGATCACTGGTGAACTAAAAAATAAAATGGATTCTTTATGGGAAATATTCTGGACTGGCGGTATCACCAACCCCTTAGATGTTATTGAGCAGATGACTTATCTGATGTTCATTCGTGATTTAGATGATAACGACAACCGCAAAGCAAAAGAATGTGCTATGCTCGGACTGCCTCATAAAAGCCTTTTCCCTGATGAAGCTTTAATCGGCGATAGAAAAATAGACGGCAAACAGCTAAAATGGAGCGTTTTCCATGATTATGCTGCGGAAAACATGTTTAAAAACATGACCGATAATGTTTTCCCCTTTATAAAAAATCTTCACGATGATAAAAACTCCGCTTATTCAAAATATATGGGCGATGCTATTTTCAAGATTCCAACAGCTTTAATGCTTGATAAAATAGTTACAGCCATGGATACCATCTACGAAGAAATAGCCTCTTTAAAAAACTCCGATGTTCGTGGTGATATTTATGAATATCTGCTTAACAAGCTTGCTACTGCTGGTGTAAATGGACAATTCAGAACTCCAAGGCATATTATTAAAATGATGGTTGAGTTAGTAAAGCCAAAAGCTGATGATATTGTCTGTGACCCTGCTTTTGGAACATCTGGATTTTTGGTAGAAACTGCAGAATATCTTAAAACCCACTTAAAACAGGAAGTTTACTTTGATAAAAAGAATAAAGAGCATTTCATGAACGATATGTTTCATGGCTTCGATATGGATAGAACAATGCTGAGAATCGGTGCTATGAACATGATGACTCACGGAATAGAAAACCCTCATATCGAGTATAGAGACAGCCTTTCAGACCAGAACCCTGACCGGGACAGATTTTCTTTGATTTTGGCAAATCCGCCTTTTAAGGGCAGTCTAGACTATGCCATAGTTGCTCAAGACCTTCTTAAAATCTGTAAGACTAAAAAGACTGAATTGCTTTTCCTGACTCTCTTTGTTCAAATGCTTAAATTGGGTGGAAGATGCGCTTGTATCGTTCCAGATGGCGTATTGTTCGGTTCTTCTACAGCTCATAAAGCTATTAGGAAAGAAATTGTCGAAAATCAGCGTCTTGAAGCAGTCATTTCAATGCCTAGCGGCGTTTTCAAACCCTATGCTGGTGTTTCAACAGCTATTTTAGTCTTTACAAAAACTAATCATGGCGGAACAGATAAAGTCTGGTTCTACGATATGAAAGCTGATGGCCTTAGTCTAGACGATAAGCGTTCACCAGTAGAAGCTAATGATATTCCAGATATTATCTACCGCTACAATAATCTTAGTGCTGAAGAATCTAGAACACGCACAGAACAGAGCTTTTTCGTTTCCAAAGAAGAAATTGCAGAAAATGACTACGATTTAAGCATTAATAAATATAAAAAGACAGAATATAAATCAGTTGAATACCCACCCACTTCTGAGATTTTAGCAAAGCTTGAAGAACTCGATTCTCAATCTACTCAGGGCCTAGCCAAACTAAAAGAAATGCTAGCCTGAAAAAAGGCTGAAAGCCTTTTTTAGAGAGCGGAGATTAGAGGCAAGAGATAAGAGGATTGTTTTAGTTTGTGCTACTGCTTTAGCTACAACTAAAACCGTCATTGCGAGGGTTGCGAAACAACCTAATAAAATTTAATGTAGCGCCTTCCAGGCGCATATTATATAATAATATCTATACCTAG
>ONIU01000261.1 GCA_900317935.1 uncultured bacterium
GATGCTTATGACTACATACTGTTGTTTTATTAAGTGGCAGTGTTCTAATGGTTCGAACCGTTCAAGGTTCAAAGGGTTTGAATAGTTCGAATTGTTCGAGTTGTTCAAGTTGTGGGACGCTTCGCTGTGGGACACTTCGTTGTGGGACGTTTCACTGTGGTAATTGTTGGAAGTGTAGGAAGGGTAGGAAGTGTTAGAAAGGTTGTCCTAAAGCCCCTACTTGAGGGGAGGTGTCAGACGAATGTCTGACGGAGGGGTGACATAACTAGAGCATACCTTGTTTAGCGACAGCGTAGCAAAAAACTATCCCCTTTAAGAAAGGGGAAAGGCTGCATTTGCAGCCTAGGGGATTTTCGAAAACTTTGCAAAGCTGTAATAAGTTAAGTCCGAAGACTTGTAGTGAGAAAAAAACAATCCTCTTATCTCTCTTCTCTTTTCGCTAAAAGGAGGCGTTAGCCTCAATATTCAGACTTTCATCGAATCTGGCATCTGAGCCAAAAATTGCTTGAAGCTGATTAAATAATTCTTTTCGTCATCTGTTAAAGCGAGGAACTTAATATCGCTTTCTGTTAATTCATAACGACTGAGTTTTCCAGTAAGCATATAGTCAGAAGAAACATCAAAATATTTACATATTTTAATTAGTTCATCAAAACTTGGGTCTGTTACCCCAGTTAACCATCTGCCAGCTTTTGCTGTAGTAACTTCCATTTCTTCGGCAAACTCTTTGCCGCTCATTCCCTTATCTTTAAGAAGGGTTCTTAATCTTTCATAAAATTTTGTCATAGCACCTTTAATAAAACAATAAACTCAAGTTTTGAAATTTGTCTTGACTAAAATCTTAAAAAATGAGATATTGTGAACATGATATATTATTCTTTGAGATTTGGCTGAAGTCTAATGGTTTGAACCAAATCTTAAAGTTGGTAAACTTTGAACAAAACAAAATTGCTGCCAGGCATAAAACGTTTTGTTCAAAGCAAACAAAACAGACAATTTAAGACTTAACTAGATGTACCAAGTACACTAGAAGTTCTTTTATTGTCTATTTTTTCAGTATGAATATACCATAACATAAATATCTTATCAACTATTGTACAGGGTACATAAATGACAGACGAAGTGATTTATAAACTACTTAAAAATATAGAAAAATCTCCAAAGACTAATCAACGCAAATTAGCAGGCGAACTCGGAGTTAGTCTTGGTCATATTAATCTGTTGTTAAATGAAATTATTGAAAAAGGCTGGGTTGAAGTTTCAGAATCAACCACAAATAAACGCCGAGCTTGCTTATATCACCTTACACCAGCAGGCTTAACTGAACGTGCTGCTGTAACAAACCGATATTTGCAGACCCTTCTTGAATTGCAAAAATCCATGGATTTAGAAATTAAAACTCTTCGAGAA
Organism: uncultured bacterium; assembly: GCA_900317935.1. Taxonomy (GTDB): domain Bacteria; phylum Muiribacteriota; class Ozemobacteria; order Ozemobacterales; family Ozemobacteraceae; genus RUG334. Next base: position 1,411 of record ONIU01000261.1, read on the forward strand.
GAATCTAATAAGATAAGTGCCGCAATTCAGCGAGGTCTTTCAAGCCTATATGCTTAGTGGTGTGTGGTAATTATTTTTATTATAAGATTTAAGCCCAATAATTGATATACGAGCCCATATATGGAAGTGGTACGCTTCGCTGTGGGACACTTTGTTGTGGGACGATTGCTGTCGCAATCTGTGAGAATTGTTATAAGTGTTAGAAGGGTTGTCCTAAAGCCTCCACTTGAGGGGCGAATAAACTAGATGCTGCCCCACGATAGTGGGGAAACTGTCAGCTTGCTGACTGAAGGGGGAGCAATGCAGAGCATTGCGTAGACGTGGTGGGACCGAGATCCTCCAAAGCATATAAATAAGATTACACTTTTCCCGACGAAAATATGTAATCACAGTACACTTTTTCTGACGAAAAAATGCATTGTCTTGTAAAACCCCATAAAATCATATCATAATTAGCATATTTACTAATTAAGTTGGTATTGCTATAATGGAAAAGAATGGATATGAGCAATAAAGGGATAGACAATGGAATTGTTAAATGAAACTTTATTTATGCAGACGAGGTTATTCAGTCTCTTTTGCGAGAGAACAAATATAGACCCCCAAAAAGCTGATTTATTGTTTAAAGATTATGGAATTTGGAGTTATATAGAAAATTGTTATGATTCCCTTCACTTAGAAGGTGATGAAAATATTTACCTTGATATTGTCAATATATTACATAGTAAAAAGGTGAATATATGACCCTTGAAAATGGTTTAATTCTCTAAAATATATAAGGACAATAGATTTGGATTCTGATAAAAAAAAGTTTTGTGCTGATTTGATATTTTCAGATGCTGTTCAAGATATGGCTCAAAATGATTGTATATCTATTTCTGAAGCTAGAACTAGACTGATATCTTCTGTAGCTTATAAAGCCTTATATGATTTTGAAACTAATCTTTGGCAAGAGGGGCCTGATTATCTTCTAGATTTTTACTACAAAACAATCAAGAAATCCTCTTGAATATTATTTATTATTGTTAAAACAATTGTTATTAAATCCAAAGACTCATTAGCAATTAGTTTTTTATTAACTGGTGTCTTTTTTGATCTACTAGTAGCATATAATTCTAATCTAAAAATTTTTTCAGCTTTAATAATCTCAGATAATGATATTTGTAAGATGTAAGATACAAAATGGAGATATAAGACCATAAAGGCAGTGCTAGAAGGGGCTTCTCCTAAAGCTTCCCCTTGAGGGGAAGTGGTTTGCTTGCAAGCCGAAAGGGTGACCGAACCAGAGTTGCTCTGGTTTAGCGATAGCGTATGAAATTGTTAAAGTTAGAGTTGTTAAAATCGTTAGAATTGTTGAAATTGTTAGGAAAGTCTACCCATTGTCATAAACGTATAGCTTTCAGGGCTAAAGCCCATACGCTATACTTTTTATGACAAATGTGTAGACTTCTCTTATCTTTAAAGAATCCCCTTTCTCAAAGGGGGATGTCATTCGTAGAATGACTGGGGGATTTTCGAGAACTTTGCTTAACAGTAGAAAGAATAGTCCGAAGACTTGTAGTAAACCTAAAACAATTCCCTAATCTCTCCTCTCTATTCTCTTATCTCTAATATAGAGGTCTCGCGTCTACCGTCCGCTCACTCACCACCAATCACCAACCACCAATCACAGCCAAGCTTTATTTTGCTCTCCGCTCTATTGGTCTAAGCTCTCTTTCTTCTTCAATCTTCTATCTTCT
>ONIU01000095.1 GCA_900317935.1 uncultured bacterium
TAGGCTAACTAACAAATAAATACTGATTTTTCATCTAAATTCGAGTTTTAACACAGCCTTTCGCAGACCAAACAATTCTCTAGCCCTTAAGCTTTAAGCCAGAAATAAAACCACGCGATTATCGCGTGGTTTTATTTATTGTTGTTATTTATCCAAAGTTAAAAGACTAAGGTCCTTTATTTGTTTTTTTATTTTAATTGATTATAATAAAAATTTTGTATTATAAATAAACATTTAAATTTCTCTTGTTCCGTTGCATTCAGGAAAACTTGTACAACCCCAAAATGTTTTACCAGCAAAGCGACCTTTTCTAGTAACAACTTTTCTCATTGGATTTCCACATTTTGGGCAATTAGGCGAACCTTCTTTTTGGAAATCTGCATCGCGTTGTTCTAGACGAGCTTTAGTCATCTTTTCTGTGAAACCACCTTCTTGAATAAAATCTTCTGCTATTCTATACATTTGTCCTGTAATTAAAGCGCAGGCTCTATTTATACAGATAAAAATTGCGTTAGCAGCAACAAGAGGGTTTTCATTTTCAAGCCACTCAGAACAACGTTTACGCATATTAAGGGTAAAGATACCATAATCGTGGTCTACGTCGTCAGTATATTCAAATTTATCTAATTCTAGTGACTTAACAGTAATGTATCTTTCATCTTTATTTGACCAAGGAACTTCATTTAAATCAAGAATGAAAGCTTCATAATCTCCAGCTAGTTCTAGTAAAGAACCTTTGGCAACATCTAGCTGTTTTAATTCTTGTTCTTTGGAAGTAGCAGCCCGAGAAGAAGCTTCGACTATATTTTGTCTGGCACTTCTTGCTGCACCTACCATCTGACCAACGGTTTTGCCTAAAGGATCATTTTTATAATTATAGTTTCGTTTGCAAAACAAAGTTGTTGCGTGATAAACCAGACATGTCCAATTAAAGGACAACATTTTTCTATATCCACCAGAGGGACCAAATAATTTGTTACTCATAAAAAGAGTATAACAAAAATATCGTTTCTTAGATATTGTTTTTTCAATTATTAATAAGGACTATAGCCTCAAGCTTTTGGACAAAATTTGTCTGCAATATGAAATATAAAATAAGACTTTCAGCAATTATTCTATTTATCACAGATGATGTTTCTAAATTTATAATTTTTTTTTGAATCAATTCTAAAAATGTTAGTTTTTTTCTTTAGCAAGACTTTAATATATTGTAATAAAAGTTAGAAAATCATATTATTATTTAAAATATACTACTAAGGAAATATAGATAAATGTTTGCTAATAATTTAAAAATAATATGTGAATCATTAAATTTTTGGGGTTATATTAATCTTGACCCAAAACAAGAATACTTTAATCCACAAGGGTTTGCAGCAATCGATGAATCATTATTTAAAATTACAGGTTTAAGAATTAATAGTATATCTTTAAAAGAAATTACTGGCTTAGGCAAACCATTATACGAGCGTCCGAAAGAAATATCTTTATCAAATGATTCTGATTGGAAAACAGCATTAAAAATTAAACGCAATAAGAGATTAATATTCTTTGCTTGTTTAGATAACAATTTTTCAAAAAAAGATGTTGATAATAAACTTATCCCTTTTATTGAAAAATATTTTCAGCTCTTTTATGATTCATTTGATTCTTATAGTATTGAGTGGAATACAGCAGAACCCGGGGTAGATTATACTTTTAAAAGTTTATTAAAACACCATAGAAATTACCGAAGTTGCGGAAATAATTGTTTAACAACGGAAAAATATAATACTCCAATAGAAAGTATATTTAAGGATGAACTAATTAAGAGAAAGATTGAATTTGAAGAGCAGGTTGTATTTCCAGTCAGGGGGAAAAAATTTACTAAACCAGATTTTGTCATTAGAGATTGCAATATTTTGATTTATTGTGATGGAGCAACTTATCACAGCAATTCAGAACGAATAACTATGGATAAACAACAAGATCGATGGCTTCAGATATATGGTTATTATCCTTTTAGATATACTGGTTCTGAAATCTTGGCTAATGTAAAAGTATGTGTTGATCAGCTAGAAGCTTTAATAAAACGTGTAAAGAAAAGTAGAAAGTAGTTAGTAGTTATAGCTTTTGTTCTATTTGTATAACCCAAATAATTTGATAAATTGTTTTCAAACATTTAATTTGTATGAAAGATAAAGAAATAAAAACATTAGATAGAGTGCACTATTCAAATCCAAATCTTACTCCAGATAAAGATGGAAATATTGTTCTTATTCATAGAGCTTCTTTTGCTCCGTTAGAATATTATGAATGGGGGATAAATTCTGAAAAGCAGTTCTATGAATGTTATCATTGGTGTGAAGATGATTTTTTTGAAGACAGTAGTTATTATAAGATTATTTCAAAAGAAGAAATGATTAAAGAATTAGATAATTTGATTGCTTTTTTATCTGAAAAAGGTTTTACAGAAGAAGTTTCAAAGTATAAAGATATAAAAAAGCAAATAAGTTAAATGAGTGATATAGTTGGGATAGCGATTTTTTGAAATCAGATAGTTCTTTAACAAGTGGGGATATATATTTTTGCAATATCACTACCAATCATCAGATTGAGAAGAATTATCAATTGAAACAAGGGCAACACGAAAACCAAGAATGATGTCCCTTTTTGTTGGTCCGTAGCCACGTCGTCTGGCTGAACGGCAGTTCATAGGATAGTCAACCCAGCTACCTCCACGATTGACACGACGTGTGCTTTTAATGTTTCCTATCGGATCTTTTTCTATATTGTTATAATATTCTCCATACCAATCTTCACACCATTCCCAGACGTTTCCAAGCATATCATAAATGCCCCAGTGATTTGGATTTCTCTGACCTACTGGGTGAGTTGAGTTGTTGGAATTTAGAGAATACCACGCTACTCTGTGTAAATTTGAACAATTTCCATAATCAGTAGTTAAATTCCTACCATTATTCAAAGCAGTTAAACTTCCTGCTCTACATGCGTATTCCCATTGCGCTTCTGTGGGTAAAGAAAAAATATACCCCTTTGGAAGACTGTTCTTATACTTTGTATTAAGTATTTCACAGAATTCTTTAGCTTCAAACCAACTAACAGATTCGACAGGATTATTATATCCGTTAAAATATGAAGGATTTCTTCCTATTATAGAAAAATACTGCTTTTGGGTTATTGGATATTTGCCTATCATAAATGGTTTTGTAATAATTACCTGGTGAGTTGTTTCACTAGCATTTCTTCCCAGTTCATTAATGGGACTACCCATCATAAAACTCCCAGCAGGACAGAGAATCATTTTTAAATTTATGTCGTTTAATGTCCAATTCTTTTTTAATAAGTTATTCGTTGAAAATTTGGTATTATCATCAAAGGTGATTGCTTCAATAGATTCTGAAATTGAATTGAAATTAAAATTAGAAATAGTCTTAGCATCAGCATAAGAATCAGTGAATTCTTCTTTATAAACCTTCTTTACTGGAATTTTTGCCTGTTTCAAAAATTTTTTATTAATTTCATCTATATCAATGTTTGTTTTACTTATTGTGTTTTTCCATTCATTTGGATAAATAACGCTTGCGAGCCAGCCTATTGCCCAATAAGCGTTGTCATCTTTTGTAAAACAATCATCTGTAAGTATTTTTATTGATTTGGTTATATAAAGCTTCTTTGCTTTAGAATCTTTATCATAAGCTTTAATTAATTCTTTATATGCATCAAAAATAAAAGCAATTTTTAATAAATGGAAATATGACTTCTGGCTGTCAAGTAAGTCTAGAGCAAAAGCCAGGCTTCTTTGTGTGTCATTTATTACATCAAGACCAGCTTTTTCTATTATAAACTTGAAGAATTCGCTGGGCTCTCTGTATTTCATGGTTTATCTGCTCATCTGTAAAGGTTTTAGAAAATTATATTGTATAAGTAAGAATTATTCAACATTAATTTAAGATAGAAGATAGAAGATAGAAGATTGAAGATATAAGCTTTAAGCTATAAGCTATAAGCCAGACATAAGATAGTAGGGTGTAGAGCAATAGAGCATAGAGCGGACAGTTAGACGCGAAACCTTTTATTCTCCGCACAAGGCTCGTTCCCTCTAAGATTATCCGTAGGTAGAAATCTACAGAGACCGCGGAGGAGAATAAGGTTAAGCAAGCGACTGTCCGCTGACAATTACCACAGTGAAATGTCCCACAAAGAAGTGTCCAACAGCGAAGCGTATCACTTCCGATTTTATGATCTTGTATTTCAATTTTGGGTCTTAAAACTTACAATAAAAGCAATAAAAACAGAAGAAGCTTTTGCTTCTAAAAACCAAAAACTATAGTTTAGTTTTTGTTAATAAATAAGTATAATATATAACTAATTTAGCAATGAGGTAAAAAAGTGTTAGTCGGTATTGTGATATCTGTTCTTGTTTTGGTTTTGGCAAGTGTAATATATTACAAAACAAAACAGAAACAAATAGCAGCAAAAGAACAAAAAGAGTTAGAAGATAAAAGAAAAAAGCAGGAGTTAATTCGCATCAACTTTAGAAAAGTTTTTCCAGAAGTAGATGAAAAGTTTTCTAATCTTTTAAGAATCATTGGTAAAGATGAGAAAATGAGCTTTTATAGAACAGAAGCTTCAAAAGCTTTCAATGAATTATTAAGAGTTTTCCTGAATATTGTAGAGTCAGATAAACGATTAGACAATTTGGATAAATTACGAAGGGGTTTATTGCCTTCTATAAACGATACAAACACTAATGATAAAATAACAAAAGAAAGTATTGAGAAGTCAAAAATTCTAGTAGAAAGAATTAACAAAGAAAGTAACGAATTAAAAAAATATATTGCAAATGCCAAAGATGAAATAAATGCAACTGGTCTGGATTTTGTAAAAGCTGCGGCAGAAATTGAATTGGCTAAGGCATCGGGGCAATCCGTAGAATTATCAAAATTAAGAGAAAGAAGTAAAAACCTTGAATTTATAACCACTCACTTACCAATATCATTAAATTAGAATTATCATAAAGTTTTGTCTTTAGGATTCTTAAGAGATTGTCTGAAAACTAGGTTTTGATCAATAATTAGATTATATTAATGATTTTAAAATCCTCCTTAATCCCCCTTTGCGACTCGCTGACCTCCTGTCGCTCGCTTGCATACCGCCATCCTTGGCGGTAATACGAAAGGGGGCAAGGACATTACTCCATACATTGAATTATTACAAAATTCTTAGTTTTCAGATAGTGCTCTTAAGCCAAGTATTTGAAATTAATCCTGCAATAGCCATATCATCACCACTATAATCTTCCGTTAAGTTTTTTAATTTTTCTGAAAGGTTTTCATTTCTTTTTTCTTTTGTTGTGTCCTCTGAAAAATCCTTTATTAAATCAATATAAAAGTTTTGTAAACTTTGTAGCTCTTGTTTTCTATTGTCACAGGAAAAAGAATTTTCTATTCCGTCAGAACCTAAAAATATTGCTTGGGGTAGCTTTGTTCCTACAGAGTGGCGAAATTCCAAATAGGAGTCTGAATCACAAATTGAAGTCGTAATATTATTGAAGCACCTTTCATCGTCAGGAATAGGTTGATTTATTTGTTTAAATTCACTGTAATCATTGTTTTCATCGAACAAAGCCAAACATGTACCATCACCTATTTGTAATGCAAACCAGTATTCTTCTGAAATAACAGCGGCTAGCAAAGTTGTTCCATAAAGATGGTAAGGATTATTGAAATCTGATTCATTTATATTATATTCAGTTAATTTTTCGGGTTCCTTGGCTTTTAATCTTGAGAAATCCTCAGTGACTTTTGTGCACCAGTCATACACAATGAATTTTTCTAGTTTACTTAAAGCATTAAAAAAGTCAGAAATTATTGTAAACTCATTTAAAGCTTCTTCTGTAATCAATTTTTCATTTATTATCTTTTGATAACCATAATCGTTAACGTAAAAAGGTTTTGAAATGGCAAAACCATTATTTTTAACTTCTGGGTTTATTCCACAATAAATAGATTTAGGCAAAGATTTGAAAGACTTTATAATATCAGTATTGCTTAGTTCTTTAACAAAGTCCGCTATATTCTTACAAGCAGATTCAACAGCTATTTTTGAACCAATCTGACTCAGAGGTTCGCTGCCATGACCGTCTGCAACAGCAATAACTATTAGATTGGGTTGCTCATTCAATATTGTTTTGCAGGCATCTTGACAAGGGAGATTCCTTATTCTATGGCTATAACCAGTTACAGATTGGCAAAACTGATAATATTTATCTGTTACCATTCGATATCATCATCCAAATAATTTTTATCTAAGCTTATTTCGTTCAAAGCTTCTATAACTTCTTTTTGTCTTGAATTTAGAATAGAATCAGATCTCTCATCATCGGAAATAGCACTGCTTCTACTTGCTATTTGTGAGGCTCTTACGCTAACAAACCTGATTATCTTTCGTAATTGGCTTTTGTTATGAATTGGAATTACCGTATCGCTGTTTCCTGTAAATTTTTCTAACATATCAACTCTGACGTCGCTTCCTACTGCAAAAGCAACCCGAATTGCTTGTTTAAACCAGTTGTTATGATATAAAGCTTCTAGACCTTTTTCGTAATTATCAGTTGGATTTCCATCAGAAATTAAAATGATAGCTGGAGCATAATTTCCAGCTCCATCTTTCATGAAAGCATTTTTTGAAAGCTTTTCATTTAGTTTTAAACAGGCTTCTCCAAGATCTGTTAATCCTGTAGCCTCAAGACGATTCCAGACAAAAGATTCTATATCAATGGGTTGGGGGGTCTGCCATTTTGTTCCAGTAGAGAATTCTAATACGGCAATCTTTACCTGTGCGTCAGAGTTTGTTATTTCTCTTATGTCTAGAATAGTGTCTTCCATACCAGCATTAACTGCACCTATTTTTTCACCGTTCATACTTCCAGAAGTATCTATTAGGAAAAAAAGAATCATAGTTCTTCTTGAAATTTCATTTGTAATATCTTCTATAGATGACATCATCTATCTCCTAGAATTATATTATTTTTGCTGGCTTCAACTCGCCACCTAGGTCTATTTCTAGACCTCTTACTATTCTTACAACTCCACCTTTTTCAATCGTTGTAGCTTTGTCACCAAGGGTGTGCCAGGCTACATCAGAAAGATTTCTTATGCCGACTACAGGAGGTTTCCCTTCAATTTTGCTTTTGCCTAGAATAATTTCTCCTATTTCTTTAAAACAGTCTACTTGTTCGTCTGATAATCCTTCTGCATGACAATGATATAGTTTATTTCCCACAAAAATAGGAATAGAGTATGGGCCACATTGGATTCTTCCCGGTCTTTGAATAATATTACCGCATTTGGGGCAGGAAACATTGTATTCTTCAGGATTGGAGAAAAACTCATCATTACAATAAGGACAGTTTACTATGCTGTCACGCAATTTAATAAAAATATCTGCCCATTCTCTTTCTCTTATTCTATTGTTGGGGTTTTTCATGGATTCTTGCGAAAAAGCTTTAATAAACATATTTTTAAGAGATTCAGGGTAGAATTTCCATGTGTTTATTATATTGTTATGAACTCCTAATGCTGGTCTGTTGGAGTCATTGTTTGGGTCATATACAAATATGGGGTTTTCTCCGTAAAATAATCGCTCATGTTTTTCTGTGACGCAAGGAACAAGGGTTTTCCTTCCTTCAAGGGGATGACCTCTGAATAATAGCATAAATAAGACTATTGCAAGGGAGAATTTATCTGATTGAGTGTTAGGAAGGTTTTTGCATAACACTACTTCTGGAGCCATGTATCTGCATTTACCTTGAATGCCGGTTTTATTGTCTCCATCAGGAACAACATTGTCATTGTCACAAATTAATACTCTGCCTGTTTCTCCATTTATAAAAAAGTTACCGTCATTCAAATCTTGGTATGATAACCCTTTTAGATGCAAAGCTCTGAATGCACTGCAAATATCTAGAGCAGCATTTATTATAGCTTTATTGCTTTTAAATCTGGCTTTTTTTACAAGGTATTCAGCTAACTCATTATAATTCTTTGGTCTCAGATCCATTATGTAACCGAAACCACCTTCTGAATCAGTTACTATATCTTGAGGCCATAGAAAGGAATCGCTTGGTTTTCCCTTTTTTATATTTCTTTCTAAATTTTCTTTAAATTCATCAGGATTATTGAGTTTACTGGTAAAATACCATTTTAAAGCCTTAGATACGCCATCATAATTAACTTTATAGACTATACCCTGACCGCCTTCGCCAAGAATATCTTCTACAATTACTTTTTTCATTTCTAAAGTTGTTAATTCGCTACCGATATCTAACCATAACATTTTTATCTATCTCCTGCGCCTGGTGTATCTGAACTGTTATTATTCTTCGTTTAATTCTCTTTTTGGCTTGTTGCTAGCCATAGTTGAAATAAGACTTTTTGCAGATTATTCCTGTGAATCTCTATATTTTACTTAGGCATTTGTGTTAGTCATATAGTTTTTTCAATCATATTTAAAGATTTAACATTGATAAAGAACAAAATCAAATCTTTTCAAATTATTAATTATTCTAGCCATTCAACGAAATTCTCAGGGGTTATTACTTCGAAACTGTTTTCGTGATAGTTTCTAGAAAAGGTTAATGGAATTCGTGCTTTTTTCTTAGGATTATATTTAAATTCAAATGCAGATAACATTCCATCGGATTCTTCTATGTAATCTATTTCCTGTTGTTGGGTAGTTCTCCAGAAATAACAATTAGTGCTGATTCCATTAAAGAAGTTTCGTTTTATTCTTTCACTAATACAGAAATTTTCCCATAATGCACCAGAATCATTTCTTAATTCCATAGGTGCAAAATGCTTTATCAAAGCATTTCTTATACCGTTATCATAAAAATAGATTTTTCTTGTCTTTTTCAATTCATTACGAAGATTTCTAGAAAAAGCTGGTAGCCTAAAAATTACAAAAGCTTTTTCAAGCAAAGTAATGTATTTTTCAACTGTTTCACTATTTAATCCAATCATCTGACCGATTTCATTATATGATACTTGATTTCCAATCTGAAATGCCAAAGCTTGCAATAGTTTATCAATTCTTTCAGACTTCTGAATTTTTTCCCAAATAAGTATGTCTTTATACAAATAACTGTCAGCTAATTGCATTAAAATATCTTTTGAATCATCGAAATGATTGTATACATCGGGGTATAATCCGTATATTAGCCTATTATTTAATAATCGTTTTTCTTCTATCGAAAAATATTATAATTTATTCATTCATCTTTGGCAAGAATCTAAAGTTTTTGTAGTTGAATTTGTGTTGTAATTCTTGCTGTTTTATAATATTGTTGATTTTATGAATAATAAAGAAGTAAATTCATTAGATAGAGTGCACTATTTAAGTCCAAATTTGATTGTGTTAATTGCCTACACATTTGTCATAAAAAGTAATTCGTATGGGCTTTAGCCCTGAAAGAATTACGTTTATGACAATGGGTAGGCTACAAACAAATCAATACTGATTTTTCAGCAAATTTCGAGTATTAGCACAGCATCTCGCAGACCAAAAATTCTCTAAACCTTAAGCTGTAAGCCAGAAATAAAACCCGCTTGGCATATCTTGCCAAGCGGGTTTTATGTGTTTTGTTTTTAATAGTTTCTTTTTATTTGTTAAAAAAGAAATTTTTTTTCTAGGTTTCTCACCATCTGAATATACAAATCTTTACATTCAGAGTATTTTTTATTTTCGATAAATTGCAGACAAGCTTTTAAATAAGTATTCCAAATATTCAAATAAATTTCTGATTTATTTGAACGAGAATTAATAGCATCTACAATTTTAGGTGCATTGTTATAATATTCCTTTATTAATTCTTTGCCGTCTATTTCGTTAATAAGCCAATTGTCTCTGAAATTTCTGAACATGGTCAGTTCATAGCAATTATCTGGTTTATTAAAAGAATCGCATACTGCTGTTGTTATAAAGCAAAATTTACTTTGTTTTTGGGGTTCTTCATAAGATACTCCTAACCTGGCAAGAGCATCTTTAGCTATGGAAATTCCTTGATCGGCAGCTAGTTTATAATACTTTATTGCTTCATTTACATTCTTTTCAACACCTAATCCATCTTCATACATTTTTCCAAGATTATATTGTCCCATAGAATAGTTTTTTCCAGCAGATAGTTTAAAATACTTTATAGCTTCATTATAATCTTGTGTAATGCCAGATCCATTTCTATACATTTCTCCGACCTGAGATTGTGCTTGTTCGTGATCTTGATCAGCAGCAAGTTTATAATATCTAAAGGCTTCATAAAGGTCTTTGGGAGTTCCTAATCCTTTTTCATAAATATTTCCAACATCCATTTGAGAATCGACGTCTCCCTGGTCAGCAGCTAATTTTAAATATTTTAATGCTTTGCTATAGTCTTGAACACCATTATCTTCATAATAAAACATAGACCCTAGTTCTGCCTGAGCATCCACATCTCCTTGGTCGGCAGCTAGTTTAAAATATCTAATAGCTTCATTAACATTTTTAGTTACGCCTTCTCCTTCTCTATACATACAAGCAAGACAAAATTGTCCAGTTGTATTGCCTTGGTCAGCAGCTAATTTATAATATTTTATGGCTTCTTTATAATCTTTTTTTACAACCTTTCCATGATAATATAAATCTCCTAAATTTGCTTGTCCTAAGGCATCGCCTTTGTCTGCAAGAGGTTTAACTATCTTATAAATTTCATCATATTTTTCTAATTTTGTTAATTCTTCAATTTTTTTCTGCAATTCACTTTTTTCATTATT
>ONIU01000274.1 GCA_900317935.1 uncultured bacterium
AATAAGAAACAAGTAGACGAATATGGAAAAGAAGCAATAGAAAAGAGCATTTCTGATGCTGTTTCCATATTAGTCGGCAAGTGAAGAAATATACAGTCCCTTCGTTATGATAAATATTTCCTAAAGCCCCTCCTAGAGGAGGGGTGGCAGTCGAACGGCTGACGGGGTGGTGACCTAACCAGAGTAAACCTTGTTTAGCAATAGCGTATTGATCTCCTAAAGCCACTCCTTGAGAGCTTGTCTGAAAAATCGAAATTTGCAAAATTTTTAATGTATGAGATTGTTCTTACCCCCTTTATTAAAGGCGATGCTCCCCAACGAATTGTGGGGGAGCTGTCACGTAGTGACTGAGGGGGCTGACTACCGTAAGGTAGTCAGTAAGGGGGATTTTAAAATTTTTCTTCTTACTAAACCAATCATAACCCCAAAAATACAATAACTACAATAAAAACTAACTACAATGTAAACCTTAGATTATAACTTAATTCCTGTTTGCTTAAAAATCTGTTCTTTTGATATTCTACAAACTGCAATCAACCTTTTTTCTCCTAATTTTGTCTTATTATAGTAAACTAGAATCTAATTTATTTGATTTATATTTTTATAAATTATTTTGCTATATTTTGTAATGATTTTACATTTTTAAATAAAATAATTTGTATAATATAAATATTATTATATAATATAGATTATTAAAATTAATTTGGAGACAGCCATGTTATTACAGTTTTCTGTTAAAAACTATAAATCATTTAAAGAAAAAGCTGTTCTTTCATTAGAATGTTCTAGTGACAAAAATCTTCCTAATAATTTTGTTCAAATAAGCAAATCAAAAATCCTTAATGAGATAGCTATTTTTGGAGCTAACGCTGCGGGTAAAAGTAATATTTTCTTGGCTATTACTGCTGCAATTCTTACAATCAGACAGTCTAACAACAGACAGATTGGTGAACCCTTATTTTATATAGAACCTTTTGCTTTTGATAAAAAAACTTCATCTGAACCTACAGAATTTGAATTTGTTTTCATCGCAAATGATGGAATAAAATATGTTTATGGCTTTTCTGCAACGAATATTAAGATAATAAAAGAGTATCTTTACGCTTTCAATTCTAATAAGGCTTCAACCTTATTTGAAAGAGATGAAACAGCAAAAGACAAATACCGTTTTACTTCAAATCATTTAAAAACAAAGCTGAAACCAATAATCGAAAGGAATACAATCAATAAACTATTTCTAGCTACTGCTGCTTCATGGAACTGTGAAGAATTAAAAGCACCCTTATTATGGTTTATGACAGGAATAAACACCTATGATTCCAAATACCACACCTTATTTTCTCAAGCTAATCAATTGTTTGAAAAAGATGAAGATGGTTCATTAAAAGAATTTACAAAACAAATTCTAAAAGAAGCTGATTTAAACATCACTGATTATACATTTGAAAGCAGAGATATACTAGTAAACGATTCTCTTCCTAATTATGGTCAAAAAGTAAAAGTTCTAAGTTTTACCGAAAAAGAATACAGAATATTAATGAAGCATGAAATAATTAAAAATGATGGTTCAATAGAGACTTATGAACTAGGTATAAATAGTGAGTCTAAGGGAACTGTGAGTCTGTTTTCTCTCAGCCCCATACTTAAAAGGGCTTTTTCTACTGGTGAAACAATTTGTATAGATGAATTTGATGTTAGTTTGCATCCATTACTTGTTGAACATTTAATAAAACTATTTAATAATCCCATTCTCAACAGAAATAATGCTCAGCTTATTATTTCTACTCATACAGTAGATTTACTAAATCTGAAATTACTAAGGCGAGACCAGATTTACTTTGTAAACAAAAGTAATAAAACAGCAATTTCTGAATTATATTCTCTCGATGAATTTTCTCCAAGAACCAGCGAAGATATAAGAAAAGCATATCTTCAGGGGCGTTTTGGTTCTGTTCCAAACATTATAGAAGAGGCTTGTCATGCCTAAGAAGAAATAGTATTATAAATAATTATTAAATTAATAAATGAAAGGTTACTATTAATCTAACTTTATGAATGGCGATGTTATATTTGAGACAAAATTTGTTGGAAACATAGAAGGTAGTTTTATAGTTCCCTCATATCAGCGAGGATTTCGTTGGGGTGAAATAGAAATATTACGTTTGTTAGATGATATTTATTCAACTGAAGGCAAAAGAAATTATTACCTTCAACCCATTGTAGTAAGAAAAAAAGGTGATGGATATGAATTGATAGATGGTCAACAACGTTTAACAACAATTTATCTTATTTATCAATATATGAATAAAGAGAGCTTTGGATTTATTGATGAGCCAAAGTTTACTCTTTCATATGAAACAAGAGAAAAGTCTAAGGAATTTTTAAAATCAATTGATGAATCTCGTAGAAATGAAAACATTGATTTTGGGTTTATTTATTCTGCTTATGAAAGTATAAAAAAATGGTTTTCTAAGAAAGATAAAAAATCAACGCTCACAAATATAAACACATACTTCGATGAAAAAGTTAAAATAATTTGGTATGAGGTTAGTGAATCAGAAGATGCAATTGACTTATTTACACGATTAAACATCGGTAAAATTCCATTAACAAATGCGGAACTAGTAAAAGCTATGTTTCTCTGCAATTATAATAATCAATATAATAAAGAAAAAAAAGAAGAAATATCTCTACAGTGGGATAATATAGAGAAAGAACTGCATGATGATTCTCTGTGGTATTTCTTGACTAATAAAACTAATTCAGATTATCAAACCAGAATAGACCTTGTCTTGGATACTATTGTTCACAAGCCAACTGAAAATAGAGACAATTATTATACCTTCTTCAAGTTTGAAGAAATGCATCGGGATAA
>ONIU01000271.1 GCA_900317935.1 uncultured bacterium
AGATCTTCTTCTTTCCCGATGCGCCCTCAAAATTTTTGAAAAAATTGTTGGGGGAGCTGTCACGAAGTGACTGAGGGGGTCTTAAATAAATAGATCAGAATGGCGGAGAGCCAAGCTTTGTTTGGCTAACTTCGATTTAACAATAACTACAACAAAAACCAACTACAGTAAACTAGGCGCAGCCTCAGATATACCCTGTTTCGCCAAGAGCTTTATAAAGATATCCGTTGGCTTTTTCTAGTATGCTTTTGGCTTTTTCCGCATCGACATCAAGCCGCGCCATAATAATCGCTACTTTTAAGTTGCCTTGAGCATCGATTAGCTTTGCTTCAGCTTCATAATTAGGAATTCTGCCGGCTTCCATAACAATTTTAAGAGCACGTTTCTTCAACTTATTATTGGTTGCTTTTACATCTACCATCAGGTTTTCGTAGACTTTTCCCAACTTTATCATGCTTATGGAAGATATCATGTTCAAAACCATTTTGCAGGCTGTTCCGCTTTTTAATCGGGTTGAGCCAGCTATAACTTCCGGTCCTACAGCAACATTTATTAAAACGTCGGCTTTGAACAAGTCACCATATGGGTTACAGCATAACAAAACGGTTTTTGCTCCAAGACTTTTAGCATATTCCAGTGCGCCAACAACGTAAGGTGTTGTTCCAGAGGCAGTTATTCCGACTAAAGTATCGTTTTGGCTGAAATTAATCTTTTCTAAATCTTTCTTGCCACCAGATTTATCATCTTCTGCACCTTCTATAGCGTCTCTTAAAGCTTTGTCTCCTCCGGCAATGATTCCTATTACCATATCTGAGGGAACACCGAAGGTTGGCGGACATTCAGAAGCGTCTAAAACACCTAATCTTCCAGATGTTCCTGCTCCAATGTACACAAGACGGCCGCCTTTTGCAAGGGAAGCATAGGCGTAATCAGAAGCTACGGCGATGCTATCCTGACAGGCTTCAACTGCTTTGTGAATATTCAAATCTTCTTGAATAAAACTTTTAACGGCATCTCGTGTACTGACTCTATCAATATATAATGTACGAGGATTTCTAGTTTCTGTTAATGCTTGTAAGTTTTCTTTATCTGCCATAATTAGCTTCCTTAGTGTATTCTTTTAATATCTTAAAGGCTTCTTCGTTTGAACGTGAATAACAAAATAACGGACCAAAATTCAAAGAAATATTCTTATCTTTCCAAACTAGCTGTACCCCTAGTTTTTCACATGAAACATTTAGAAGATTTTTAAAAATTTTCCAATTATCCCATAAACCTCCAGAACCGCAGAACTTTGGATTCTTCAATTCCAGATAAGAAGTAATTTCACTAATAGATTTGCTAAGTTTTTCAATAGAATTATTTACTATTTCTATAGCATTGGGTTCTTTTTTGTCAAAGGCTAGTATTAAATCTTTTGAATACTTCCCTAAATAATTCTGAATGGAAGGAGCTGAATAAATCTGGTTCAGCAATTCTTCTCTTTCTACTTGCCCATATTTTGTTTTAAAATCTTCAGAATAATACAGATGGGTCTTGCTGCCTTCTTTTCCTTTTAAGACGCTTTCAATATATTTTTTGCCGAAATAAGCACCTGAGGGTGTTTTATCGAATAGATAGCCCCAGCCACCAAGTCTGATTTGCTTATTCCCACTAACACCAAAAAGAATTGAACCGGTGCCGTTAATAGACAAGATTCCATCTTCTCCGTTTAAAAATGCAGCATGGTTGCATAAAAAATCGGGGTAAACCTCAATATTATCAATTAAGTTGGTTAATTTATTAAATGTATTTATAACTCTAGCAGCTGTTTTGTCATTGCTTACACCTGCGGCTCCTATAAGCAAAGTTATTTTTGAATTAGTTTCGGGCTTTATTTCTTTGATAATGTTTTTGCAAATTTGGAATAGGTTTTCGTCAGAAACAATTTTAAGATTGCATGAAGGTAGTTCGAATTTCTTGATGGTTTTATCTGGAGTTATAATAACTCCGCTAAGGTGGGTTCCGCCCCAATCTATTGAAACGTAAATTCTGTTCACTGAATTGCTCCTTTTCTCATACCTTCAAGCATATATTTTGAGAAGAACAGGAATATTATTACCATCGGAACTGCTGAAAGGGTTGCGCCTGCCATTAATAGCCCGTAATCCATTGCCTGCTGGTCTTGTAGAGTTGATAAGCCAACTGACAGTGTGTAGTACTTTTCTGAATTAAGAGTAACCAACGGCCATAAAAAGGCATTCCATTCTGTAATAAAGGTAAAAATGGCAGAAGTTGCTAATATCGGTTTTGAAAGAGGAAAATAGATATCTGAATAGAGTTGGAATTCGCTAGCTCCGTCTATTCTTGCTGCTTCACACATTTGCACTGGTATAGAATCCATATATTGTCTAATCATGTAAATTCCAAAAGGTGCTGCCATTGAAGGAAGAATTACTGACCAAAGGCTGTCTACCAGACCCCATTTTGCCATAAAAAGGAATAGTGGAAGCATTACAATCTGCCCAGGAACCATCATAGCCGCTAGAAGTAGCATAAACAGTGATTCTCTTCCCTTAAACTTGCCAACGGAAAAGCCGAAAGCAGCTAGAGAGTTGAATATTGTTTGAGCTATTGTTATGGCTGAGGCTACCAAAAACGAGTTTATGGCCCATCTTAAAATATGACCGGCACTTAAAAGCATTTTAAAATTTTCTAGAGAAAAAACACCATAGCGGGGTGGGGTAGAGCTTAAGGCTTCCTGAGATGTGAAGGCAGTTATGAGCATAAATACCAAGGGTCCGCAGGTTAGAATTAACCCTAGTGACAGCAGTATTATAGATATCTTCGAATAAAATTTATGTCTCATTTTATTTGGCTTTCAATCTCCATTGGTTTGTTCATTTGGCTGATTTATATTA
>ONIU01000009.1 GCA_900317935.1 uncultured bacterium
GCATTAATTAATAAATAGTTGATTAAATCAAGCCTTATGATCGAACAGCGAACGACCTCTCATCTGATTATTAGACTTAGAACCGCCTGGTCCATAAGTAACAGGTTTAGGCGCTCTAGTCATAATCTTAATCGTATGCTGAGCTACTTCCAACCCCACTTGAGCAAGCCGCTGATTACCATCGTTGATGACTTTGAGCTCTTCAACTATTTCTCGAAGCTTTGAACCAATATCAATCAATTCGGTCTTAATGCTTTCATCAGAAAGCTTATCAACAAGAACTTCTAATTTAACAACAGGTTCACCTGTTATAGCCATTACCTGTTCTTGCCTTAATGGTTCAAGCTCAACCAACTGTTGAACAAGATTCTCCTCTTGCTCTACGGAGGCCTGAAGCTCTGTCAGTTTACGATCGACCAGAAGCTTGGTTTTATCCTTCGCGAGCTTAAGAAGTTCCTGATAAACATTCAGCTCTTGAGCTAAAATGTTTTTTAATTCAACAGCATTCTGATTCAAATATGCTTACCTTGTAGTCAGCCTTCCCAGGAAGCTGTCATGACACCAGAAGCCCACAGCTTTTCAGCTACTGCTTCAGCAGAGATATTGTATTGACCTGCATCAAACAAAGCTTTGATACGAGCAACTTTTTCTTCTCTGACTTCTGGAGAATTAGCTACTGCACCGGCAGCAAATTCAAAGACTTCTACTGGATCAACTCTTTCGGCCTGAGCATTGCTGATAGCAATATTCAAATTAGCTTTTGCAGCATGCTTTAAAGCAGGTGCATTACTAATATTAGAAGACTCATTAGTGACGTTACCGAGCATTTTGCTGAAACTGTCGCCAGTAGTCTTGTTCTGAGCTTTTTTGAGCTGTTCCTGATAGATACGAGTTACATTAATTCCATTAGAAACCTTCATGGTTCCTCCTGACTCCCTTGAACGTCTTCCCCCTATTATTTAGTCTACATTAGCGGAGGACGCCTCCACAATGCATATCGGACGAAAAGGTAAGTTCTTTTAGCTTAATTATATTTTATCAATTAAATTATTTTAAAGTCAATAGCCTAATATTTATTGTTGTTTATTATTGATTGTTTTAGTTTATTGTCTCATTTTCAATTCCTCACCCATAATTCTCTATTGCTCTGTTGCTCTATCGTTCTATCGCTCTAACTTCTTGCCTATCGCTACATCTTGTCATAAACGTATAGCTTTCAGGTCTAACGACCATACGCTATACTTATTATGACAATCTGTAGCTTAGATTCTCAGCTCTTCTGCTCTATTGCTCTATATTTTTTATATGAGTGAGAAACAACTAGAGCTATAATCTCTTTGGCATCTAATTCTTTCAAAGGCTCTATAGACTTTTGAAGCGTTGTCCCAGTGGTAGCTACATCATCAATAACAATTATACGTTTTCCCTTAAAATCACTTTTAATAATATCAGGATTAAGGCTAAAAGCATTATCAAGATTTGTAGATCTTTCAGATTCACTGCAACTAGCCTGAGGCTTAGTAAATCTGCTTCTTATAATTGCTGGACTAAAATTACAGCCTGTTTTTTCTGCATAAGCTTCAGCCAAAACAGAAGCCTGATTAAATCCTCTTTCTTCAAACCTTTTTTCATGCATTGGAACAGGAACAATAACGTCATCTGCTTTAAGAAAGTTCTTTAAATCAGCCTGTTCTGCACAGATTTTTCCTAAAATTACAGCTAGTCTTTTAGAGGGTTTATATTTAATTATTTTAACTAGATCTGAAGTAAAATCATCATAACTGCTCAATGTATAAATTTTAAAATTGCCAGCAGTATCTTTAACTAACTCTCTGGTTTATGAAGAGCTTTTTTCAGTTTCTCTTTGCAATCGTCACAAAGTACAACACCAAAATCACAATTATTTTTGCAAACATGGCATCTATATGGGAAAAATATTGATAGAAAATGGCTGAAAAACTCTTTGAGGCTAATCATATAACTATGATAGCACAATTTCTGACCTTTAATAAAGTTAAAGGAGAGAATTTGGTGGTAGGTGGTGAGTGGTGGGAGAACAGCATCTGAAAAAGGATATATTTTCAAAAAAAAACTGCTTCTTTTCTGAAGCAGTTTTTTTACTTTATTCTTCGCTTGAGGCTGAGGTTACCCCTACCCTAACCTTCTTGCAGACACCACGGTTAGAATTCTTAATAAATTCATAGAATTTCTGAACATAGGGGTCATCGGCTGCTACTAATTCGTTCCATCTTTCAAGAACCTGAGAAACATTCATATCCGAGCGGAAGAAAACCTTGTAAAGATTCTTCAAATTAATAATAGATTCTCTAGGAACATTATTTCTCTTTAAGCCAACCGCATTAAGTCCAATAACATAGACCGGATTTCCGTCAATTTTAGTAAATGGAGGAACATCTTTTGTAACCTTTGACATACCGCCAACCATGCACATATCACCAACATGGGTAAACTGATGGAAAACAGAGAAGCCACCAAGAACTGCTCTGTCACCAACTTGAGCATGACCAGCAAAAGACACATTATTAGACATAATGTTATTATTACCAACTTTGCAGTTATGAGCAATATGAACATATGCCATAAAAAGGTTGTTGTTCCCTATTTCAGTAACCTGATCTTCACCTTCTGCCAAATGAACGGTAGAAAATTCTCTAAAGTGATTACCATCGCCAATTTTAACAAAAGAACGTTCACCTTTATATTTGAGATCTTGCGGAGGAGCTCCTATTACTGCCATACGATGAATAACATTGTTTTTACCTATTGTTGTCCAGCCATCAATGCTAGCCCCATGACCCACAGATGAACCTTCGCCTATTTCAACATTAGGTCCAATAAAAGCATAAGGCCCAATTTCTACTGATGGGTGAATTTTAGCACCGGCAGAAACTATTGCAGTAGGATGAATAGTCATGATAAAGCTCCTTTAAATAGCGTCAATCAACTGGAATAAGAGTTCGCCGCTCGTGGCAAGCTCTCCGTCTATAGTTATCTTGGCTTCTATTTTGCCAGTAAGTCCTCTAAGTTTTAAAACCTTTGCGGAAATATCTAATCTATCACCGGGAACAACCTGTCTTCTGAATCTTACTTTATCAATACCCAGGAAAATAGGAGTTTTCCCTTTATATTCAGGTTGAGAAAGGAAAAGTATGCCAGAAAGCTGTCCCATCACCTCAATCAATAGAACGCCTGGCATAATTGATTTTTGAGGGAAATGACCATTAAAAAATTCTTCATTAGCAGTAATATTCTTGTATCCGGCAATATATTCATTAGGAACAAGAGAAGTTACCCTATCAACCAATAACATCGGGTAACGATGAGGCAGAAATTTTTTAATATCTTCTATATACATCATAACATCAGATTCCTTACTCTTAAGAGATTCATTAAATTTTTCGTTAAATAAACGGGCGAATTTTGCATTAAATCCATGTCCAGTACGTTCAGCGACTATATTTCCTTTTATATCTCCGCCTAACAGAGCGAAATCACCAATCAAATCAAGAATCTTATGCTTAATAAGTTCGTTTTCATCTCGCAAACCTTCAGGATTTCGAATGCTACCGTCATTATTAATAACTATAGCATTTTCTAAACTGCCGCCGCGAGCAAGATTGTTAGATTTCAAAAACTCAAATTCATGCTCAAAACCAAAAGTTCTAGAGCCAGCAATAAGAGTTTTGTAGGTTTCTTCATTAATTTCAATGTGAATTGTCTTTGCCGGAACAATATTGTTGTCGTAAGACAGAGTAAAAGTAACTTCAAAGTTTTCAGAAGGAGTATAAATCATGCTTTTTCCGTCTGCATGAATCTGAAACATATCTTTCAGTTTATAAACAACTCTATTTGCTTCTTGAGGAACTTTGCCTGCTTCATCTATCATTTCGACAAACTTTTTTGCGCTGCCGTCACAGATAGGCGGTTCTTCATTAGAAAGACGAACATAAAGATTATCTACACCACAGCCTCTTAAAGCAGATAAAACATGTTCTACGGTACTAACAGTATTATTGTTTTCCGTTAATACGGTACCTCTTACTGTTGAAGTAACGTTCTGAAAAGAGGCTTTTATAGATGGTTCACCATCAATATCTGTTCTGACAAAAACAATTCCTGTATTTTCAGGAGCTGGAACAAATTCCATTTTAACAGGCTTACCAGTATGAAGCCCTACTCCTTCTACAGAAACTGATTTTGCTAAAGTATGCTGTTTGTTTTCTGACATAATCAATAACTTCTAGAATAAACGAGATTAAACATTTCTTCTTTTCCATCTCTTTGAGCAATATCTAAACTCATTCCTGGATAAGGAGAAATTTTTATACCATATGTATCTATATCATTACTGCGTTCAGCAGCAAGTGTAAGCAGTGGGAATATTACTTTCTGAACTCCGAAGAAAGACTTTTTTTCGCGATTTACCGGGTCACGATAAACACCAGCATGAATACTGAAGCCAAAATCTTCAAAATTCTTAGAAGCAGCAGCATAATATATGCGGTCACCAAGTTGAGTATTAAGATCAGCAGCTCCGATAGAGATAGCCGGCATAAGCTGACCTTCACTGATTAATGCAAATTTTCCATTAATAGTATTTACATTTTTATTAGCACCACTCAGTCTTCTTAATACTGATACTTCCAACAACTCACCGAAACTCTGAGATATAAAAGCTAGAGAATCTTTGTTGTCATTTATATAAGATACTGATGAAGTGCATTTACCAGTGGGAACTGCAAAAATAGAAGAGCCTGAATATCTGAAGCGTAAATCAGTAGGTGCATCTTCTGCTTTTACTATATTTGATAAGCTGAGAAAAAGCCCTAAACAAGCGAAAACAGCAAAAGTTTTATTTTTGTTCATTAAGTTTATTCTCTAAGTCTCTTACTCTTTTTATTAAATCAGGCAATTTGCGTAATGAACCTTTGATGCGCAATTCTTCCTGATGAGGTTTTGCTGGATAGCCAGAAACATAACTTTTATCGGGCACATTATTAGTAACAATACCACAAGCCAAAATTGTACTTCCGTCACCAATTTTAACATGACCGATACATCCGGTTTTACCAGCCATTACTACATAATTGCCTAATTTTGCTCCGCCGGATATGCCGACCTGAGCCACAAGCAAACATTTTTTACCAATTTGAACATTATGAGCAATATGAATCTGATTATCTGTTTTAGTTCCTTCACCAATAACAGTAGACTCCATTGTAGAACGGTCTATGGTAACACAAGCACCTATTTCAACATTATCTTCAATAACAACGTTGCCTAACTGAGGAACTTTTATATGTTCGCCGTTAGCTTGAGCAAAACCATAACCATCGCTTCCTATTACTGTATTGGAATGAATAATACAGTTAGAACCGACAACACAATAGTCTAATACCCTTACACCAGGATATATATGACTATTAGCGCCAACAGAAGCATTGCGCCCGACATAGGCACAACCTTCAATATGAGCTTTTTCTCCAATTACAGCACCATCTTCAACAACAGCATTTGGTCCTATTATTGCATCAGATGCAACCTTTGCTGTTTCACTGACATAGGCTGTCGGATGAATGTGGTAAGATATTTTTATTTCTTTACGGAAAAAGTTTAATGCAGCTATTAGCCCCAGATGAGGATTCTTTAATCTAATAGAAGGAATAGGCAATTCAGGCAAATCTTCAGAAGTTATAACTGCAGCAATTTTTTCATCTTTAAGATGTTTTGCATTCTCGTCAAAATTCTTGTGACCAGTCAGAAAAGTCAGTTCCCCTTCTTTAGCAACATCAAGAGATGCAATAGACGAAACTTTAACATTTTCATCACCGACAACACGACCGCCACATAAAGCAGCCAATTCTTTCAAGCTTATACTTTTTCCGTTTTCTATGCTCATTTTTTACTTAGTTCAAAAAATCTATTATTTTCCACCGTTCAAAGCTTTAATAACTTCATCAGTTATATCTTTACAAGCGGTTTTATCCTGCCAGTAAATGCCTCTTCTTTCAAAAACAGCTTTTAATTTATAATTCTTAGCTATTTTTTCAATAACAGTATCTACTTTAGCATCCAAATTCTTGGAAAGAGCACCCATTTCTTTTTCTTCTAAGGCATAAAGACTTTTCTGAGATTCTTCAAAAAACTTTTGTAATTCGCCTTCTTTAGCAGCAAGTTTACTGCGAAGTTCAGTCATCTGCTTTTCATTAGCAGAAACGTCTTTCTTAGCATCTCTTTTCTTCTGAGTATCCTTAGCCAATTCAATATATTTATCATTAAGAGCCTTAACTTCTTCTTTGCGTTTTTCTAATTCTTTCTGAAGAGTAGCTTTTTTATTTTCAAGCATAGTTTTGGTTTTCTGAGTTTCGTTATACTTGTTGAAAATCTGACCAGCATCAATAATACCGAATTCTGCTGCAGAAACCAATACAGGACAAGCAACCAGTCCAGCGATTAATAAAAATTTTGCAATTTCTTTTCTCATGTTTGTTTCTCCTTATTAGAATGAAGAGCCGAAGTTAACGTAAGTTTCGCCGTCATGGCGGTCATCGGCCTTACCATAGTCAAGAGCGACAGGACCCAATGGAGTCTGAAGTCTTATACCAATACCATAACCAGATTTCCTGTCACGGTCGATATGCTGCCTGTCATAATCTGTTCCCCATGCACTACCGAAGTCATAGAAACCAACAACATCAAAGTTCTTGGCTAAATTCTGACGAATTTCCAGATTTGCATAAGCAATCTTTGTTCCTAAGAATTCTCTTTCTTCATAACCGCGGATACTACTGCTACCACCGACAGAGAACATATCATATACAGGCACATAGCCTTCACCTATAGAAGTATCGGCAAATACCCCCTGAATTGCGAAGACTGTTTTTTTACTATTATTTAAAGGAATATAACGACGTAACGAAACCATATACTTCGTATACTGGTTATTTCCTTTGAGGAAACCACCTGTGGTTTCAATCCAGAATGTGTCATGAACACCACCTGTTGGTCTGAATCTATTATCTCTAGTATCTTTATCAAGAATCATAGCTAAAGTCTGAAGTCTACCGTTCTGGAACCACTGAGGTAAAACATCTCTAGAATTGGTTGGTGTTA
Organism: uncultured bacterium; assembly: GCA_900317935.1. Classification (GTDB taxonomy): domain Bacteria; phylum Muiribacteriota; class Ozemobacteria; order Ozemobacterales; family Ozemobacteraceae; genus RUG334. The sequence continues at coordinate 7,135 of ONIU01000009.1, forward strand.
ATCTGATTTTTTCATCTCTGAATCTGAAAGACAAATCAACATCTCTGCTTAAGCGTTTACCAAGAGTAATTGCTCCACCTCTTCTTCTTTCGTCATATTCATTAATTTCACGACCACGAGCATAAAGATTACGAGTATATTCAGTGTTATAGAGATCAATTCCGAAACTCTGAGGTCTGTCTCTAAACCATGGGTCGAAATAACCTACTTCGTAACTTTCAACTCCACCGAATTCAGTCTTTAAATAAACACGTTTGCCGCTTCCCTGGAAATTGTTTTGAGAAAGATTGACAAATCCTACAAGTCCGTTAAGAGAAGAATAACCAGCACCAACACCGGCACGACCTGTTTTTTGTTCTACAAGATGTATAACAAGAACAATTTCGTCAGGTGTTTTGCCTGGAAGATGGTCTCTGCGAACTTCTTCAAAGAAACCTAAATTATATAAACGCTGAAGGTCACGAACAATCTTCTTATTATCGTATATTTCGCCAGGTTTAACAGTTAATTCACGGCGAACAACTTTTTCTTTAGTCTTTTTAAGGCCTTCTATTTTAACATCAGCTAAAATACCCTCGGTTATTTCTATATTGATTTTACTACCCTGATCTTGAACATAAGCATCTGAAACTTTAGAGAACAAATAACCTTCTCGGCCAAGAGCATCATTTACATGCTGAATATCCTGGGTAAGAAGCTTAGAGTTAAATACAGTTCCTATTTTTGATTCCATTGCATCAAGAAGTATTTCGTTCTTAACCTTGGTACAGCCTTTTATGACAATATCACCGACGATAGCGTTTTCTTCTACATTAAAAACTACTTTTTTACCAGTTCCATCGGTTTTTACTTCAGCTCCAACATATGAAAAATAGCCCATTTCACCAATTCGGGCTATATCATCTTGAACAGCTTGAGCTGATAAAGTATCACCTATTTTTTCAGCTATATTAAGAAGAATGATTTTTTCTTCAATCAGTTGGTTGCCTTGAACTTCAAAACCAACAATGACATTGCTTTCATAAGCAAGCAAACAAGTACAGTTAAAAAACACTAAAACAACAGTCAAAAGACTAATAAGGGCGAATTTGTTCATAAGCTCCTACTTCAATTCAATATCAATATAGATTCTAAGATGGTACATTGTTTTTTCTCTATTGTCAATAGAGTTAGTCTTAGAATACTAATAATATTATATTTTTATAAAACTATATATAATAGTAAATAACTAATTTACTCTCAACCCTAAAACATAGTACAATATAAAAAAATAAATATAACTTGGAGTAACAAAAGAACTATGCCAAACTGTCAATACTGCAATAAACCAGTTATATCTGGAACGGTCTGTCAAGAATGCGCTCAAAGACAGCAAAACAATCAGCAAAGACCTTCTGGAGGCTTCTCATTAAACAGCCTTCTCAGGAATTCTTTTCCTACCCCAGCATCAAGACAGCCGCAGGCACCAGTTCAGCCCATGCCTCAGCAAGATTTTTCAAATCAGCCAGTACAACCCACTGCTCAGCCAATACCGGCTACAGCCTTCCAGCCACCTCAGCCAAGCTTTACTCCAAACCAGTCTTTTAACGGGAATCAACAATTTCCAAATCAGCAACCAATGCAACAGCAAGCATCTTCAGCAATGTTTTCTGCAACACCGCAAATTCAGACGCAGAGTCATTACGCGCCAGACCCAAATATTAGCGCAGCAGCTTTAGACAAAATAGTTGGTCCAAGCAACAGCAGCAAAATAAATAAAGAATCCGAAGAAGAACAGAAGGAACTGAGAGAAAGAGTATTTAATTCCCCCGCCACAGGCTTTGGCGATGAAGAATTAGAAGTAACTGTTCTTGCCGGTATAATGAAAGACCAATATGTACTTGAATCACTCAAAGGAAAAGGCTTAATGGTCGGTCTATTTTCTAACCACCATACAAGAAGTATCTATCAAGCTATTCTAGCATTACGCGAAGAAAGTAGCAGTTCTTCAAAAGTCGATAAAATCATTCTTAAAAACAAACTGCGTCAAATGAATATATTTGACGATTTAGCGACAAGATTATTAGACAAAATTTCTGAATGTGTTCCTCCAAGCGTAGAGCAGGCTTTAAATTATCTGGAACTATTAAAAGAACAGGCTTTGAAGCGAAAGCTTAAAGAAGTCGCTCAAAATATTAGCGGATATATTGAAACTCCGCCTACAGACAATAGTATTACAATCGAAACTTTTACCAACAGGGTTATTCAAGATGTCAGAGATATACAGAAATCACGCACTACAAAGCGTATTAATCTTGTTAAAGAAGAAATGCGTGATATCATTAACGACATTGACCAGCGTGAAATAAACGGTGAAATAGACATAATTGGTTATTCTTTCGAACCTATGCACTACCTCTGCCAGGCTGTTTCTGGTTTTAGAAAAGGCTTTATGTATGCTATTGCAGGAGCTCCAAGAAGAGGTAAAACAACATTCACGCTTGAATTAGCAACAAGAGTTGCTACTCTAAATAAAATACCCGTTCTTTTCTTCACTTATGAACAGACAAAGAAAAATCTTACCTACCGTCTTTTGGCAAAAGAAAGCCGACTAAACCCAGACATGCTTCAACGCAAAAAAATACGTTCAAATATGATAAACGACGCAAAGTTTTCTGGCGGCTGGAAAAAGATGCAGGAATATATGAACTATTTTTACATCATTGAAGCAACCAAGGAAGATACAATCGACCGTATCCGTTCTTATGCCTATAATGTAATGCAGGATTTTAACACTAACGACATAATGATCTTCGTTGACTACATCCAGAAGATGCCCTTGTCACGAAATTATATGGATGAAAAATTCAAGGTTGAAGAAATATCAACAGAACTAAAAGGTCTAAGTATCGAATTGAATAATCCAATAATGACAATCAGCTCTCTTTCAAAGGAAGGCTGTTTAATAGATGCTTCAAATGATGCAGAAAGACCTACGATGTATCATTGTAAAGGTTCAGGTGACCTTGAATACGACTTGGACTGCGCCATGATTCAGGCAAAAGACTGGGGAGATACTTACGAACTATATCAGCAGTTGCAACAAAAAGCAGAACAACTGGGAAAAGATACCACCCGTATTCCAAAGGTTGATGTAGTTAATCTCTATCTAGATAAGAACCGTGACGCTCCAGAAGGTATTTTCTCTGTCATACAATATCTATTCTTTATCGAAGACAATAAATTCATAGAACTTGGTCCAAAATATGATGACGACCGTTATAGATTCAGTAAAATCGAAGAACTGGTTGATAAACTCATACAGGCTAACTTCATCATTTTCTTTGATAGACCTGCAGATAGCACATACAACAAAGGCAGAGTTTCAATAAAACTAAAGAATTTCTAAGTATAATAGAAAAAAATCTGCACTATAAAATTTATAGTCTATAGTGCAGAAAGGGACAAACAAATGAAGATAATTAAAAGTATTATAAATGCTGGAATTCTTCTTTCTCTAGCAATAATAGTATCTATTAATCTTTCCGGTTGTTCTGGCGGAGCTACCGGTCTGATAAGCATAACTCCGGAACAGTATCTGGCATCTGCAAAAGAGCAGTTTGAAACAATGGATGAAAGAGACTATGAAATTAGAGATTTAGACGAAATAATAAGAATTCTAGAAAATGCGGAAAAAAACGCAAAAAAATCTGAAACCATTGATAAATCAAGAATGTTTCTTACTCTTTTGCACACAATGAAGGCAAGAAAGCAATATCAGAATGCAGTAATGAAAGGCGAATACATTGCCAACAGACCAGAACCTTTCTTTACCATAAATACAAAAGAAGTAAAAGAAACCTTAAGAACAGCAAAAAAATGGCTAAGACTAACCAATTCAACTTTTAAGACAAAATCTGTTCTGCCTGACTTAAACTATATTAAAGGTTTGTATTACACACAAAAAATGCTTACTCAGCAAAGCAGGGAAAGACAGGAAAGCTTAGACGAAGCAATTATAAGTTTTAGAAGATGTCTAGGCTTAGCTCCAGATTACCAAGGTCAATTCAAGTTGTTCGGAATGCAGCAAACATCTAGAGAAGTAAAGCTTAAGCTTATAGAATGTCTTGCTCAAGGTGGTATGGCTGCAGACGCCTATGGAATTCTTTCTGAATTTAATTTTGCACCTATTATCCCAATATCTGGCGCAAATGAGAAATATGATTATCAGTGGTTACATATGAAGGCTCTTGTATTAGCAAGCATGGGCATGTATGAAGAAGCCGCAGAAACATTAAACAGATTTAAAATTGTTTCACCTGTTGATTATCCAATGGTAGATGAATCTATATGGTTATTAGAAGGTATTTATAAAAAGCTTTATGAAATAACCAAAAAAGAAAATTACGATATGGAAGCCAAAATAGCAACAGCAATGCTAAAAAAACTTGGTGGACCCTATTCCAATGAAACTTATTCTGATGCTTCTCTGTTGTTTCCAAGACAACTACCAGGAGACATTGAATATAACAAAGCAGTTATTAATTTTTACAACGGGAAATTCAAGAAAACCCTAAGTATTTTAGACAGTATCAAAGGCAAGAGTGTAATGTCCAACACCAACAGAATATCTGCAAAGCTTCTTAGAATCGAAGCCCAGCTTTATTCTGGAGAGCAGCTAACCGATGACTGTATTGAAGACCTTATATCATTATCAGAAAATAAATATCTGAATGTTTTCCAAAAGAACAAACTCGGATATTTATTAGCAAGATATGTAATGGATGAAGATGCTGAGTTTAACACAACCCGAATAAATCATGAAGGGCAAAGCTTCATAAGAAGTTTTTTGGGAAAGCCTTGGGCAATTGATATAAAATACAAAAAAGGCAAAGTTAAAATAATCAGAAAGCCCAAGAACTCATCAAAGAAAAAAGATGATTCTAAAAAAGATGAAATAGAAAAAGAAACAGAACCAGGCGAGTTTTTGGCTGAAATCTATGCAAACAAAGCAGAAGACTGGGTCGTTAGTTCAAACATGTATCTGGTTAGTCTGCCAGAAATGAATATTCTTACTACAACTAGAATAGTTGGCAGGGAAGAAGAAGGTAAATGGCATTTTAAAGACGAACAATTAGACACAATAAAAAATAGAAAGCTATATTTGATTATTTTGGAATTTGATAATTCTGACAGTGAAAAATCAATTCAAGGATACCTTTATAATTAGTAGATATCTATTGCTGATTATCTGTTAGCGGTTAACGGATAATCAGCAACAAATGTACACAACTTTATAAATAACACTTGCGGTTTATCATTATTTTCATTATAATAAAATTATAAGTTTACAAGTATAAGTGGAGGTCGCCATGATCCATAAGTTATCTCGCAATAGAAGTATTGCATACGTATTATTAATCTCCTTCGTTTTCACAATGTTTACTCCTATGATTGCTAGAGCTGGTGTTCTTGGCAGCGTCCTTAACTTCATTAAACCAGCCGCAGGTATATTGGGTAATATCGGAGGCGCTATAGCTGGTGCTTCTCTAGGTTCAACATTTTGTCCACCTCTTGGTACAATAGCAGGCGGTATCGTCGGTTATGTTGTAGGCGGCGTTCTTGCTAACTATGCTGCTGGTGGTCTTTCAAATGTAGCCACATTAGCTGGGGCTGCTGTAGGTTATACCGCAATGTCTTCAATGGGTCCAGTAGGTATGGTTGCTGGCGTATTCTTAGGCGGTTTATTAGGTAAAACAGCTTATAAACTTATTAAAAAACTCGACAATAAAATTACAGGCGGTGTAGTATTAGCTCCAACAGTAAAAGAAGCAGACGAAACTGTTTCAGTTGGAAATACAAGCAATACTTCAGTTAAACTTTCTGATGCTATCCCAGCAGCAAAAACTCCTGAAGTAAAAGCAAAAGTAACTAATGCAGACATGAGCGCTCAGGAAGCAACTGAAAGATATCAGAGAGCTTATCAACAGTATATCACCGCAACAAGAGACGGTGCTAACAGCGAAGAAATAAACAAAGCTCACAAAGAATACGTTGAAGCTTATAAAGTTTATAAAGAAGTTACTGGTAAGTAATTTAAAGCAATCAAAAAGCTCTATTGCGAAAGCAATAGAGCTTTTTTTATTGTCAATAATTATAAAAGAAAAAGGAGATATTCAAAAAGGGGGGATTCGTTTTATACCAATCACTTACCAACCTACCACTTACCACCAATTTCTCATTTCTCAATATCAATACGCTATCGCTAAAAATTATTTAACTCTAGCTCAATCACCCCTCAGTCAGCTAAAGCTGACAGCTCCCCTCAAGTGGAGCCTTTAGATACCTACCACCAACCACTAACCCTATATCTTGTATCTAAAATCTTATAATCTTGTATCTAAAATCTTATATCTTAAATCTTATATCTTAAATCTAATTACTGGGTAACCTGCAACAACCAATTAACTTTACGAGGTGAAATAATCATAAAGAAGTTTTTAACTCTAGGATCATCATCAGGTTCTTCTAATATTTTTACCTTATCTTCTTCAGATAACTGATCAAACTTTTCTGAATACAAAATCTTCATTGAAACTTTACACCAGATTTTCGCATTAAGAGTGAGTTCAGATTCAACGAAAGAGTTAGAATCACCATAACTGAAATCACAAGAAAAATCCAGAATCTGCCCATCATTAAACATGAAAGGTCTCATTTCTGAAACATCTGGATCAGCTTCAGAGACGGAACCTTTTATTCCACGAAATAAACGACGCGCTTCTTTATCAAAATAATATTGTATAACCTTGTCTGCAGCAACAGGAATGTTCAGTCTATCATTGATTTCCTGAGGTTTATCTATAGCATTGCGAAGTTCGTTTCTTAAGCCAGCCATAATAATACGAGTCGTCTGCAAAATATCAAGTTTATTCTGAGAATGCTTAAAAGACTGGTTTACAGATCTAAAAATCTGATATATAGAAGCAGAAAGCAGAACAAATATACCTAAGGTGAAAATTAATTCCACCATAGTCACAGCTTTCTTTCTATTTTTTATTTTATTCATAGTATCAATAGTAATTATGTCTCGGGTCAATAATTAAAGTTACAAACTTTGATTCAGGAACATCATTTGCAGGGTTTGCTGCTTTCTGATGTTTTGCTTTAACAACAAACTGGACTTGAAGAATATACATAGGTTTTGCACCCGGCGGTAATGGTTCAACATTCAATGGAACAATATTAGGAATAATTTCATACCCGTTTTTATCGGCAACATCCTTAAGTTCTTTGAAATCATTATCATTAGCAATTTTGATAGCTCTATCAAATCCAACAGCTCTACATAGTTCTAAAGCTGAAGCTCCGAAAAGAGTAGCTAGAGTTCTAGAATCTGCTCTTGAAATACGTTGCTGTCCATTGCGTATTAAAGAATAAATGGGCAAAAGACCGCATGAAATCAATACCAATACAACAAGTATTTCAACTAGCGTAAAGCCTTTTCGTTTATTCTTGCTCATTTTTCATATTTCCATTCAAATTTTCCAACGCCACCGGTAACAATCTTAGCCACATACATCTTGTTCAATAAACTTCTATATTTTTTATCTCGCCATAGACCATTTATTGGATTATATATTATAACATTTTCACGTTTGGATTCAGGTATATATTTACTATGATGATATTCTTCTATTGAAGGCATATAACGAGCACAATCAAGATAAGGAGTAACAACAGACCCCTTAATAGTAACAGGTTTTGTTCCTGTTGCAATAATACCTTCAGAAAGAGAAATTAGATTAGCTTCTATAAAACATCTGTCTCCCGGAGCATTAGTTGTTTTAATTACAATTTGAGGTGCAATTATAGTTAATATATTTTCGCCAACACTAGTCGGGAAATAAGCGTCTAATTCTTCTTCTTTGCCATCATTGGTATTGGCAAAAGTATCTACTGCCAAAAGGTTTCCGTCAATAACGACCTTACCTCCACCCATCATTGGACTTGAATAAATAATACCATGCCCTTTATATAAAAGATTATGTAATAATCCTAATGGTTCAGAATCATTAAGAGCAAGTATACCATTAAGTTCTAATGTCTGGAAATTAGCACCATCTTTGTATCTCTGAACATCAGTAATATATTTATAATCAAATCTGTCATAAGATTTACCACCGATAGGAACAGTAGTTCTGCCTCTGAAAAAGTCTTCCGTACTTCTAGGAATAAAATAGAAATCCATCAGATAAGTGCTATATCTATCAGGCAAAGCATAAGCAAGCAAACCTTCATAATATTCACGCATAGGGCTATTTACTATAGCTGTTTGAATACTAGACGGCATATTAGGATACTGTGCATTTTCCATGTATCCTTCTGAGTATTTAAAAAGAGGCTTGCTTTCAGAGTATTCTTCTACTTTATCACCATTAAAATTAATTCTAGTCAGCATATTTATAAGACCTCTGTTAAATAATTCAGCTCCAGAATTACTCATAAATTTGCTGTATTTTTTCCATGATCGTAAATCTTTTGGTAATTTATCCCAGTTTCTAAAGATTTTATCAACATGCTTCTGTTCAACACCAGAATTTAAAAATAAAAATGCTGCCTCTGTTGCAGTCATATCATGGTCTTCTTTTTGATTCCAAGATATAGAAAACATTTTAAAATCTTCATCACTTACAAAAGGAAACTCAAACCAAGCATCTTTATTATTCTTATCCTGTTTATCTCTAAATTGAATAGATCTAAAATACTGCCTCATAGCTGGACCATATACAATAGTTGGAGAAATCTTAGAGAAATCAGCCTGTCCAGATGGATGGCTTTTATTTAAAGGAACAGAAGTACCAAAGGGTTCAAAACCGCCTAAATCTAAGTCAGTATAAATACGACTGAACATTAGAGAAGTATCTTCGTCCACACTTTCTTGTTTTCTTTTCCTCTGAGTATATTTATCAAAAGTCATAAAAGAATTCTTAAAGGAAAAAGGATCTGTCGGCTGTAAAATCATTTCGCCAGCCCCAACATTAAGAACTCTCAATTCAACATTATCTTTCCAACCTGTTCCAAACCAAGTTCTCGGGTCATACCATTTGGTATTTTTAGCATCTTTTTCTTTTTCAACCTGTCCCTGATAAACAACCCAATTCTTAACATAATCACTTAAACCAGTCCAAGGAACGTCTAATCTAAGAAAAGCATTGTCTCTAGCATTCATCTGAGTTTCAATATTTGAATTTGCATCATAATGCTGTCCAAACAGCATTTTAACCCCATTACCACTTCTAATATGTACCATAGGGCCCACTTCGCCGTATAAAGTATTTAAGTCCTGACCAAGATATACACGACCTGGAGGAGTAGGAGCATCGTTTCCTATTTCACCAAGACTTCTTTCCCAATCAGCAGAATCATTTTTTGATATAGGATTCCAATCTTTATTTCTTACAATTCTCCAGCCATTATCTAAGCGTAAAGGAGAAGAAGACACTTTTCCATCGAAATGATACTGGCAAACATCAAAAAAACTGCCGCCAGGAACAGAAGCATCTCTAATGAAAAGAGTGAAGTAATTAAAGGGAGGAACAAAAGTTTTTACACAACGAATGAGAAATGTTAAAGAAATCTTCGCTTCATGGCCCTTATAATAAACCTTCGAGGTTACTCTCATTTCTCCCTGTTTTTCCATTTTATCTTGTTTGTAGGTATAAAGTACATTATCACCATTAGCAGCTTCAACAGGATTTATATAATTTAATTTTATTACAGCATCCACTACAAAATCACTAGAATCAGTCATTCCACTGGAAAATTGGATACCATAATGCTGTCTAGCTAAATCTCGAGTAAAAGCAGTTAGATTTGCAACTTGTTGAGCATCAAGAGTAATTGGTTTTGAAATATCAACACTATCAGAACGCAACACTTTATAAAGTTGATTACTTTCACTAGGATCATTTAAAGCATTTTTTAATCTGGCAACAAATTCTTCTACAGCAGCTTCAGCAAGGTCAAAAGCAACTTCTGTTTCATATGACATTGAAGAAGAATAGTCTTCTGAACCAGTGAAGAAAGTCAAAGCAAAACCTAAAATAAAAACAACAGTTAAAAGTGTAAGGGTTATAAGGAAAATAGAACCACGCTTATTGAAATATGCCATATTTCTTATCTCCCTTCTTTGCAGCCATAGCAGCAAAATCCTGACATGCCATGCCATCTTCATAAGCTTTTTTATAGCGAGAATCTTTATGCAATTCTTCAATAGCTTCTAGCATCTTAGTATAAGCTCGTTTTCGGCGGCTGGTTTTACCTGTCTTGTCGTAAACAGCAGCAGTAAGAGCCCATGTTTGCAGCTTAAGATAAGGATCGTTGTTTATCTCTTGCTGAATTCGGTTTATTTCTCTTAAAGCAGCCTCGTAATTACTATTTTTAAACATCTTATTGGCATAATTAAACTTTTCATAAAGTTCATTTGTACGTTCGTCTTGAGGTCTCAAGGGAAGTTTACCAATAAGATCAATATCAATATCATTACCGAAATCGTTTACAACAGAAGACCCATTAACACTAGCTTTGTCTTTTACGTTTGTCTTTTTTAAAGACTCTGCAAAATCTATTTTTTTATTGCTTTTTTTACTCGTTTGACTTTTACGTCCACAACATCCTGAGAGCCCAAAAGCCGTCAGTAACATAGAAGCAATGCACATCAAATGCAATAATCGACTTATTTTACATGTCATAGTACAAACACAAAGTCCATAGCTTATTAATATTTTATTAGATAAAAAAGAATTAGTCAACATTTACTCAATTAAATATCTTTAATAATAATTATTTTTATACGTTCTATTTTCTTGACATCAACATCTAATAAAGCTAGAATTCACAGTATGAAAAGTACATTAGTTAATAAAATCAATATATTTTTGGCAGCCGCTTTGTTGCTCTGTTCTCCAATCTTAGCCAAAGGAAATAATAAGGAATCAACAAAAGAACAGCCAAAGTCACGTAACTTCATCGCTTTTGATGACGCAGTCTATAATACTTCTCCAGACAAACGAATTGGAGCCAAGATTTTAGTAGACACAAACATTGTCGGTCCTTCTATCGCCGCAATGACTCATTTAACCTACCTTCCAGGTGCTCATGTAGAAAGTCACAGACATGTATATGTAACTGAAATTATCTACGTATTGGAAGGAAATCTGACAGTCAGAATAGGTACAGAAACCAAAATTCTTGGGAAAGACAGTACCGCTTTTGTTCCACCGAAAACATTCCATGAACTGATGAATGACTCGGCAGATGTAGTTAAATTCCTTCAATATTATTCTCCTTCTGGAGCAGAAGAAGAATATCGTAACTGGGAAAACCCAAAAACTGCTGAAGCTAAGGCTCAGGCTGAAGAAATCGCTAAACAGCAAGAGTTAAAGAATAAAGAACCAGAAGAAATAAAAGGTCCGGCCCCGTTAACTGTTCCAGGTAGTCCAACCACAGTAAAATTAGGTGAAGTAAAAATGGAACAAGAAGAAGAAAGTTCTAAGAAAAAAGAACTTCTTCTGAACTTAAAACCCACATCAGAAAAAGAAAAATAAGAATAGCGGTGACAGCTAATGGATAATTATTCAAAATCATCATATTATAGCGAAGGCTTATTAGAAGAAGCCATACAGGAAAATATTCGAAAATTAGAAACTGATCCGAACAATCACTTGCTAAGATGCAGTCTTGCAAATAGCTATTTTAGAATAGGCAAAATAGATGAAGCCATAAAAGAATACCGCAAGTGCATTGAAATTGCTCCATCCAGTGAATATTGGAACAATCTCGGTAAGGCTCTTTTGAATGTTGGGCAATATGACGAAGCAGTTAATGCTTTTAAACAGGTATTAGCAAAAAACAAATGGCCTGATGCTTACTTCCATTTAGCTTTAGCCCATAAAAGTTCTGGAAATTCAGAAGAAGCATTAAATCAATTAAATGAAGCTCTTAAAATAAATCCGAAATATCGCGAAGCTATAAACGAAAAAGCTCAGATTTTAGAAGCTTTAAACAGAAAAGACGAAGCTTTAACTGAATATAAAAAGGTTATAGCTCTTTTCTTTTCTGAATATCAAGCAAGAGATACGGAAGATTACTGCTATGAAACAGCAGTATTGCTAGACAACAACGACTTAATAGATGAACTTATAAGACAGTTGCGCCAGCATATTCAAAAATATCCTGGTTTTGCAGACGGTTATTATAAATTGGGGCAAGCACTTGAAGCAAAAGGTTTGCGAAACGAAGCAATGATGGCTTTCAGAAGAGCGCTAGAAATTAATCCTAGCTATGAAATCGCCAGAAAAAGTTTTTGGAAAAGATAAAGGATTAATCAATGGTTTCACAAGCAGGGAAGCCTCAAAGAAAAAGACTTGGCGACATTTTAGTAGAAGCCGGAGTAATATCTGCTCAACAGCTTCAAGAAGCACTTTCTAAACAAAAAATATTAGGGAAAAGACTTGGCAAGGTCTTAGTAGATACTGGCATAACCACAGAAGACAGTATTGCGACGACATTAGCCGCACAGATGAGCATTCCCTATATTAATCTCAACGAAATTACAATTACTCCGGAAGTTCTAACTGCTATTCCAGACGGAATCGTAAGAAGCCATAATCTTCTGCCTGTAAAGCTTGAAGGCAACAGGCTGCAGATTACAATGAGCGATCCTTTAGACGTTTTTATAATAGATGAAATTACTTTTCAGACAGGTTATGAGTTAGAAATAGGTATCAGCCCTGAATCACAGATTGAAGCAGCAATCAAGCATTACTACGGAAATAGTGAAAGTCTACAGAATGCAGTCGACAATCTTGCTGCCGAAAGAAAAACTGAAGTATCTTTAGACGAAAGTTTCTTTACTACATTTGACTTAAATGATGAAGAACAGAATGTACCTATAATAAATCTGGTCAATACTATTATTCAGCAGGCTATTAACGATAAAGCAAGCGATATTCATATAGAACCAGATGAAGAAGTAGTCAGAGTTCGTTATAGAATAGACGGGATTTTGAACGAATTAATGAAAGCCCCTAAAACCATTCAGAGCGAACTAATTTCTCGTTTAAAAATTATGGCTCAGATGGATATTTCTGAAAAGCGTCTGCCACAAGACGGGCGTATAAAAGTTAAAGTTCAGAATAAAAGCATCGACCTTCGTGTTTCCTCATTACCAACAGTTTTTGGTGAAAAAATAGTTATTCGTATTCTTGATAAGAGTCGTTTATCATTAACTCTCGATCAGGTAGGTTTCGACGAAGACCTGCTGAAACTTTTTAAAACCTTATCTTCTGCTCCAAACGGAATTGTTCTTATGACAGGGCCAACAGGTTCTGGTAAAACATCTACCTTATACGCAGCAATCAATTTTGTTAAAAGCCCTGAAATAAATATTACAACAGTTGAAGACCCGGTAGAATACCTGATACCAAGTATCAATCAGGTTCAAGTAAGATCAGAAATAGGTCTGACTTTTGCCAGAACGCTTCGTTCTATTTTGAGACAGGACCCCAATGTTATTCTTATTGGTGAAATACGTGATTTTGAAACAGCTCAGATAGCTATTGAATCAGCACTGACTGGTCATTTGGTATTTTCAACCTTGCACACAAACGATGCTGCTTCTGCTGTTACAAGATTAATAGAAATGGGCGTAGAACCTTATCTTGTTGCTTCTGCTGTAATAGGTGTAGGTGGACAGCGTCTAGTCAGAAAAATATGTCCATCCTGCCGTGAAATGTATGAAATTACAGACAAAGAAGATATTGAAGTTTTAAAAGAAAATGGTTTCAACACAACGAAACTCTACTACGGCAGAGGTTGTTTAACCTGCCGAAAAACAGGATATGCCGGTCGAACAGCTATTCATGAAATAATGACTATTAACGACGAAATACACGGTTTGATTCTTGATTCTGCTTCTGCCAGAGACATTAGACAAGCAGCAGTAAAATCAGGCATGCGAACAATGCGTGTAGACGGCTTACAAAAAGCAATAAAGGGAGTTACTACCCTTAAAGAAGTTCTCCGCTTAACAAGAGGCGAAGAAATCAGAAGAGTTACATCTTAAGGGCGGTTAACCACAATGAGGTATTCCTATAAAGCTATTGACGTTAATGGTAACGAGATAATCGGAGACTTAGAAGCCGAAAAGACAGAAGATGTTGGAACTTGGCTTTCTGATCGCGGTTACATCGTTGTCAGCATAACCCAGTCAACATTAAAAAGCATTGTTGGGAATAATCATAAATATCTTAGAATTAATCAAAAAGACATGAATTTTTTCCTAATTCAGTTGTCTAACCTAATACAAGCCGGATGCCCGCTTCTCATGAGTCTAACAGCACTATACAAACAGGTTTCTAATTATCAATTAAAAGTGCTGTTGAAAGATGTTAAAGAAAAAATAGAATCAGGGAAATCCTTTTCTGAGGCATTAAAAACTCATAAAGAAGTTTTCCCTTCCCTTTTTATAACAATGGTTGAAGTCGGTGAAGTCGGTGGAATGCTTGGCGAAGTATTAGAAAGATATTCTCATATTTATGATACGATGTATCGCTTAAGCAAAAAAATCATACAGGCAATGATTTACCCATTGTTCCTTTTAATAAGTTCTTTAATCGTTGTTGTTTCTTTATTAGTTTTTGTTTTTCCAAAATTTGTAGAAGGAACAAAACGCACAGGCAATGAATTACCTGGACTTACAATGCTTGTTTTGAATATATCTAATTTTATTTCAAATCACTATTTATTATTAATAGGAATATTTGTTGGTATATTTTTTATTTGGAAATTGATTATGAGTAATGCCAAATGTAAACAAGCTGTAACTGAGTTTTTCACAGGTATGCCAATAATTGGAGATGTTTTAAAACAAATCCAGATAGCTCTATTTGCTCGTATTCTCGGGACTCTTCTTCGATGCGGAGTTCCTATACTTACTTCATTGCAGGCAGTAGAGAAAGCCTTAAGCAATGTTGTGTATAAAAAAGCGATGGGAGAAATTCGAGAATGTGTCAGCAGAGGCGAATCTCTCTCTCAATCAATCGGGAAATATAGAAATATTTTTCCTGAAAGTATAATCTTAATGACTGATGTTGGAGAACGCAGCGGTAACATGGGTGAAATGTTAGAAAAAGCTGGAAATATTTACGAAAGAGATATGGAAATGGCTTTAGAAACTGCGGTATCCTTTATACAACCGGCTTTGGTTGTATTCTTAGCTATATTTATAGTAATTATAGCTTTGTCAATGTACTTACCATTATTTGACATTGGCAAGGTTGTAGGATAAATTATTATTTTATAGTATGAAACCTATAGCTCAAAAATGTGGAGGCGATATGCGAAAAGGTTTTTCTCTAGTTGAACTATTAATCGTTGTTCTAGTAATAGGTATTCTTGTATCAATAGCTATTCCTAGATATCAGAGCATTGCTTCAATGGCACGTGCAAAATCATGCCTTTCTAATCAAAAAGGCATAGAAAGCTTGATTTCTCTTTGGGAAGCAAAGAATTACGAGCTTGATACAGGCAAAAACCGTTGGACCTGGATTGACCGTTCAGGCAACATGCGCTGGAAATATTCAAATGCTTTATTGCAACTAAATGACACAGCAAAAGACGTAAAACTCTTTATCTGCCCAGAAGCAGCCAACAGATGGGGTTATACTTGGAACGGTTCTAGTTATAGATTTTATAACACAGACAATACCTCTCTTTGGATAATAGGTTCTGATGGGAAAATGGGCGGTAGAGGTGTCGTATGCGGCATAAGACTCGGCACCAGATGGATAGGTATGAATGGACAGATGGGCGCAGATGGCTCAAAAGACTCTGCTCATCATTATTGGTAAAAGGTTACTATGCTGATCTGCTGCAGAAGAAGCAGCCTAATAAAGCCTGAAAAAACCAATAATTTGCGTCTCCACAGACACCAGATTACTAACTATATGTTTAGAAAATCAGGCTTTACAATAATTGAAATATTAATTGTTGTTCTAGTTATAGGAATCCTATCCAGCACAGCGATAGGAACCTATTCGGGTGCAATTCGAGACACAGCACAAAGATCAGCTCAAGATAAACTACAGACCTTTTTCCAGAGTTGCAAAGACAGAGCCAGACTTCGTAAATTAGATGTAAAAATCCTTTATAACGAAGGCGCTAAAAGTCTTATAAATCCAGACTCAACAACATCTTTCCTGAATATTCCTGAGATTAATTCAAAAAGCATTCCCAAACTTATTGAAATTAATAAAGAAGGTAAGTTTATGGTAAACGGAAAAACAATAAATAAACTAGACCTCTTATTAATGTTACCTGGCGGCAAATTGGCTACAATCACAATTCACCTATGAAATTCAAAACTCTGACAACCTGCAAAAAAAATGGATTTAGCCTTATTGAGCTTATTATTTCATTGTTTGTTTTAACAGGTGCATTGTCAATAATATTTTCTGGGTTTGAAGTCTCAGCCAAACTGAATAGTCATGCTATTTTCGAATCAGAAGCTGCATTTTTGGCAGAACGAGAAATAGAACTGGCAAAATCAGAACTACTTAACGGCAATTTAAAAGCAGGCAAAGCCAGACAACTACCCTGCCGTTTCAGATTAAAACCGGGTTGGAAACTAATAACCCTATTAACTACTCCGGATAAAGAAGATACCGTCAGACTGCAAGTAAGAGTAACTCATGCAGACAGAGAACTGCAACTGGAATCTTATTTGTTTTTGCCAGAAAAAGAGGTGAAAAATAATGGCTAAAAAAGGTTTTTCACTTCTTGAAGTAACAGTATCAATTTTTATTATGGGTTTAACAGTTACAGCTTTATTGAATTTACTAAATTGGAGCAACATTAAATATAATGTATCAGCCAATTCATGGAAAGAAAGAACCTGTCTGACAGAAGCAAGAATATGGATAAGAAATCAGATTCTAGCCAAAGACGAAAGCAATATATCCTTAAAACAGATGTCTCAAAGCATAAAATGCCCATCTGGTTTTGGATATAATGAATTAAAAGTCACCAAGCATGATAACGACACCTATTTTGTGAAAATCGGCATATTTGAAGACAAAAACAGAAATGGAATTGCAGACTCAGACGAGACAACAACAAGATTGTTCTGTTTCAGAAGGAGGGCTGCATGAATAAAAAAGGCTTTAGCATTTATTTAACATTTCTAGTTACAACTATAGTATTTTTACTTGTAACCGGCAGTCAGGAAATAAGCATTCTAACTTTGGATATAAGCAGATCAGATGCAATTGACGTTATAGTTTTTCATGCAGCTGACGGAGGTCTTGAAAGAGGCCTAGCCAAGCTACGACATAACTATAAACCATTTTCATACTCTTATACTTCAGAACTAAAACCTAACAGACAGATAAGAGTCAATATAACTGCCGCAAAGAATAAAAATAATATGAATATTTATTCAGAAGCAATTCTTATGGAAGGGAATAAAGAAGTTTCCCGCCGCACTCTTACCAGATTAGACATAGCAAATAACAGCGGTCGAAAAGACTGCGGCAGATTTACGGAGGAAATATGACAAAAAAACTCAATCCAGGTTTATATGCAACCATAGATATAGGCACAAAATCCGTAAAAGCCGTTGTGATAGAAGTTAACGATAAATCCAAAAGATTATTAAATGCTGAAAGCATTGAATTAGCCGCTTTTGATTCATTTACAAACGAAGAGGATTATAACAAGCAGATTACAGACGGCATTTCAAAACTTGTTGAAAAATTAGATTTAACAAAATGCCAAAAAGTAATTTCTCTTTTCTATAATAGAGAATTTCAAGTCAAACTGATTGATTTTCCAAACCAGGTTAAGCCAGAGCAATTAAACCAAATGCTTTTCTGGGAAGCCAAAAAGCTTTTATCTACCCATTATAAAGAAGAAGAATTTTCATATTCATACTGCATAACCAGAGGGAACCCTCTCTCGGTTGCATTAGCTGTTGTTCCTCAAACACTTCTGAATGCACATATGAAACTTTTTGAAAACACAGGAATTACACCTGCTTCTGTTTATACAGATGTGTTTGCATCATTAGCCTTACAGCCGATTATAGATATAGCTGGTCTTCCTGCTTTATCTATTGTTAATTTTGGCCACTCAGGAACCCATTTGAATATATTTTCTGCCGGGAAACTGAAGTTCTACCGCTTTATTCCGACAGGAACATCTGAAATGACCAATCCTCCGCAAGAAAACGAACTTGAAGTCTATTCTCAAAAGATTCGTTTCAGCTTTGACTATTTTAGAGCCGTCAGCAAATTAACCCAGGTCGATGCGCTATTCTTTATGGGTGGAGGTAGTTCAATTCCGAATGTATTGAATTATGAACAAAGTTATTTTGCTCCAACCAAAATAAATGCATTAGATGTTTCTTCAGAAATAGATATAAGCCCAATTATTTCTGTAAGTTTTAATGACGAAGTAAACTCAGAAAATTCTCTTAAACTGCTACCTTTTGTTCCTGCTATAGGTGGATGTCTAGCAGATTTCAGAGAAGATTCAGATAATTTAGATTTATTAACCTTATTCAAAAATAAAGAAAAAGAAAAAAGATTAGCCAAACTTGCTCAGACAATTCCAGTATTTGTTGGAATTATCGCCTTACTTATCGGTTTATCTTTTATTTATTACCTTTATACAAATAAAAAAGAAAAACTAGATAATCTTGAAATAGAAAAGAACTCTATAATCTCTCAAATAGAGATGAACAATACAAAAATCAGTACTTTAAGTTCCAAAAAATCAAAATATAAGTTAAAGCTTTGTCCAGAATCTATGAAGCTTATAAACCCAATCATCAGCAATAAATATAAGCTCAGCAATCTTTTTATCAGAGCTATGAATCTGAGACCCAAAGATATGAAAATTGAAGATATCTTGATACGCAACAAGAGCGAGGCAGAACAAATCAATCTTAAAGCTGAAAATAATGATAATAACTTCAATGAAGGCTTTGAACAGGAAAAAACCTCACCATATATGAGCCAACTCAGCAATGAAATAAATGAAGACCTGATAAAGGAAGATATAGGGGGTAATATAGCTATAATTCATGGCTATGCAGATACCCAGGAACAAGTTAGCAAGTTTTCCGAAGGTTTGAATTCTGATTATACAGATAAACTTAATAGAGTCATACCAAAGGTTTTAAAACGCTATATAAGCATAAATATGCGAAAAGCTAGAAACCAAAGAATTGAATTTTTATTGAAAGGAGAGTTGTGATGAACAAAATAATAACAAATGTTTTATTTATGATAATCGCAGTAGTTATCATCGTAGTTCTCGGCAATCTCTTCTTCATTTCAAATCTGGACAATAAAATACTCCAGTTAGAATTGGATATTGCAGAACAAAGAAGCAAAGTTGAAAATCAGAAAAGTGAAATAGAAAATTTATCTAACGAAAAAACAGATTCAAATGCTCCTAGAGTGCTTTCCATCGGAGAAGAAGGAAAAATAATGAAGCATTTTCTAGATTCAGATAAATTTAAAAGTCCGCTTGTTATAAACACTTATGACTTGTTTGCTTCTTATTTTTATAAACCAGAAAACACAGATGAAAGCACCAATAATACAACAACTCAGCAAAAACCAGATAATTCAGAGAATACGCCTCTCTTAGATGATAACGGAATGCCCGTTGACGCCTATGCAGAAACTGATTCTGAATGGAGCGGGATAGAAATCCTTCCTATAAAAATTACGTTTAGTCAAAAACCAGAAGATATGGGAAAAACCTTAAAACTTCTGAATAGCTTACCAGTAAATGCAGTTAGAACAGCTGACTTTGTGTTTGGAAAAAAATTTATAAGAGGAACAATGATACTGGCTTTTCCTCTTAATGAAGAATAAATCAATTAGGCTTATTGGAGAAATCAATGAACACAGGAAAAGAAACATGGAAATGGGGCTTAGTAGTCTTATTACTAGCCATATTTTTAATAACAGCAAATCAGGCTTATCAGCATATTGCAAATCAGGAAGACTATGAAGCTCCGGATGACTGGAGAAAAGGTGACTCTTGGGATCAAGAACATGGTGGTGGCCCAGGAGCAGGCCAACCAATGCAGGTAACACCTGATTATACTAGAAGTCAAACAACACCGACACCGGTCAGCACTTCAAACTCAGATTCTGGTCTAAACAGCAATCAAACAAACCAGGAACAAATGATAATAGATGATGATGTTAATTGGAATCAGAACGATTCTGACAGTAATCAAGCTCCAAATACTGCTGATTCTGCTGCAAAGAATCAGAAATCAGATAATAACACTCAGTCTGGTATGTATGAAATATTTACTGCCCCATCAGTAAATGAAACAACCTCTTCCACAGAAAAAGAAGCGGTTAAAGAAAACCCTGTTCCTAGCAATATAGAAGCTTCAAAAGAAAATACTACTTCTAATAATACAGAAACTCTTTCTGAGCCAGTTAAAGAAGTAACTCCTGAAACTCCCAAACAAGAAGTTCCTGTAGAAGAAAAAGCTTCTAATACAACAACCCAAGATACACCGGCAGAAGTTCCAGCACAGCCAGCCAGTGAAACAAAGAACGTCTCTGAACCTGCTGCGGATATTCCAGCAGCCCAATAAAGCCAATTATAATAATGAAAAAATTTGCTAATCTGATAGTCATTTCTGCAATAATACTTGCAACAATTCAGCAAGCAAAGAGTACAGAAATGCCAAGATCTCTTCGAGAAGCAGAAAAGCTCTATCAGAAAGGCAAATATTCTGAAGCCTCAGACAAAGCACTTGAATTCCAAAAACTCTATCCGAATAATCTTCAGGCCCTTATAATTCTAGGTATGAGCGATTTTTACCTCAACAACTATAAAAGTTCTAAGGCCTGGTTTAAAAAAGCTCAAAAACAATCTCCAAACCATCCAATAATTACTAGATATCTTGAACTATTAAGAGAATTAGAATACCGTAGCGGCACTTTCAGCATTGAACCCAGCGAAAAAGATATGAATGACCCTCAGGTTTCTGCAGATTTCTATAAAAGAGGCTACTTTGGTCATGCTTATCCGGTAACTTCAGAAAATGATGAGCCTGGGGCATCCTCTAAGCTAATGGAACCAGTATTAATAAAAGAACCTATTTCTTCGGCCGCCATGAGACTTCCTTCAGACTTAGCATTGCCAACCCCCTACCCCTCTGTTGAAAGCCTTTTTTCTTCAGAAAGCTATATGGAACAGATGGCCAGGGAAGCAATGGAAGAAGGCAAATATCAAAAGTCCTATTTATTCTATTCGCAGTTGGCTGCTTCTCAACCGAAGAACAGGACTTATCTTATAGCCAAAGCTGAAGCTGCCTTTAAAATGAAAAGATACTCAACAGTTTTAGATATTCTTCTGCCAATTTCATCTAAAACCAGCTTAGAAACACTTTCAGAACTTCAAAGGAACAAAGTTAAAAAGCTACTGGAAGATTCTGCAAATAAAAAATTCCAACCAGGCAGTTAATTATTATTCTAAGAAAATAAGTTTATCTGGAATATCAGTACAACCTTTAACTTTTATTTGTCTGTGGATGTTTCTTCCATTCACATCTGCCTCAAACAAATATTCGCCATCAGCCACTTTAGAACAATTAACCTTCATTTTAATTCCCAGCATTATTTCTTTTTCAAAAGACTTAGGCTCATTAGACGATTTTTCTTTATACCTTTGCATCTGCATAATAATAGCAGATTCCATTTGATAATCTGCTGAAATCAAAGTAGTTACCGAAACCATATTACTAGGTTTTATTAAACTTAAATAATAAGCAGTAAAGGCTGTAAACAGTGTAACTAAACCAGCTAAAAGCATCATATATATCAAAGAAAAACCTTTTCTATTGCATATCATTGTTCAAACCTCTTAAAGCAAAAGAAGTAAAGAAAGGCAATTCTTTTTTATCTGCCGGATAAATACGAACAGTTAAAAGATTAGGCTGATTATCAGAAACAGTGAAACCAAGAGATTCAATATTATCAAATATTACAGCAACATTATTCTTTTTATCATATCTTTGAAGAGTATTGTTTTTTAACTCGTATTTACAAAGCTGATCAGCATTTTTATCAAGCAAAGTCACAGAATCAGTTGCGGTAATAGCTACTACAGCCTGATGTGAGTCTTGTCTGAACCGAGTTAAAATATAATTATAAGAAGAGATTATATTCTTTTGATTAGATTCTGAATTAAAATTATTATAATAAAAGACTCCGCAAGAAATAATCAATGTAAGAATAATTAGAAGGAAAGGCAAGCCAATCATCAGCCATTCGAATTTAATATCTTCTTTTTTTCTATCAGAATTAGTCATCAAAAATCAACTCCATCTTCATTGTTTACATCAGAAGAAGATTCATTTAAAGGAAGCAGTCTTTCAAAAAAGACCTTCATTTCTCTTCCATCTTTCTGATAGATTATATACACAAAAACCTTAAACATACCTTTATCTAAAAAATAAGTATCTACTTTACACTTAAATTTGCTAATTGCCCAATAAAGCTGAGGATCTTTTTGTTCGGTAACAGGGCCGCCAAATTCTTTAAAATCAGTAAAATATTCACTTATTTTTTCTGAATTACCAGGAAGTGAAACAACTGGACTAGCTTCGCTCACAGAAGGAATATAAGACGGATCCTTAGCTCGTCTGGCTACTATTGTTTCCATGACATGGTGAGCTAAAAGAGTTGCCATATATTCGTCGTCTGTATGCAGATTAAGAGGCATAGAAATATAAATAATATGAGCCAAAGGATAAATAGACACTGAAAGAATTGCCAAAACCAACAGTGTCTCTAATAAACTAAATGCTTTTCTTTTAATAGATTTAAACATTTGTATACAAAAACTTTTCTACTTAATTAAATATGCCTTAAATAAAAATATATCAGAGTCACGAATAATAAAAGTAAAATTTATATAAATAAACTCTCTTTAGTTAAATTTTTTTATTCTTTTGCCGATGATTTTGAAAGGAAATGTTAGCCCAAAAAGGAGCAGAAAATGTTTAAAAGATTCCAGGTTTTAATGGCTCTTATATTAAGCCTTTCTTTACTAACAGCTGTTGGCTGCGGAACTAAGAGCTCACTAAGAGGTTCTATAGTTGGAACTATAGTTGATTCACAAACAGGTATAGGTATTTCTGGTGCAACAGTAGTAACTTCACCAAGCACCAGCTCTGTTATTACAGATATAAACGGCAGATTTACTATTTCAGAAGTCGAAGCAGGTGTTTATACTTTAACCGCCCATGCTAGTGATTACAATTCAAACTCTATCACAGTTAGTGTAGATAGCGGTTCTTCAACAACAACCAATGTTGTACTTGTTTCTACTGGAGGAAGTTTTTCACGCAATATTCTTCCAATATTCACAGTTAACTGCGCTATAGCTGGCTGTCACAACGATAATTCTGCTGCTTCTTCTCTTCGTCTGAACAGCTACACTAACGTTCTTAAAGGTTCAAAATCTGGTGCAGTAATATATCCATATGACGCTTCTACTTCTAAAGTAGTTAAACGTATTAAAGGCACAGAATCTCCAAGAATGCCAAAAGATCGTGCTTCTCTTTCAACATCTGATCAAAGCCTAATCTCCAACTGGATAAACGGCGGAGCTAGAAATAACTAATATTTATAAGGAGCTACAAGAATGAAAAAATCAGGTTTTTATTACTTAACTTCAGGTTTAATAGCATTTAGTATTTTCGGAATTATTACCGACATTCAGGCTTCTAACGACATTCAGCTTATTTCTCCTCCGGTTGAAACTCAGAGTTTTATGATGGCTAGCGTTCCTAACAATTCTTCCTATCAGAATACAAATGCAGCAATGCAAGCTCAGATAAAATCGAAAAAAGAAAATATTTTAAAGAAAATCGAAGAAATGAAAAAGGCTTCTTCGACACCTTCCTCTAATAGTCCTTCTGTTACAAAACCAACTTCAGTAACAAAGCTTGGAAGTAAACCAAGACAACTTTATAGTTATGTGCGAATGCTTGATTACTCCCCACACCCAAGAACTGAAAATATTTTAAAAGACAAACCTGTTCTTTATAACGGAAAGAACTACCATTTTACAGTAACATATAACGAAGACTGGAAATATGTTTCAGATGACCTGTCTCTTATGAATGGAATCAGTTTCACTATAAACGTTTATGAAAACGGTAAAAGAGTAAGAAACTTAACAACACCTAAAGTTCAACTGAATCCACAAAAGATTAAAAAAGGTCAGACCATAGGTATAGCTGAAGTAGCACCGTTTAAGTTCAACATAAAAATAAATGATTTAACTGTAACGAAAAAAGGAATAACAGTTTTAGAATTTAAGCTGGATTTAATTGGTTAATACAAGCTTGAATAAGCTGGAGGTTTATTTTGGATAAGACATCGGTTTTTGGCACCATTTTTGGATTCTTGTTGATTTTAATAGGTATCAAGATATCCGGAAGCCTAAAAATGTTCTTTGATATTCCGTCATTGTTCATCGTTTTTGGCGGCGGCTGTTCTGCTTTGCTTGTCGCCTTCAAATGGGAAAAAGTAAAATCTGTTCTTGGCGGAATAAGAATGGCATATAAAGCGCCAAAAGAATATAACTATATGAAGTTAATCAGCAATATTCTTATGATTGCTGAATCAGCAAGAAAAGAAGGTATTCTTTCTCTTGAACCAAAAATTGCAGAAATAGATGAACCTTTCTTAGCCAGATTACTTCAGCTTGTAGTAGATAGTGTTGATGCAAAGCTTATTGCAGAAGTTATCGACACTGAAATACAAGCAACTTCCCAACGCCACGTTGACGTTATAGATGCATTAAACTTCCTTGCTTCAGTTGTTCCAGCTTTTGGTATGATTGGAACAATTATCGGTCTGGTCTGTCTCTTAGGAAACTTAGACGACCCATCTTCAATTGGTCCGAATATGGCTGTTGCTCTTGTTACAACCTTTTATGGAACCATCGCAGCTAACCTATTACTGACACCATTTGCCAAAAAACTTGCCGAACGCGCTGCGGAAGAAGATATGTATAACGATATTATCGGTCGTGGTGTTATACTTATCGCATCAGGGACTAACCCAAGAATCGTTCAGGAAAAACTCTTGTCATATCTCTCTGAAAAATCAAAAGAAGCTTTTAATGAACTCCACTTAGCAGAGGAGCTCTCTCAGAATGGTTAAACGCGAAATAAAACAACCATCAGCAGCCTTATGGTATGTATCATACGGTGACTTAGTAACAAATATGCTTTGTTTCTTCGTTATGCTGTTTGCGTTTTCATCTCTTGACTCTCCTAAAAAACGCCAGGAAAGCCAGTCTATGGACCAGCGATTCTTCGCGGTTTTCACAATCAATCAGGCTCAGGGTGCGCATCAATGGCTTACTCAAGGTGACAAAGGCATATTGATGACTCCTGCTTCTCAAAGAAACGAAGCGGTAAGAATTGTTAAAAGCGTAAGGAACAAGCTTTCCAAAGTTACTATGCATGACCGTATTCAGGTCGCTTCTAATGACCAGATGGTCAAAATTCAAATACCTGCAAACGTATTATTTGAAAGCGGAAGCGCCACAATGAAAAAAGGTGCAGAAGAAGTTCTTATCGCCTTAGTTCCAATAATCGGCACCATAGAGAACTACATAAGAATAGATGGTCACACTGATGATTTACCCCCAAATGTAAAATCACAATTTCCATCAAACTGGGAACTTTCTGCAGCGAGAGCATGTACGGTTGTCAGATATTTTGTTAACGATATGAATATGGATCCGGAAAGATTCTCTGCTCAAGGCTATGCCGATAATCGCCCAAAAGTTCAGAACAATTCAGATGCTGGAAGAGAAATCAACAGGCGTGTAGAAATTATCATATTAAACCAGAAGAAAAAAGCTGTAAAAAACGAAAGCTGGTATTAGTCTTTATCTGACATTCCACACACGAAGCCAAAGATATTTTTTATGGCGAAGAATTTCAAAGTTTCCATGCTTTACAGCACGACCGTTGTTTTTTACAAGCCATAAATCATCTATTCTTTCAATAAGAGATCTATTAATAGCTTGTTCTAACCCATTATTTTCAAGCCAGATTCTTATAACCTCCCTTCTCAGGGAGGTTTCAGGTTTTAGCTCTACTTTTATCTGATTTTTTTCAGAATTAAAAAACTTTTTTAAATATCTCAAAGCCCTCAAATGAAGGTCTTTTTGTAATTGAGCAGCATCTTCTCCTAAGGAAACAATATGCTCGGTTGAACCTTTATATATTTCTTCAAGCATAGGTATTAATCTATGTCTGATTTTATTTCTCAAATATAAATCAGTCTGATTAGTTTCATCTTCACACCAGGTCTGATTTATAGATTTCAAGAAGGATGAAAGCTCTGCCCTTGAAATGTTTAGTATAGGCCGCCACATTCTCAGCTTAGTATTTTCAAAATTTAAAACAACACTGCTTTTTATCCCATGCAAACCTTTCCATGAACAGCCTCTGAGCATACGCATAATAATAGTTTCTGCCTGATCGTTAGAATTATGCCCAGTTACAACAACATCTGCCCCGGATTCTTTTATCATTTGAGCAAAAGAAGAATATCTGAAATTTCTAGCCCAGCCTTCTGAGCCAAGTTCACGGTTTTTATTTAAATCTTCTTCTGAAGCTTTTCTTGTGTAAAATTCAATATTCTGCTCTTCACAAAGATTCTTGACCCATTCAGCATCAGAAGAACTGGTATTTCGCATAGAATGATCAACATGAAACACGCAAAAACCTTTGTGCTTCATACGACACCATTCTCTTATCAAAAATAACAGAGCAACAGAGTCTGTTCCGCCTGAAACAGCTGCAGCATATTTCATACCATTTGGAGCAATAGTTAATTTAGATAATAAACGTTGAAATAAAGGATTGTTTTTAAAAGACACAGAGCATTAAATTGAAATTACTATTTTAGATTCCGATTTTGATTCTTCTTTGGAATCTTCTTTCTTATCAGATTCAATAGATTCTATTGCTTTTCTCACATCGGCAATATTATTTCCAGTGCCGTATCCGTATAGATTTCCATCTTCTTCTATAGGCCAAGTACCAGCTATACCAGAAACGACCTCATAATAATTATCTACTTTTTTTAGAAATAGAAGTACCTTCTGACCTTTTTTAAAAGCAGCATTATCTTCAACTGTTCTGGTTTTTAGTTTTAGTTTTTCGCCAATAGCCACACTACCTTTTAAAGGCTCATTAACTTTAACCAGATTAGCAACAACTTGAGCACCAGAAGGAAGAGTTCCTACAGATTTAACCGCTAAAACATCGACAACAGCAACAACGTCAGAACGTTTTATAAGTTCATTCAAAGAAATATCTCTTATCATAGCATCTGCAGAGGAAATAATAAAAACAGCAAAAAATAACAAGCAAAGAGAAAGACCATGTATCGTCTTTCTAGAAATCTTATCCATATAAAAGACCTCCATGGTCTAACTCATTTATGCTATATTAAAGCTGTTCAAGCTTTTTAGTAGCAGCTCTTGCCTGAAGAGAATTCTTTCCATTATCTTTTTCAAGAACTTTTGTATACCACGCTCTAGCTTCATCTGTTCTACCGGCACCAGCTAAAGCATTTGCATATTCCAAAGCTCTAATCATAAAAGTCTTATCATCTGGTTCAGGGTCATTCTGAAATAATTCTTCGTAAAGTCTGCAAACTCCATTATTATCATCTGTTTTCTGGTAACAAATAATAAGTCTGTTCTTTGCATCTGGCAGAAGAGGAGTATCTGGATACTGTTTAAGCAGATGTTCCAAACAAGCTTTACAACCTTCGAAATCCGGCGGCTGATATCCCATAAAGTAAAGATTTGAAAGTCTCCAGCAGGATTCCTGAGCCTGATCTGTCTTCGAACATTTTTCGATAACTTGCTTATGTAAATTTATAAAATCGGTGAGAGCCTCTTTGTCTAATTCCATCATTTGTTTATAAAGTTTCTTTGCAAGTTCCTGTTGTTCTTCTAAACTAAGTTTATCAGAAATCTTGAAAGTCAAACCTCCACTAAAAGAAGCTTCATTAGAATCAGAATCATCACTAGCATCAGCCAAATCATTTTTAGCGTTGCTTAAATCACCAATTGGTGAATTCGCGGCAACTTTTTCTTTACGTATGGTTTCAAGCATTGTCTTAGCATACTTATTTTCAGGATCTTTGCTTAAAACATAAGAGAAATTACTAGAAGCGCTTGATAAATCCCCGTTTTTATATTTTGCCATGCCCAATGCATTCTTTATTCTTAAACTATCTGGATAAAAAGAAGATGCCTTGGTCAACATTTCATCACATTCTTTATACTTTTTAAGATTTATAAGCAAAGCAGCATAATCTACATAAAGCCTTTCAGAAGCTTTAGTTTTTATGTTAGCTTCATATAACTTAACTGCTTCATCGAACTTTTTAGCTAATTGAAGCTCTCTAGCTTCTTTAATAACCAGAGTGTCATCTGCTGCACCAGCACCAGCAGCGATAAAAAAACTCATTGCTACAGAAAGAATTAAATTAGACTTTTTCATTATCCCTCCGAATTAGAAAGAATTATTTTTGTTCCCTTAATTTAGATATCCTTAATTCTGATTCTACACATGTTGAATAAAACTGGCAAGCAATAGATAAAGTTGATGCATTAGAATCGTCAGAATTATATTCATTAGAAGCAATCTGCATAGCTACATTTAAACACTTAAAATCGTCACCTTTTTTTTGCGGGTTATCTATCTTATCGCCGAATTCATCAAAATCACTATTAAAAATAGGTTCAAAATTCATGGAAATAACCTGTCTTGCACCATGAAAATCAGACTTAGTATCGCTTCCTTTTCCATTAGTATCACCATACTCATTACAATCTGTTGTTTCGTATCTATAAAGAGTCTTTTCCTCTGGATTAAATTCATAAGTAATTTTGGAATAATTAAAGATTCCATCTTCATCATTAACATCTTCATCATTAACAGCATCATCATTCTCAGATGCTTTTATAACAATAAAACTAATTTTATTATTATCTATTGTATCAATATTTCCATTGTTTGAATTATTATCATCTGATGGAACCACTCTATTTAAAGACCTGACATCTGAGCGAATACGTTCAATAATGTTATCCATAAGACGCTGAATACTAATTAAGTCATTACTCTTCTTAAACTGAGTATTACTACGACTCATCATAGCCATTCCAACGCCCATAATAACACAAGATAATGTAGCTACAATAACAAGTTCAACAACAGTCACAGCTCTTTTGGGTACTCTTATCTTAGTCATTTTTTTCACCATATTTAATTGCATGAATAATTAGAGAAGCTGTTTTATCCCCAGCTTTCCTTCTATTTGTTTCAACAACAAGATAAGAAACTTCAACACTAACTCTTATTGCCTTTTCATTAGTATTTTCATTTAATTGAATTATATACTTAAAATTTTTAAAAGAAGCCTTAATGTTCTCATTGGCTTTATCGTTCTGAAGATTTTTCGCCATATCTTCTAAATTCATAAAATCTTTAATATCTGTTGAAGGATCAAGAACATCTCCTTTTATTTCAACAGAACTCTTATTTTTTAATATATCTTTTACTATGGCATCATAATCACGGTTCAAAATATTATCCATATAACTAGCGGCAATCTGCCCTGCCATCATATGTTTGCCAACATGGTAAGCTCCAGTAGTTTGCTTACTGCTCATCCAAACCAAAGGAAGAATTGCCAAAGCAAATATGCAAATTCCTACCATAAGTTCAATCATTGAGAAAGCTTGTCTTCTATACCTCATCTTGTTTCATCTTTCCCAGCTACTACTCCAGAGATAAGTTGGTAAGTTCGCATATTTTCCATTATTTGAACAGCCAAAGGTATATCTTTTGCAGCCATTACAGGTGGGTATAAAAAGTATGGAGCATTAACACCATCAACACCAGTGTCAAAAATTCTTATATCTCCAAATTCTTGAACTCTATTGATAAGATTTAATCTATTACATGCAATTGCACCATAAAAAATCAATCCGTTATTTTTATTTGCTGGTTTAAATTCAATCTGATCTTCAAAACCTTCAAAATCCAACATATTGATTAGTTGCACACCTAATAATACATTTCCGGTTACCTTAATTTTTCTAGAAGGCTTATCTTTCTCTTTTAAACAAACAAAAGTCAAAATCTTATCCGGTCCAATATATGTTTTTGAATCGGCCTTATTCCAGTTTGTAAAATTAGTTATAGCTTCACCACCCATAGCTATTGTAAAGCGACTAACATCTAGTTTTTCTTTTCTATATATATTTCCTAACGTAATATTTCCATCAACTAAAACAACCCCTCCGCTACAACTATCAGAATCTAAAATCATTCCTTTGCTTAAATCCAAATCACCTTTTACATATACTACGCCATTGATTTTAAAAGACTGTTTAGAATCGGCTCCAGCATTATCATTATATCCCACAGCCTTCTTAAAGCTTTCCTCATCTTTATAAGCCCTACCAATACGCTTTTCTATTCCATCAAAACTATCATTTGAATCAAACCAATTTTTCCCAAAATCATAGAAATGGGAAGTATTACCATCATCATCCCTGAAAATGAAACCATTACCTTTTTTGTTTTCTGATTCAGAATATTGATTTTGATCATTATAATTATTTTCATTGAAAACACTATGTTGACCATTACTTTTATCTATATTCAAAGCCATGAAATAATGCTTTTTTGTTTCTGGACTTAGTCTATTAAAATCATCGTCTTTAGCTCTGTCAATGCCAGACATAACTCTAGACATATAAGTCTGATAAGATTTTTCATTTGCTGGTTTAAATTCTTTTTCGTCTCCAGACCAAATTATCTGTTTTGGAATATCAGAATTAGACTTAGTTAAATCATAACTTAAAGGAACACCTTGACTACTTCCTACTTGCCAAAAAGAAAAAACCATAAATCTTGCCAAAATATTACCATATAATTCTCTATCTACAATAAACCCATCATATCTTCTTAATCCCATAAGTCTTAATCCAGATGAGTAACTCATAGCTTCAGCCAATTTTAAGGGTCGATTCTTATCTTCATTATTTAACATTACAGGGTTTAAACCTTTAAGCTTTTCAGGAGGGAAAAAATCTTCTAATTTATAAGAACTACCATCAAACAACTCACTTGCCTTAGTACTAAAACCCATTATCCCAATCATTCCCATTTGGTCGGCATTAGCCATTGGCAAAAATAATCCAGGCAAACTCACTTCTCTCAGATTTTTATCGCGGAACATTGGTATATCTGTTAACTCATTAGATGAAGACGAACTGTCAATCCCTAAGTCATCTACAGAAACAAGAAAAGTTTCATCCATTTTAAAATCATCGCCACCAGATAAGTTCAAATATACTGGATAATCAGAAGAACTTCCAAAAGAATTAAAACTACCACCTGGAGCTCCTAAATAAACTTTACCACTAGTATAAGAATTATCATAATTGTCATCTAACGGCTGGAATAAAACAAATGGTCTTAAATCTTTACGAATTGGATTTTCACGGCGAAGTTTCTGTTCATTTTTGTCTAAGTAACCATTTTCTCCTACTCTAAAAATATTAATATAGTCTTTTTCAGAATTTTGATCACTATTAACTCTATCAACAAACAGCATAAAGTCTTTCAGAATAGGAGTCATTCTATAAACAACAGAAAAAGGGTATTGTACCTTGAGTTCATACTTGCGTTTATTAAATTCACAACTACACGTTATTTGAAGATGACCTTTTCGTTCTTTTAGTTGAGAACAACCTATTCCTTTTGGATATTTTAGAAAACCAGTATCGCCTGTAAGAATTACCGAAATATTATCTTTTTTATATATTATATTTGGAGTATATTTTTCAGAAAGCTTTTTTAATTCATCTGATTCTATATAATTACTTTGAAAAAGGCGACTTAAATCAGAGTCTGTATTATTGCATATAGCATTATTCAATTCTGAAGTAGGATCATTAACCTGTGCTCTAACTTGCTGCATAACATGACTCATATAAGACTCTAAAAAATATCTGCTTATCTGAGTATAGTCACCTAACGTAAGCAATTGCGTATGACCAGTCATTCTTTTAGACAAAGCTAAGGTCATCAGTAGCATTACGCTGATGAGCCCAATAAGAACAACAGTAATATTACCTTTTTTGTTAAAAAATTTATACAGCATATTATCATTATACCACAGCGAATGTACCGCTTGAAATACTTTTTTATGGTTTATAGTCTTTAGAGTTTACATAATATTAATTATTTTTTATATTGTTCTGAAGGAAGAAATATACAAAGCGAGGGGAAAAAATTAGAAAAAATATACTATTCAACCCTAGTATTATGATAAATAATATATATAAATAGCTATTTCCCTATTTTATTCTTTAATACAGAAACCATCGTCAATTGAAATACCTCTTAAAGTTAACCCCTTTTCTGGTTCTGGAGTAGAGGGCAAATCAGAATCCCAACACTGATCGCTTAAAACCGGCACTAGCAGACTTATTCCTGAATTTGTAACAAATTTACTCATTGGTACCTTGTTCAGTTTCATCATTCCATCTACTCTGAAAGCATCAACAGAGTAACCTAGTCCAAAAGCCCATATAAACATTATTGTAGGGAATAACAACATATTTCTTCTAAAGTTGGTATTTAGTGCAAGAACAGGGTAGGCCTTCTTTACTAACAACAAAGAAGAAATAAACAGCACTATGAAAATGCCATTGGCAAAACGAACTTCTGGAGCGACAAAAAACCAGAAACAAATAGAAGCAAAAGCAGCTAAAAATAGGTAAAACACATAGTTTGTCTGGCTAAATAGCACTTTTTTACGAATCAAAGCCCGCAACCAGACTAAAAATAAAGCCATTGAAATAACAAAGAGCGTTATAGACCCCATTCCCCAGTTAAACATAATCATAGGGAATAATATAAGCATAATCCATGTAACAAGATCAGATCTAAAATCACCATTCAAGTACTCTTTTTCATCAAAGAAATTCCATTTAATCCAGGCATCAAGCCAAGCCCATTTTTCTATAAAAATAGGATGCTTCGGATTAACAATCTGACCATTAGTTCTAGAACCGCAATACACACAATTTTCCATATAATTGGCAAGCCTTTTGGGAACAGACCAGTCGAACTTTATACCGCCAATATCAGAGGGAAAAGCCGGATAACCTGTCTGGATATAACCTCTTAATACCCACAAGGCCACAAATAAACCAATAAAAATAAAGGTTCTGCAAAACACCTTTTTACCAATAACATCAAAAGGATGTTTTCTGCAATAAATCAAAGTAATAAACCCTAGCCCGAAAGCAAAGAGAATATTGCTAAGTTTTACAGTAACAAGAATTGCTGATAAAACGGCTGCCAAAGAAATAACATGAGCCTTGTCTTTCCCTTCTGGTCTGAAATAAACAGCTTCGATAAAGAACCAGAAAGCAGTAATCTGTAATAAAGTTGATGCTATATCTGGTGTCGGGTTTGCTATCCAGTAATAAGGCATAGGAATATAGAAAAAAAGACACAATAACAGCAAATCTACTATAGTTCCACTTAATACCATAGTTGCAACAAATACAGCATATAAAAAGCTATTAGCAGCGTGAAAAGCATAATCATTCAGATAGGGATGAAAATTCAAAGAGGCCGCATACAAGAAAAATAGCTGATTTAACCCTAATCTGACATGAACATTGCCTATTCCTTTGATTATATGATGCTCATTTGCCCATCTTATAGAGTTTAAATGATATAAACCGGTATCGTAATTAACGGGTAATTGTATTGCAATAATTGAAGAAGTAAAGAAAATAAGCAAAATAGCAGTAAGCTTAACAGTACCGAGAGATTTCAAAAAAGGCAAAAGTTTTTTTCCGTATTTTATAAAGAAAAATATAATTCCTGAGAAATAAAACAAACTGCTTGCAAATGCATCTATAGGAAAAAACAAATGATAGAAAGCAAAAAAGAAAAGACCAAATATCCAGCCTAACCATATTTTTGCAGCATGCTTCTTGTTCCCCTCTATGTTAATACCAATCAGCTTTGCTAAAAAATTACCATAGGAATAAAAAGCTGTAGCCATGAAGCACCAAACCAGCATAACAAGAAGAGAATTACCAACAAAAGCTGTCCAGTTAACAGGAAAATTCATAGTCAGACCCTAAAATAAATTAGTTACAGCAAGTTTCTTTTAGAATATCCTATTATAGCTATTTTAATCAACTATTTCGCTGTATTTTTTCTTCTACGAAGTTTATTTAAAACCAGTTCCGCTGCTCTATCAGCTTCTTCAACATGAAGAATTCTGGAAATAACATATAATGCGATTAAGCCTGCAATTCCACCCACACACATAGAAGCAGAAGAATTTATAAAAGTTCCGGCAGCATATTTAGGTAATGCTGAAGCTATATAAGTTACAGAATAAATATACGAATAATAGGTTGCAACTCCAGAAAGCGCTGTAGAAATCAAAATCTTAGTCAGACCAGAGATTAATGAGTATTTTCCAAAGCCCCCTACTCTATTCTGCAAAACAAAAAAGAGAAAACCAGCATTAACAATAGCAGCCATACTACTGCTGAAAGGCAAACTTATATAACCAAAAGGCTTGATTAGTGAAAGACTCAAAATTATAGAAACAACAATAGAAATGATACTGGCTTTTACAGGAACCTTAGTATCATCTAATGCATAAAATGCCGGGCCTAGAATCTTTATAAGCGCATAAAAAACAAGACCTATAGAATAAGCTCTCAATACAGCTGTTGTAGCTAAAGTGTCATCTATTCCAAACCTTCCGTGCTGATAAATAATGCGTATTACAGGTTCAGCCAAAGCAACACAGGCAAAACAGGCCCAAAGATTAATAAAAGCAGATAATCTTATAGAACTTGCCAAAGTTCCTGCCATTGCATCTTTATCGCCACTTGCCGCCTGTCTGGATATAACAGGCAAAGTCGCCTGGGCAACAGCAACCCCAAATATTCCTATAGGAAGTTGCATAATTCTGAACGCATAACTAATCCAGCTAACAGCCCCATCCCCTTGAGAGGTTGCTAAAATAGTGTTAACAGCAACATTAATCTGAGTTGCTGCCAATCCCACTGTTCCAGGAATCATTAATTTGCCGATTTTTTTAATGCCAGGGTCTTTAAAATCCAAACACCAGAAAAATTTCCAACCTTTTTTTATTAAAGAAGGAAGTTGAACCGTAAATTGTAAAATACCTCCAAGCATAGCGCCGATAGCCATACCAGTAATAGAAGGCATATTGAATTTTACTGCCAACGGGCAGATAAGCCAGCCGGATAAAATCATAGAAAGATTCAAAAAGACTGGTGCAACAGAAGGAATAAAAAACTCCCCTAATGAGTTCAACATTCCCATAGAAATAGCCGCCCAGGAAATAACCAGTAAGAACGGAAACATGATTCTGGTCATAGTTACTGTAACATTGAATTTTTCAGGATCATTTATAAATTGGGGGGCAAGTATCTGTACAATGTACGGACTCAGAATCATGCCTAATGCTGTCAATGTTCCAACAATAATCAGAATTGCACAAAAAGTAAGGTTTGTAAGTCTGAATGCTTTTTCCTCACCCTCTTTTTGCAAAATAGAGTTAAAGGTTGGGACAAAAGCAGCACTCATTGCGCCTTCTGCAAAAAGATCTCTTAATAGGTTCGGTATCTTAAAAGCGACATTAAAAGCATCCGTCCATTTTCCTGCACCAAAAAGGTAAGCAAAAGTCTGTTCTCTTACTAATCCGGCAATTCGGCTTAGAAAAGTAGCAATACCCATGATTGCAGCGGAACGGGCTACAGAAGTTTTTTTTGTTTCACGTGAATCATTAGAAGTCGTTTTTTCTAATGATTCATTAGATTTTATGGTTTCGCTTGAATCTTCTACTGCTAGAGATTCATCTGTTTTTTTGTTTTCGTTATCCATAACTTATACGGTTTTGCATAAATAACAAGTCTTTGGGCTTAACTTTGTAATACTTACAAAGTTCACGATTTTGTCACTATACATCGACTAACCTCTTTTTTATTTTTATGAATAAAGGTAATTATCTAAAAATAAAAATAGATGAGGTAGCAACCGTATTACCAGCAATAACATCTGCTTCTTTTACAGAAACTTTGCCAACAACTTTCTGATTAGTTTCATGTGAAACAAAAGAAACATCATAAAACTCTATTGAAGCAACAACCCCATTATTAAAAGAACAAGAATAGGGAAGAAGAAAACTGACTAAGCCGTTTTCTTCAACCTTCTTTTCTTTTTGATATTTTAATAGTTTTCTTCCAATTCTAATAGTCAAAGAAACATTAGCTGTTGTCTCTGGTTTAGCCTGCAGAACAAGTTTGGCACCAGGCACAATTTCAAAAAACATTGTAGAAAATGAAGGAGAATTGCTTTCTGCATTAGCATAAACTATTCTAAAATTGGAAGATGCTTCAAAATTACCTATGGAACGCAATCCGAACCATTTGTTTAGCCAAGTAAAAAACCATTTATCATAGTCTTTGCTTCTTTCAACATTATAAGGCAAAGCCCTATAGCCTGGAGCTCTCTTTTGATTCTTATAAGCCGGCCAATAATCTATTGTTGAAGGAAAAAGCATCCTGTCGGGTTCCATAAAGATATATTTAACCCTAAGTTCTCTACAAAGCCTATAAGCAGTTTCTTCATCTTTGGAAGAAAAAATATCAGCCATATTTTTAACACCATTCTGCATATTATTGGCAATAACAGGTCTATGAGTATAAAAATTTATTAAGTGACCAAAATCCCAATAGGCCAATATTCCATATTCTGGCTTTTTATTGTCATAATATCCGGAAGTTGGTGGCGTATTCTTTTTTATCCAATCAAAAGCAGCTAACTCTGAATTTCTAATACTATTACTAAAAGAAGAAAGCCCCCAAAGCGCTGAAGCTCTTATGGTCAGTAATAACAAAATAAAAATCACAAAAACCCGTGCTTTAGATAACTTTGCTTTTTCTATATAACCAGATAAGCTTTTCCATAAAAAATAAAGAATAAAAGCAGCAAAAAGACAGTTTCCAATTCCAAAAATTCTGATATAGCGATTCTGATAAAAGCTTGCAAAAGCAACAATAATTAACCATAATTGCAAAATACTGGCGCTTTCCTTCTTTAAAAGCTTTTTAGCAGAAATAAAAATAAAAAGAGGAAATAAAAAGATAAATAAATTATAGTTTAAAACAGCTTTTTCAACAGAAATTTTATTAACAAACAATTTTTTTATTTCTATTAAAGGCTGTAATTCATTTATTTCAAGAAAAATCGGATCTGTTCCCGAAACTCTTTCAACTAAGTCTTTCGTATCGGCAGGGTCTATAATAGCAAAAAGAAGGATAATAACCGCTCCTATCGAAAAGAAAATAATTTTACTTTTATTAGAAGGATTAAATTTAGTTAAAATAAAGATTCCCAAAGCAGCCAAAAAGATCGCAGAAATATGTATTATTCCGAAATCTAATAGAGCGGTACCGTATCTGCCCGGAGAAATCAGCACCACCAAAGTATTTACGACAGCGGCAATACCAAAAGTAATACTGCAGTAAGGCAAATATTTTTTACATAAATTTGAATTAAAACACCATAATAGTACACAGACAACAGTGACTACAAAAAACAAAAGCAGAGAACCAATCCAACTGCCAAAAAGAAGGGCTGATGCTATTCCACCAAGATAAAGCCATATCTTTTTTTCTGAATCCTGATAGAACATCGAACACAAAACCCAAACCCAAACATACAAAGAAAGAATATGGTCATAATCCAATTTTGCAAAGCTGCCAACAGAAAAAGCCGATGAATTAGGCAGTAGCAGAAATGCAGCAAAAAGTAAAAAAACAGGCGGATATCCCAAAAAGCAAAAAGATATAATAATCAATAATGCCGTTAAAGTTGTAGTTATTACAGGTAACAAACCCATTAAGAAATCAGCATTATATGGGAATATCTTTGTACAAAGTATTTTACTAAAATAAAGCAGCCAATAATAAAATCTTGGGTACCCTATTTTAAATAAAAAAGGGAAATTGCCGTAATTATCATGATCAAGATATTTTTCGCTGCCTTTATGATAAGCCTGATCAACAATCCTGTAATATAGCAAAGAATCAGGGTCAGAAATAATAAACTTATCACCCTGAGATATTTTATAGATGCACAACCAAGCTGGCAATACAATGACCAGCATGATTA
Organism: uncultured bacterium; assembly: GCA_900317935.1. Lineage (GTDB taxonomy): Bacteria > Muiribacteriota > Ozemobacteria > Ozemobacterales > Ozemobacteraceae > RUG334. The sequence goes on from ONIU01000009.1 coordinate 45,530, forward strand.
CGCAAGCAATTAAAATACTCTTTCTTGTTTTAGACATACTTTATTAGAACTGAGAAATAGAAAAATAGTATTCCTTTCCCCCACCTTTATTAGTGTGAGAAGTCAACTCTAGCTAGCAGAAGGCTTCTTATTCCTAATTCCTAATTCCTAATTTCTAATTCTTAATCCTTAATTACCTTAAATCCAGCATCATCAATAGCTGTATTTATAGCTAAATCGTCTATTTCTGCTGAAGATTCGATTTCAGCTGTTTTAGCTTCTAGATTTACAACAGCAGAAGTTACACCGGTTAAAGCTTTAAGAGCCTTTTCTACTCTCATCTTACAATGATTGCAGTGCATTCCATCTACTTTTATTGTTTTTTTCATTTTTTAAATTCCTTTTTTATAAATAATTTTATTTAAAATAAATAATACAAATTAATAAATTTTGTTAAAAGAAAAATAAAAAATTTTTTTTATTTTTTCAAGAAATATTTGTGAAAGTTTTCTCAATTACTGTGTAAAAATTGAACATTTTTAAAAAAAAGAATGTCTTAAATTTCAAAAATATTATGTAAACCAAATCTTAAATTTTTGATATCTCAATTTAAAAATTGGCTATCACCAAGGTTATTTTTGTGGTTGGTAGTTATAAAGCTAAGGCCTCTGTGAGACGATTACTAACGCAATCTATGAGACGGCAGTTAATGCTGCTCGTGGTAGTTGTTATAAGGGTTGGAATGGTGAGAAGTGTTACGCTAAGCTGTGATACACTTCGTTGTGGGACAGCGACTGAAGTCGCTTGTGGGATATTGTTCGGGACAGTAGACGCGAGACCTTCTATTCTCCGCACAAGGCTTGTTCTCTCAAAAGCAATAAATGACTAATCATAAAGTTATTCTAGATTGCCACGCAGTCTAAGACTGCTCGCAATGACGTATAACATGCGGTTAGCCTACTACCTTTCGATTAGACAATAAAAACAAGAGAGGCGATAGCCTCTAAATACCAAAAACCACTAAAATCGAAAAAACGCCTAAAACAGGCGTTTTTTCAGCCAAGCTTTGCTTGGCAACTCAAGGAGCGGGTGCAAGAATCACGCGGAAGCCATAGCGGTTAATACCGTAAGCATAGTAATTACCGAACCGATACGCAGATCGACAGAAGTATGGATTGCTAAACCAACTACCACCACGTAAAACACGGAATGAGCCTTCGTTAGGTCCTATAGGGTCGGTGCAGTCACCACAGGTTGAGTAGTAATCATTGTCATAGCGGTCAAGGCACCATTCCAACACATTTCCATACATATCATAGAGACCCCATGCATTAGGTGCTTTTTGCCCTACGGCATGAGTCTGATTGTTTGATATTGATACATACCAAGCCAAGACGCTGAGATTATCACATACCCCAGTTGTTACTGTTATATTGGTACCGTTATTCAAACTGGTTGTGGTTCCTGCACGGCAGGCATATTCCCACTGTGCTTCTGTAGGCAAATCAAAACCAGTGAAACCATCAGGTATTGAAGCACCAATATAGTTTGTTAAGCTTGCGCAGAATGCTTTTGCATCATTCCAGCAAATATTTTCTACAGGTCTCGAAGGTGAGTCAGCGTATTCGGTAAAGCTTGATGGGTTAGTTCCCATTATAGCCTCATACTGAGCCTGAGTGACCTCGAATTTCCCGATGTAAAAATCTTTTGAGATAGTAACCTGGTGTTGTGGCGATTCTTTAGTATCATTCTCATCTAATTCGCGCCCCAGTTCATCATTGGGACTACCCATTATAAAGGTTCCATGAGGAATTTTATGCATTACTAGAGGCACACCGCCCGGAAGATAGAAAGTTTCACATGCTACCCAATGGGCTGTGAATACTTTATCACCAGTAGAGCCTCTAGGCACCTCCGGGAGCATCTGGGGGAAAGTTGCCGCGCCTTCGGTCCAGCCGACGAAAGCATGATCAGGTCTAGTAGGTTCACCAAGAGTGAATGTTGGAGTATAAACAGCATAACCTGTGGGATTCAAGGGGCTGTTGGTTCCTCCATTAAGCAGATAACTTATGGTATAGGGCACTTCCTCGAAGTTTGCGGTATAGTTTAAGTCACCCAGAGTGCCAGACTCTATTGTTACCGACATCTGTGGAACATCACCGTTAGAGCCTGTCCAGCCAATGAAAGTATAA
>ONIU01000206.1 GCA_900317935.1 uncultured bacterium
TTGGCGCACAATCTCAGGTAAAAATTGAAGGAATAGAATACATCATCTGATGTTATTTGCTTCTCTACTGATATGAAAAAACTCAGACTTGATGAACTGGTCGTAGAACAAGGCTTAGCAGAAAACCTAGACATAGCACGTCGCCTTATAATGGCTGGCGAAATACGAACTGGTGATCGAGTCTGGGATAAAGCCGGCGAAAAAATACCAATAGATACAGAACTTGAGCTGAAGAGCAAGCATTGCAAGTGGGTTTCTAAAGGCGGGTTAAAGTTGGAAAAAGCCATAAATGATTTCTCGCTTGATCCATCTGGAACTCGTTGCCTCGACATCGGTGCTTCAACAGGCGGTTTTACAGATGTTTTACTTCAGAACGGGGCTGCCGAAGTAGTGGCTTTAGATGTGGGCCAAGGGCTTTTAGACCCAAAAGTTGCTAACGACCCTCGCGTAATAATAAAAGACAAAACCAATTTCAAACTTCTTCAACCAGGTGACTTAGGCGAACCTTTTGACATAGTCGTTACAGACGTTTCTTTTATCTCTTTGACTAAGATTCTGCCAAATGCAGTTCCAATGATGAAAGAAAACGCCTACATAGTTGCTTTGATTAAGCCTCAGTTCGAAGCAGAACGTCATCAGGTGCCTGAAGGCGGAGTTATTACAGATCCAGAACTTCAAATATCAATAGTAGAAAAACTAATCGCAGCTTTGGGCGAATCAGGCCTTTATCTGCACGCTATGTCACCAGTTCCATTAGTGAACCGGCGTAAAAATATAGAGTTTGTTTCTCTTTGGAAGAAACACCAACCCTCTGCTTTGCCCGATATTCGGCAGATTGTCTACGATTCACACAATAGATAAAGAGTTTGAAATAAACTTTAGCTTACTCTACTAAATAATTATTTATCTTAGAATCCACCATTAAAATAAGCCCTTGCAATAAAATATGATGGTTCATAATAGGCACTGCAATTATAATTATCTATTGTTTCGCATATTGAGTCGTTGTACACTCTAATCAAACCATTTATATAATCTTCCTCTGGTTGTAAAGTGTCCTGAATTAATCTCATATACACCTTTCCGATAGCTGTTTCTGATGGTATTTTATCACATAGTTCTTTGTCTACATCAGATATGTTAAAATTTCCTTTTACCAAACCATAATCATTTATTAATTCGGACTCAATTTTTAATGGATTTTCACAATGCAAAACCGGAGCATTACAAATTAATTTATATAGTTCTTTTTCTCCTATAGAATTAACTACATATTTATTTGGTTGATGAAGTTTTCGGGCGACTCTTTCTATAATATAGCAAACAAAATACAAATCATTTTTAGTAATGGGTTCATCCATATATATTATATCTTTCATAAAGAATAAGCCCTTTCAAAGATTACAGCTTGTAAAGCTTTTTCATTACAAAAAACAATTTGATGAGTAGGATATCTAAATTTAACCAATTCCCAAAATGCTTCTTTTGAAATATCTCCCCCAATATAATCTTCAATGAAATTCCAAATAGTATCATCTGCCATAGGGCCTTCAACAACATCATAATTATGCTCTAGACCTCTTCGACAGTTGACAATAAAGTTCAACCAATCTTCATTCATAGAATCAAAAATCAATTTATTAAAAGCATCTAATTCTTTTAATTTATATACATTTACTATATGGTTATTTCTGCGGGTCATAGCCCATCTTTTTGCTTGTTTTTCAAGATTTGTACAATAAAAACCATAGCCAAAATCTTTAAAGAAACCATTTGTTAAGATCTTAGGCTTATCAACAATAATATTGCTTCCGTGGTAAACAAATCTTTCTGCCACTTAAAACTCCATAAATATTTTTACTAATAATAGCATAAATAGAAATAAACTTTAAGTATGATAACGAAGCAAATCAAAAAGTCAGAAAAAGCGGAAAAATTTAGATAAAATTGTAATTAAATTATGAGCATAAAAAAACGCCTGGGAGAGTTCATCAACCCAGACGTTTTTGGTTAAGCTATTATTAATATTACAGTAAATTATTAATTTTTTTCCAATAATAATCTAAATCTTTACCATTAGTAAAATCTAAGTCATGACCACTATCCTTTTGAGTATAAGCGGAACCATGATAGTATTCTAATGTCTTCTGTTGATCGTTATATTTGTTTATACCTGGATCAACATAATAAACTACTACTGTCTGGTTTTCTCCTATTTTTGCACTAAAGAAATAAGGCTTACCATTTAAATCGTAAAATACTCTTCCAGCAAGGGGAGAAAAATAAGTTAAATTTTTAACTTCATTATTGATTTTCCACTGATTATTTGCATCTAAACTTAGACCTGTAGGAAGAAATCCTGCTGCAATAGTTTTATCAGCCCCTTGTGCACTTTTGGTGTAATTAGTCAGGAGTAAACCCATCATTATATTAGCTCCAGATACTGCATTTTGATATGCATGGAGGAATGCAGCTTTCTTTGATTCCTTTAAAGCTTGATCGCTACCTTCTGAAAACATAGGTGCACCAGCCGCAGCAACAATAGCCATAATAGCTATAACAAGTAGCAATTCCATTAGTGTAAAAGCTTTTCTATTCATAATATACCTTCTATATAATATAGTCTTTTTTAAGTAGGCTGAAATTATCATATATAGTTGTTGATGTCAAATTATTTATAAATAAAAAAAAAGCTTAGAGAATACAAAAAAATCACAAACATTTCCAATAATTAAATCTTTACAAAATATAAAACAAATTTTCAGAAAAAACTTGCATAGATGGTAAAAGTATGTTAAAAGTATGCCACATTAAAAGGTTGTAATCATAAATTTTTATTTAAAGGATTAACAAAATGAACAAAAAAGGTTTTACTTTAATGGAACTTTTACTCGTAGTTGCTATTCTTGCTATCGTAGCCGCTGCTGCTGCTCCAACATTCTCACAGGGTGCAAGTGATGCTCTCAGAGAAGCTAGAAAATCATCTTTCTTAGCTGCTTATCAGAACACTGTAACTGGTGCACACATGATGGTAGCACTTGGTGCTTCTAAGGGATACGATGCTAAAAGCATTTATCTTGATAATGCTGCTTTAATTCCAGCAGAAGGTAATACTACCTATAAATTAGATTACTATGCTCCTCTTGCTACTAGACAGTTCAAGAATGACTCTGGTAATGATTACACATTGAGTGCTAGAGTTGACGAAAACCATAAGTTGATTATAATTTATCAAGCTGGTCTTACTGCTCCTACTTCTGGTGGAACTGATATAGTAATTAATACAGATTCTACTACCGCTTTAAATACTGCTTGGAAGAACATCAATACTACCAATTGATTAATTTGAATTGAAAAGAATCCCACAAAGTAAAACTTTGTGGGATTTTTTATTTTAGGAAATTAATCGTTAACATTTCTAATAATTTAGAGTTTAAGCCTCTCTTAATAGCTATTTTATAATCTTTTTTAAACTTTTGTATCCTCTCAAGGCTTAAGCATTAAGAGACTCTCCATTAATTGCTTTACGAGGCAAAAAGGCCGTAAATATCTTCATCTTTTTCTGTGATATATGAGAATTATTAGTATTTAATCTGGTTCGTGTATACAAAAAATAATGTCACTCAAACGCGCTGATTAATTACTATAAAAGCATGCGTTTGCCCTGTTTGTTGTAAGAGAAAGCCCTTACCCTCTCTTTAACAAGAGGGTAAAGGCTTTTCATAATGCTACTATTTTTATCTTCTACTTAACAGAAAAAAGACGGCTGGTTTCGTCAGAAATTGGGTTTATTATTGAATTTTTTTTGCCTTCGATAAGACTCCATTCGTAAATTCTGCCATCTTCATCTATTGCTGCAGATTTATTATTACCAGCAAATACATATACTATTTTGGGGTTGTTTTTGAATAAAACTTTATGAATCTCATAAATGTTTTCATCTTCAGCCCCCCCCCATGAATATACTTTACCGTCTTTTGTCAGGAACAAAGTATGGTTTTCACCTGATTTCATATCACGGTAATCTTTTATATCAAAATCAGTAGGATAAGTTGCTATTTTTGCCATTTTTACTGATGAACTTCCAATACCATTCCCTAGCTGACCGAGTGTAGCGTCGCCCCAACCAACAATAGAATATTCAGGAATTCCAGACTCGCTAGTCCAATCCTTTGGTGATACTAAGGCAAGTGAAAAATTTTTACCTGTTGTAATGGCATAATAATTCACTTTTGAGCTTCTCTCGGTTCTTTTGTCTTTGAAATTATACAAATTATTATTTATACGGAATATAGAGCCGTATACAGATGAAGAATCAATGTTACCATTGTGTTGTGTGTTTTTATCAATCCAACTCCAAAACAAATCTTTTTCTNNNNAAATTTACACTTGTATTCACCTTTTTCAATAGGGAAAAAATCATTTGTTCCTGGTTTTTTTAAGTCTTCTTCGCTCCATTTAACAGCCCAAATTGTATTTTTGCCATAACCCTCATATATGTTTTGAGAATCTACTTTGCCATTGTCAAATTCACATATTTTTTTATCATCTAAGTCAGTTATAATACATTTAACTTTTGTTTTATTTTCATCATATTTATCTGCAAAACGACTATTACTTCCATCTACAAGTATTTCAAGATTTTTAATTTGCTGATCTTCTGTAATAGTGATTGGACTTGCAAATCCTTTAGTTCCTTGTTGTGTGTCTGCTATATCTTGGCAGAACGGACAAGAACAACCAACATTATTCTGCTGACCTAACTTGTGTTCTACCTTTTCTCCGGTAACAGGATCTATAATATAACATTTTCCATTTTCAGTTATGTATTTATAATAATCGTTGAAAAAATCAGAAATAGCATCTATACCATTGTTTTCTTCATCATCCAGATATTCATAAAGGTCAACAGTTGGATTATCTTCTGAAGGAGCAATAATTGCTTTGTAATTATCAGAAAGATTAACTAAACTATCATTGTAGTTTTCGGGGGCTTCATCTATACAGTTAACCTGGCCTTTTGAATTGTTTCCCCATCCCCAAAGCTGCCATTTATTGTCAGAATCATTATCATATACTATCGCCAAAGCATGATTTTCGCTAACAGCTACATCTTCAATCTTAGCGTTAGGATGAGCGGTATTAAAATTATTAGCAGCAGATGTATTAGTTGGAATAACCAAATTAGCTTTTTCTGCTTGTTTAATACCTGCTTGAAAAGCTTCAGACTTTGCTGCAAACTTATAAAAGCCTGTTCCATAGGAACTTTTATCATTAACATTTATAGCAGAAAGGCTACTGCTAGCAGTAACCACTACTGGATTATTTCCATCAGAAACAACCTGCCATACCTTCTGAGTTTTTCCTTTGTTATCAACAACTTGTCTTTGAACTAATTTTTTATTAACTATTTCATAAAGCTTTCCATATTTATCCCAAACATATGTGGTATTGTTAACAACAGAAACACCAGGTTTTACTTCTGTACTATTCAACTGATTTAAATTATAGTTTTCTTGATTCTTGATATAAGCATGATAATAAGAATTCTTATTTAAATAGGTATTATATTCTTTAACTGCTATTTTCGCTTCAAGATTAGGAGAAGCATTCACATCTGCCTTATTTTCATACTTGAACATTACTTCTTGTTCTTCTGATTCATTATTGGCAATTGTTTTTAAACCAGGTATATTGTTGGTGCTTTCTTTTAACCTATCTTCTACAGCACTTTCTAATGCCCAAGTTTGTTTGTTTGTATCGTCAATACTTTTAGTAACCAGTGCATTCACTTCTGAATTTGATATTAGAAATGGAGTGAGACCAGCAACAACAAGTATGCCTACTGCGATTATTGGTAATACCATACCATTCTTATTCTGGTTATTAGAAAGTTTCATGACAATACTCCAAA
>ONIU01000097.1 GCA_900317935.1 uncultured bacterium
CCGAAAGAGGAAAGCGAAACAAAAGCAAACCGAATAACCAAAAGGTGTAGGTGATTGTTACTTAGAACCTTGAGAGCGACGAACGCTAGAAGGTCAGACTCGAACAAATAAGGGCCGAAGGCAACCGCCAAAAACTCTAAGGGACACCAAAGACAAGAAGGGGAAGCCGAAAAGCGGTGACGCTTCAAGCTAACCACGAACAAGCCAAAAAGGCAGAAGCAACGGGAAACCCCCGAAGCAGACCGCAAGGCAAAGCCAAGCGAGTCACAAAAGATTGAAAGTTTCCGAAAAGGAAAATGCGATTCAACAAAACTTAGCTAACAGCCGCCTCTGAAGCAATTCAGAGGCGGTTTTGCTTTAGCTTGATTCTTGTTTTCTTCGTCAGCCTTAAGTTGATAGATTATTGCAACAGATGTTATATTATAAAAAAATAAAAAAGGAAAAGTCATATGAAACAGGGATTGGTTCTTGAAGGCGGTGGAATGAGAGGACTTTTTGTTGCTGGTGTAATTGATGAACTGATGAAAAATGGCTTAGATTCCTGTTTCGATGGTACTATTGGGGTTTCTGCCGGTGCCTGTTTTGGAATGAACATAAAATCTAAACAAATAGGTAGAGCACTGCGGTATAACGTAAATTTGTGCAATAATCCCAATTATATAAGCTTAAGATCCTTTTTAAAAACAGGTAATTTTGTTAATGCCGAATTTAGCTATCATACTCTACCTACAGAAATAGATATTTTCGACAATAAAACTTATAAAGAAAACCCAATGGATTTTTATTTGGTTTGTACTGATGCAACTACTGGAAAGCCTGTGTATAAGCTTATGAACCATATTGACTACAATATGCTGGAATGGCTTAGGGCATCGGCTTCTCTTCCTATGGTTTGCAGGCCTGTTTTTATAGATAATTATATTTTATATGATGGTGGACTATGCGACCCAATTCCTCTTCAGCAATTTCAAAAACTTGGTTATAAGAGAAACATAGTTGTTTTAACACAGCCTTTAGGTTTTCAGAAAAAGCCTACAAGAAATATGTGGTTTATCAGGTTTTTGCTGCATAGATATCCTAAAGTCGTTGACTGTCTGCGACATAGACACGAAGTGTATAATGCAGAACTTGAATATATTAAGGGAGAGGTCGAGAAAGGCAATACGCTTCTAATAGCTCCTTCTGAGGATTTAAATATTGGACGTATAGAGATGAAACCAGAAAAGCTTAAAAAAGTTCATCAATTAGGGCGAGAAGCCTGTTTAAGACAACTTTCAGAAATAAAAAGCTTTTTGCATCAAACAGGAAATTTCTTCTAACCTACAAAAATTAAAAAGGAAAATGTGATTCAACAAAACTTAGTGAACAACAGTTTCTGAAGCAATTTAGAGACTGTTTTATTTTAGCTTTTTTTCTATTTTTAGTTGAGATAATTTTAAAAAAAACTTGCAAGAGAAATAGACTTTGTATAAAATATTTGCCTTAAATAAAAAGACCTGACTTTTGTCTTTAGGAGTATTACAGTGACAGCACATAGACACATTTTTGATCCTGAAAAGATACGTAACGTAGCCATTATTGCCCACGTTGACCATGGAAAGACCACGTTGGTCGACGCTATGATTAAACAGTCAGGCCTCTTCCGTGATAATCAGCATGTTGAAGAACGCTTTATGGACAACAACGACATTGAAAGAGAACGTGGTATTACTATTCTTTCTAAGAATCTTTCTCTTGAATATAATGGATACCGTGTTAACTTAGTAGACACCCCAGGGCACGTTGACTTCGGCGGTGAAGTTGAACGTGTATTACATATGGCAAACGGTTGTCTTTTATTGGTTGACGCTTTTGAAGGACCAATGCCTCAGACTCGTTTTGTTTTGAAGAAAGCAATTGCTGCTGGTTTAAGACCTGTTGTCGTTATAAATAAAATAGACAGACCAGATGCTCGTGTTGAAGCAGTTCAGGATGAAATTCTTGATTTGTTTATTGATGTTGGTGTTCCAGAAGAAATGCTGGATTACCCGGTTCTTTATGCATCAGGTCGTGAAGGTTATGCCGTTAGAAATATGTCTGATGAAAGAAAAGACATCAGACCTCTTCTTGAAGAAATCATCAAGCAAGTTCCAGCTCCAGAAGCAAATCTTGAAGGCCCAGCAAAACTTCAGATAACTAGTCTTGATTACAACGATTACGTTGGTCGTATTGGTGTTGGTCGTATTCTTACAGGTGTTTTAACTTCAAAGGCTGATGTTTACAGAAGCAATCCTTCAGAAGTTGCTGAAAAATGCAAAATTATGCGACTCTATTCTTTCCACGGCATTCAAAGGGTAGAAATAGAAGAAGCTGGTGCAGGCGATATTGTTGCTATATGCGGTATTCCTAATATTTGTATTGGTGACACTATTTGTACTGACCTCTGTGATCCAGAACCTGTTGTTGCTATCGACCAGCCAGTTATTTCAATGACTTTTGCAGCTAACACAAGTCCATTTGCTGGCCGCTGTAAAGAAAGCAAATTCCTGACTGTCAGACAGATACATGCCAGACTTATGAAGGAATTGGAAACAAATGTTGCAATGCGTGTAGAACCAGTTCCTGGCAGAAACGACCAGTTCCTGGTTTCTGGCCGCGGTGAATTGCACCTTGGCATTCTTATTGAAACTATGCGTCGTGAAGGTTATGAACTTCAAGTCAGCAAGCCAAAAGCAATTTTCAAAAAAGATGAAAATACTGGCGAAGTTCTTGAACCAATAGAAGAATTGGCCGTTGACGTTCCTGAAAGCTATATGAGTGCAATTATGAATGCTTTATTGCCTCGCAGAGCAATTCTTGAAGATACAAAACGTCTTCTCGACAATTATTTAAGATTGATTTTCTCTGCTCCAGCCAGAGGTTTGCTAGGGTTCCGTTCAATGCTTCTTACATTAACAAACGGTACTGGTATTATGAATCAGTGTTTCAGAGGCTATGAACCATACCGTGGCGATATTCCAGATCAGAGAAATGGCGTTATGGTAGCAACAGACCCAGGTCCAGCTACTGCTTATGCTATAAAGAACCTTTCTGAACGCGGAGTTTTATTCTATGCTCCAGGTGAAGAAATCTATGAAGGCTTAGTAGTTGGTGAAAGACCTTTGAATACAGATTTGAAGGTTAATATTACCAAGAAGAAACATGTTACTAACCATCGTTCTGCTACATCTGAAGTTCTTGAAACTTTGCCTGCTCCACGACGTATGACTCTTGATCAGTGCTTGGAATATGTTGCTGATGACGAATGGGTTGAAATAACTCCAGAAGCTGTTCGTTTACGCAAAAAAGGTGAAGCAGTCGTTGGCATGAAAATGGCTAAGTTTACTGATGACTAAAATATAGAGTAAACAACTGAAAGATTGAAGCCAAGTTAAAAATCAGGAAGTATTTATATGTCAGATGATAGAACACAAAAGCTGAAAGAATTATTCGGCGGGCTTTTTGCAAAACTTATGGAGTTTTCTGTAGAACAGGAATTTTTAAATTCATTGGGTGAATCCTTAGAAATATTCTATGATCTTAAGCCTGAAGAAGAATATGAATTTAATCCTACTGATGAATTTCTGTTTTTAACTTGGTTTTTGCTTGATGATGTGGGTGTTGTTGGAGAAAACATGTGCCTGATGGATGAATTCATCAGACGAAAAGCAGATGTTCTTTCTATTCAGGAAATGCAGATTTGTAAGGCCTTAGAAGACACTTCACTGAATCTTTTGGAAGTCAGAGGCTGTGTTCCCGGTAAATCCCTTACTTTAAGAGATGCTTTTACGGGCGAAACCTTTGAAGTAGAAGAATCTATGGGTAATGGTGATGTGGCAGAAATAGGAAATCTGCTTTTTACCCGTGTTTTAAAACTAGGAGATCAGCATTTCCTTGTTGGAGCAGGTATTTTCTTGGATAAATCCTTAAAAGAATATATTACCCAGGATTTTACAAAAGCTTATCAGCAAGCTTGTGAAGAAGGAGATCACCGTAGCTTTAAAGATTTCTTAAAAACAAATGGTTTCCTTTTGAATCATTGGATTAGAGCTTACGAAAAAGGCGAATTGACCGAAAATACTTTAGTGGATGAAGATAAACCAGATGACGGAGAAGATGATGACGACGAAAAGAAATAAAACTCTTTGTGTGTTCTGTTCTTCTTCAAATGATGTTTCTGATTTTATAAAAACAGAAGCGGCTTTATTTGCTAAATTGGTAGCAGAAAAAGGTTACAATCTGTTATATGGTGGTACAGCACAAGGTTTGATGAGAATTGTTGCAGATTCTTATAAGGCTGCTGATGGCTTTTTAATCGGTGTTATACCAACTTATATGACTGATACAGAAACTTTGAAAAACCGCTTTAAATCTGGCGCTGCTTCCATTGAGAATATGGGAGACCAGGGCAAGCTTTATCAAGGCTTAGATGAAGTTATAAAAGTAGATGATCTAGGACCTAGAAAACAGATTATGCTTGATAAATCAGATGTTATAGTCTGTTTGCCCGGTGGCATCGGCACATACGATGAATTTTTTACTGTTCTTACTTTGAAACAGGTAGGCAGTCACAATAAGCCTATTTATCTGTTAAACAGTGATGATTATTTTGATGCTTTAATTGCTTTGATTAATCATGGAATAAAAGAAAAGACTATTAAAGAAGGCAATTATAGTCTTTTTGAAATTTGTGATACACCAGAAGAATTGGCTTCAAAACTCTAAACAACCACCGCTCTAATTCTTTATTCCTCGTTTTTATAATTCCTAATTCTTTTTAACTTGTGTTATCATAGAGACATGATAGTGCAGTTTATACATCTTATTTTGCTTTGTTACGGCTGCAGTGAATTTGCTGGTTATTGTTCAAATATGCCTCACACTGCTGCTGCTATTTGGCTTTTTATAACTCTTCTGATTTTATTTGTCTGGTTGCCGGCATGTAGTGAAAAACTCAGTGAAACAGGTAAAATACCGGGCTTTTTTAAAATATACAATATTTTTTGTTTTATTATAGTTGGTTGGATATGTGTTTTTTTTATTTTTGTTAACCCGATATCTGCCTTTAAAGAAACTCTATTATCAGATTTTTCTGTTACTCTTAACATTGTTTTGGCGATGTTTCTGTATTTATTGCTGTTAAAACCTTTTATGCTCACGATATATGATATTATGCAGCCTTTGCTTTCTGAGGAAGAGTCTAAAGAGGATTTTTACAGAGCCAGACTTACGGTGCCTATTATATTTTTCCCACCGGTTTTATTTTGGATAATTCTTGAAGATTTAGGTTTGAGCAAAGGCATGGAATTGATGGGTGAAATTAGAACTCTTGTTCTAGCTCCATTTTTCCTGTTCGGTTTGTATATTTTATCTCCAAGACTATTTAATTGGGCATGGAAAACAGAAAACGCAAATGACGAACTTAGCCAGAGAATCAGCGAGATTAGCGAAAAAGCGCAAACTAAAATAGCTGGTGTTAAAATATGGAATACTTTTAATGAACCATTGCCAAACGCTGCTGTTGCTGGTTTGCTTAGCAAATTCAGATTTGTTTATATTACTGATTTTCTTTTGGATGTTTTTACTAACAATCAGATAGAAGCTGTTGTGGGGCATGAACTTGGGCATCTGCGATTAGGCCACGTGTTGTCCTATCTGCTTTTTTCCATTAATGCTATTTTGCTGGCTATTATTTTTAAATCTTTGCTGATTATATACTTCCCATATTTTTATATTAACAGCACCACGACTTATATTCTTGAAATAGTTGTGTTCATTCCATTTTTTGCATTGGTTTTTACTGCTTTGGCAAGACACTGTGAACGTCAGGCTGATCTGTTTTCTTCTGCTATAACATGCAAAGAAAGTTTTATTTCTTCTATGAATATTTTAAAGCTACTTATTGGAACAAAGCCGAAATGGTTTCCTAAGTGGCTTTTAACTCATCCTGAAATAGAAGACAGAATAGAAAATGTAAATAATACTTCTGAATTGAAAATAACTAAGCTTATTAGAGACTCAAAAGTGTTAAGATATCTTTTGGTGGTTTTTGCAGTTATTCTGATATTTGTTTCTGTGTATCCTGTAACTATTGTATTAAATTGGTCAAACCTTTATAATGCAGCTCAGGCAGGAAATTGCAGACTCGTATCGGATCTTTGCAATTCCCTGCCTGAGTGGCTAAATGAACACCCCTTTGTATTAGAGCAAAGGAGTATAGCTGCGATGAACTGTGGCAATTACGGCATTGCTGCTGTTGTTTCGTTCAAAGCTTACTTTGGCATTGATTTGGTTTCGGTATTACAGATACCTCATCATTCTGGTTCGCCAGAAGTTGCTTTTGACTTCAAGGTCATGCAGCTTGTTTTGAAGTTTCTTAACTTCAATTGAATTCATGGCGTAACCTTGCTGTAGAAGTCTTTCAATCATATCAAGGCTTCGTTCGGTCAGTTCAGAGTATCTCTGAATCTGTGCCATGACAAGTTTTTCATCTTCCGGAGGTGTCATGGAAGAGCTTATTGATCGTGTTTCTGCCATTTTTGGTTCTCCAGTTTTGGGTTATACTAGGCACAAAACCTATCGGCAGATATCTGTGTTATGTTTAGTTTATTTAGTGTTTTTTTATTCTCATGCTTTTGCTGAAACAAGTTATGAGTTTGAACCATATACCAATAAACCTTCGAATGCGAATGAAAAAATAAAAACAGATGTAAACGCATTTGGAGCAGGTGAAAAATACATTTCTCATGATGAAAAACAGTTAAAGAAATTTGAACAGTCAGCTAAAGCTATGGCTGAAGTTGAAAAACTCTTTGACAAACTTGAAGTGTCAATAAAAGAACTGATTGCAGCAAAACCTATATCAGAAGAAGATGAGGAAGCTATTCTTAAGGCTTTGGCTCAGGTCGATGGGGTTTTGAGCTATGCACATGAACAGCTTAAGAGCGGGAAAGAACAGCTTTCTAGTATTTTTCCCGTTACAGATGAAGAAAAAGCAAAGTATAATTCTCTTAAGGTAAAATTTATGTCTTATATGCGATTAGCTAATGATTTGAAAAAAATGATTGCTGAAAAGTTTGCTAATGTACCAAAAAGGAAAGAAAAATGAAAAAAATAATTCTGATGTTAACTTTGTTGATGTTTTGCAATGCTGTATATGCAGATAACATGCTGGTAAATTACTTCAAAAAATGGGTAGATGAAACCAGAATAGAAAATGCTATAGGAAAACTGCTTTTAGACCAGTTTACAAACGATTTACATTCCGAATTTCAAATAAAAGAAGACGATAAATTAACTCAAAGTTTTGTAAACTTTTTAGAAAAATGCGGTATTAAAAATAATGGCGGAATGAATTCGAAAGTTTTTGTAATTGAAAGTTCTATTCCCGATGAAATATTACTGCCAGGTGGAATTTTGATTCTTACAAGAGGTTATTTAAAATTTGCAGCTTCAGAAGAACAGGAAGATTTTATTCTTGCACGAAATGCTTTTTTGGTTTTTCAGAAACAACCTCTTGCTGTTATAAAGCGAGAAGGCATTTACCCGAAATTTCTTGACTGCATAAAACAAAAAGAAGCAAAACGTTCTGAAGAAAAAGTTCGAGAATTGCTTAGAACTTATCTTTCAATTGTTGGTAAAATGAATCATAAAAAAGCTGATGTTCAGGGTGCTATGATTACTAAGTATCCTGATAAGACAAGACTTGGCGCTATTGAAATGCTTGGACGTTTTACTGTCAGGGTTTGGCCCCCTTCACCATTTGATACAATTGATTTACCATCTCGTATAGATGAATTAAAGAAAATTAAACTTCCGGAACAGAACCTCTGAGTAAAAATAAATGAGTTTTGAACGACTTGTAAAAAAGCCGCGTTTAGCTGTCGGTGACATGGATGATTGGGTAAGGCTTGAGGCTCTTTCTGCAATATCCAGGAATCCTGTAATGGATGATTGTTTATATTTCCAAGATTTGATTGAAAGCAATGATCCTAAAGAGGCTTTTTTAGCTTTTAAAGGTTTGTCAAAACTGTTTAACACCCCTTCTTCAATAATAGAAATCTGGCGTGAACTCTTTTCAGAAACTATTGAATTATTAAAAAAAAGAGCTGTTTCAAGTTCGGGTTCATCTCAACTGAGAATAGCAGCAATAAAAGCGTTAGCTTTTTTTTCAGATTTAAGTTTTTCTGAAATAGATTCTGTTTTAAAATCTATAACTTCTGCATTTAGTTATGATAGCTCTTTTCTGCTTCCTGAACCCTCTTTGCGACTTCTGCCAAGAGAAAGTTCTTTTGATTTATCAGAAGCGTTCGGCTTATTACTAGCGTCTATGCCTGTTGATGAAGAAGGCGCTATTAAAATTTTAAAGCGTGAGCTGGATTGTCAAAATCCTGACAGGCTAATTCCTGCTTTATTGTCTTTACAGTTGAATCCAAGCGCTGAAATGACAGACCAATTGCTTTGGATAGCCAGAAATGGAGAAAAACGTGTTGCGGATGAAGCGGTAAGGGCTTTATTGGCTTGCGGTGGAAAAAAGGTTTGTTTAGTTATTACTTCTCTGTTAAAAGAAATTCGTGATACTGACAGAAAAGCAGTTCTTTTATCTGCCGCTGCAGCAGCAGACAGAGAAGAAATCTGGCGTGTATTATCTGCTTTTGTTCGTGGAAATGATTTGAAACTGGCTTTAACAGCTCTTTCTGCAGTAGACGGTTTTGCGGGTGCAGATAAGAAAGAGAAATTGGCCTTGTATTCTGAGGCAGTAAGAAGAAAAGAGCCGGAATTGATAGCATTAGCATCATTGTTGGCATTTAAAGCAGGAAATACCAAGTCGGTTAAACTTTTAAGACAATTATTAGAATCAGATTCTGAAAAACATCGTTTTGAAGCAGTAAAAGCTTTAAGCGGAATCCCTGCCGAAACAGCAGTTCCGATTATTCTTTCAAATTTTGATGATGAAACAGATGAAAATATAATAGATCAGATGTTTTTGGCTTTAAGAAAGCTTCTACCGAAATTAAAAAAACTTGAAATCATAGAAAGTACTATGTTGCCATGGCTTTCGAGAAAACTTAAATCAACAGATGCTTTTATAAGAAATCAGGTTGCAGTTCTCGGCGGTTGTCTTGGGCCATTTGCTGAAGACATTCTTATTACTGCTCTTTCAAAAGAAACACATCCCTATGTTATTGCTTCTCTTTTGTCTGCTCTAGGCCGCTGTGGCTGCAATAAACTTCTATTGTTTACTGAGTTTCATGATCATAAAGATGCTAGAATACGGGCTAATACAATAACTGCGTTGTTGAATTGCGGAAATGAAGCTGCATCATATTTTTACGAGGCATTAAACGACAGTTCTCCAAGAATTCGTGCTGCTGCAGCTTATAATTTATTCATGATTGGCCAGCTTAAGTCTGTTGGCGTTTTAAATTCTATGCTTCAGATACCAGAGCCTCTTTCTGTTCTTTCTGCTTGTTATGCTTTTTCTAGAATTTTTAAAATTGTTTTGCCAAGTCTGGAAGCAGATAATCCGCTAATTTTATCTGTAGGCAGACTTGCTTTAAATTTGCAACGCGGTAAGCAGATTGGGCCTGGTTTGCTAAATTCCCCCGATGCGTTAGATTTATTCTACGAAATGTCATCTGCTGGCGGAGATCGCAAAAAGATTCTTTGGATGTTAGAAGAAAAGCATAAAAGAAGACCCTCTTCTCTTGTTATTACAAGAGTGCTTGCTTCTGTATATATTTTAAGTGGAAATGAAACAAAAGCTCTTCCTCTGATGGAAATCTGCGTTAGGGAAAACCCTACTGATCTGGCTGATTTACTTGATGCATATAGAGTTGTTTTAAAACTGGGCGATTTAAACAGGGCCAACGATTATGGTGATAAAACCAAAAAGTTGTATAAGATGCTTCTTGATGGCTGTATTGAACTTTGCAGGGGAATAAGAGGAACAGGTGCCGCTTTAATGCTGCAAAGGCTTAATTTTTTAACCGAGCCTTCTATGAATCTTTATAATGCTATGATTCAGCTTAAAGTCGCTGAAGATGACCCGGATACTGTAATGTACCTTATGACCGAACTAATTCTTGCCAGACCTTTCAATATCAATCTTATAAATAAATTAGCTGCTATGATGCCTGATAAATATACTGATATGAAACAGGCATTGATTGCTTATTCCAATTCAATTGCAATTTAATAAACATTCTAAATTTATTACTCTCTTAATAAATATTAACAAAAAATGACTTTTGGGTCGAGTATATGAAACATTTTTTAGATTTTTTAACCTAAAATTATGCACATAAAATTTTTGGCTTTCAACCATGATTAGCGAGTTTTGGACTTGTGAAACATCGATAGATAGCCATGTGTAAAGAAATTTTAACATAAAAACCCCTTGACGCTTATTGAATCGGTACCTATACTTAAATTACTATGAAAAAAATAATAACCTTGTGTCTGTTGATTATCTGCGTTATCGTTACCGGTTGCGGGAATTCAGCGGGAAGTGGTTCCCTCAACAATACTCCTGTAATCTACAATGTTACGCCGAGTGACAGCAGTAGTATCGCGAACTCTGTAGATTCTAACGGGAAT
>ONIU01000224.1 GCA_900317935.1 uncultured bacterium
ATACCCACACTTAGCTGGTTACGCCAATGTTATAGACAATTACACGAAATATGCTCAGTCTGCTATTGATGAGTTTTCTGACCGAAATAAACTGCCTCAGATAGCTATTTCAGTTGATATGCTGGACACAGGCATAGATATTCCTGAAATAGTAAACCTGGTATTCTTCAAAAAAGTTAGAAGTAAAGCAAAGTTCTGGCAGATGATCGGTCGTGGGACACGCAAGTGCGACGGTCTCTTTAATGGTGAAGACAAAAAAGACTTTTACATTTTCGATTTCTGCGCTAACTTTGAATTTTTCGGTGGTGGAAATAGCGTAGAAACTCCTCTTGTGTTACCGATTCAAGGGGCCTTATTCAAGATTAAATTTGAAATGGCCTATAAACTTCAGGAAGCAAATTATCAAACTACTGCTCTTATCGAATTTCGCAAGAAAATTGTTAAAGAAATGGCTGACAAGGTTAATGAATTAAATCGTCAGAGTTTCATAGTCAGACAGCATTTGAAAGAGGTTGAGTTTTATTCAAACCCCGATAATTACAGCAATATAACTTTTGAAGATACTTTAAACGTTAAAGAAATAGCCTTTCTAATTGAACCTGAAAAAGACGACGCCAACGCAATTAGATTTGATGCTCTGCTTTATGCTATTGAGCTTACAAATCTTTGTGGCACAAGAAATACCAGGTATTTCAGTGATTTAAGAAAAAAGGCAAAAGCGCTTTCTGGTCTTGCCAATATTCCTGAAATAGGCCAAAAATTGCCATTAATAGATAAAATAATAAATACTTCTTTCTTAGAATCAGCAACATTTGATGATTTTGAAAAAATCCGCAATGAACTGCGAGATTTGATGAAATACATAGAAAAAGCTCCAAAATATAACTATACAACTGATTTTAAAGATGAAATATTATCTGTTGAAGAACCTTCGGAACCAATAGATATTTCTGATTTCAGAGATTATCACGAAAGAGCAAAATACTATCTCTTGGAACACAAGGACAACGAAGTAATTAAGAAACTTAGAACCAATGTTCCCCTTGATTCTAAGGATGTGGAAGAATTAGAAAAAATTCTTTGGAGCGAAGTAGGTACAAAGGACGAATACGATAAAACCCAAGGAGAAACTAATCTTGGCGAGTTTGTCCGCAGTATTGTAGGCCTTGATATGGAATCAGCCAAAGAGGCCTTTGCAGACTTTCTAGACGAATCAAAGCTAGACTCTGACCAGATTTATTTTGTTAACCAGATAGTAGAATATATCGTTGAAAATGGTATGATGAAGGATTTAAGCGTTTTGCAGGAAGCCCCATTCAATACCAGAGGCAGTATTATAGATCTTTTCAAAGATTTGACAGTATGGCAGAAAATTAAGAAGATAATTGACAAGGTCAATGCAAATGCCCTAGTTAGAGTTGAGAGTTAGGAGAGCCTAAAGGTTCTCGTGGAAAGTGGGACGAGGCTAAAGCCTCTGTGATACTGTTGCTTACGCAACTTGTGAGACAACTGTTTCACAGTCTGTGAGAAACGAAGATGCTCCCCCAAAGGCTTTTGCCTGTTGGGGGAGCTGTCACGAAGTGACTGAGGGGGGAGCAAAGCGATAGCTTTGCGTAATTCTTACAAGTATTAACGCAATGCTAATGCATTGCTCCCCCTTTCGGCACTACGTGCCACTTCCCCCACCTACGTGGGGGCAGATCTTTTATACCCATAACCCTTCGAAATCTCAAACGATTATAAACAATTACCACTGTGAAACGTATCACAACGAAGTGTCCCACAGCGAAGCGTATCACCTTAAGACAGTATTGGCTAAAATTTGACCATGGTTGTGCAAAATTTAGACTTGAAAAATAAAAAAACAATGTTTATATTAGGGGCCATGTATATTATAGGTATAAGTGGATTATCTGGTTCCGGAAAAAGTAGTGTTACAAGGGCAGTCCTAGACCGTTTCCCTGGGAAAATCAGTTACCTTGAACACGACATGTATTATTATGCCAAAAAGGATAGGCCAGTCATTCAGAACTTCGACCATCCAAGCGCATTGGAAACAAGTCTTTTGATAAAACATATCAATGACCTGCGCAGCGGCAAATCAGTAGAACGCCCTATCTATGATTTCAAAATCAGTGATAGAAGCGATAAAACTGTCAGAGTAGACCCCAAACCAATATTAATTGTTGAAGGTTTGTTGTTATTCAACATTCCAGAAATAATGCCTCTTCTAGATTTGAGAATTTTCGTAGATGTACCCCTTGATGTAGCAATCATAAGAAGAATCAAACGTGACCACGTTGATAGAGGCAGAACAGTACAAAGCATTATTGCTCAATATGAAAGCACTGTTCGCGATGCTGCGATTCATTTGGTACAGCCATCAAGATATCTTGCCGACCTTATAATACCTCAAGGCGCAAATAACTTGGCAGCTCTTGAAGTTCTCTATGGGAAAATAAGAGACTTGCTTGGCAGCAAAAATCCAGATGGTTTTATAAGAGCCTCTGAAAATAGCGAAGACTAACAACAACGCTGGCAAAAGCCAGCGTTATTTTTGTTTCTAGTAGAAGCTGTTGAAAGAGTTTGTTATTAAAAAGATCTGCCCCCAAAGCGTCCTGGTGGGACGCTACTTCATCTCCAAGGGCATCATTGATGCCCTTGGAGGTTTATAGTATCGTCCTACCGGACGAGGATTTAGAGAGAGTTCTATCCCTAGGGTGTCTTCGACACCCTAGGTTATTAATGTAATGTCCTGCCGGACATATTAAAGAACCAAAGTTTACTCTAGTTCGGTCACCCCTCCGATTGCTACGCAATCACCTCTCCTCAAGTGGAGGCTTTAGAACACCTTGTCCCTTTGCCCAGAACCCTATAATAGTCCGTTTTCGGCAAAAGAATAAAAGTTCTTTTCTTGATCACCGCTATAGAATTTGTCACCGATAATAAGATGGTCTAGAAGCGATATTCCAACAACATCACAGGCTGACTGCAGACTTCTAGTAACAGCAATATCAGCATTAGACGGTTTGAATGATCCTGCAGGATGATTATGTATAGCTATAATTGAAGAAGCATTAAGTTCCAAGGCTCTTTTCAAAATTTCTCGCGGGTAGACACCAGTTTGGTTTATTGTACCGCTAAACATCTTTTCGTCTTTTAGTATTCTATTACTAGAATTCAGAAAGATTACCCTAAAGTGTTCTTCAGCTAAATCTCTCATATCTGCTTCAAGATAATTATTATAATATTCTTTCAGATATTCCAATAATTGAGCACCATTCGTAATGTTTTCTGTCTTTTCTTTAAATTTTCTATCAGACCCTCTTTTCCATAATAATATAGCTAATTGACGAATGAATTTTATTAAAAAAGCCGATTTTTCACACTCTTGTTTGGATGGGCGATTATCTTTCTCAATAACAGAAAGTATTCTTTCATAAGATTGAGTAAAAACTTTTTCAATTGAACCAAATTCTTTTATTAATTCATAAGCTATGGGTTTGGTATCTATTTTAGCAATAGTATAAAAAAGAAGAAGCTCTAACACTTCATAATCTGTAAACCCCTTTAATAATCCTTCTCGGAACCTATTCCTCAGCCTTTCTCTGTGGCCCCAATAATTAGGTTTCTTTGTTTCCTGCTTTTTCTTGAAATTTTGAATTTTAGGCTTGATAACAGGAATTTCTATATCTGTTTGTGTTGTTTGTGTTGTTTTTCTGAAAACAGCATCTTTATTCTCAACATCAGTTTGTGAATCTTTTCTAAAGTCGTTTTGATATCTTTTTACATCTGAGTAATGAACTTCTTCGTTGACTTCGTCTTTTTTATCCATGTATTAGCTTGTTCTCCCCTATTAGTTTTTATTATTATAACATAAGATATAAGTTATAAGTTACAAG
>ONIU01000023.1 GCA_900317935.1 uncultured bacterium
TGAACTAAGATAATTTTTATAATTATCTTTTTCCATATATTGAATACAATCAATATTACGTCCTAATTCAGTAGAAGAATTAAAATGCTCTGTACAACAGACCAATCCATCTTTAGTCAGATCGCCAAGATTGGTATAATAGCAATAATCACTAGGAAATGAAAATTCTTCACTAAAATAATTTGAATCAATCAACTTTCGAATATCCAAATCAGACATCATTATGTTATTATCCATATTATACATTTCTACAGCGCCCGTTATTATATCAATATTTTTCCAACAGGCCTTTCTTCTTGTTCCTTCATAATCTCTTCTTATACACATAACGCCAAAATTTTGCCATACCATAAAACCATTTAAACAAAAGTAAAATATAATACAAGTTATAATATTTTTTCTTGCTGTTTTATTCCAAGATTTAAATGTACAAATAAAACTAAGTATAAATATAAAAATAGCTAAACAAATAAAGTCTATGATGTTAGATCCGTTAACTGTAATTTGAAAACTACCCCAATCTGCTATCAATAAACCAAGGAAACCAACAACTACAATTATTATTGATGTTATAAAACAAGATTTCATGATAATAAAGTCATCCCTTACCTTATTTGAATTTTCTTCTCTCCTATATTTCAAACTGTTTATGCAATTCAACAACTTTTGTAAATTCAAGCTTTTCTTCTTCAGATAAGTTATCTGGAAACTGTGCCTGAGAGCGGTGCCAACGATCAAGCCATTCTTTAGGCAACAGACTTTTAGCTGATTTATGCATTATAGCAGTATCTCTATCAGAGAAAGCTATGGTAGTAGACTCCTTCGGACCAGTTGCAACACCTTTTGCAACCCACATTCCAGCAGCAAGCATTGTAGCTCTTATCTTGGTAGAAGTCGTGTAAGTATAAAGTTCGAAACTCTTGCCCTTACAATAGTCATATAACCTTCTGAACGAATCTAGACTCCAGCAGTCAGAATCTGTTTTCGGCGAAAATGGGTCATAGAAAATAATATCTGGTTTTTCTTCTTTTTCAAAAAGCTTTAGATAATCGCCTTCAACCAGTTTCCATTCTAACAGACCAGTTGAATCACACCATTTGCCTTCTTTTAAGAGCTTAAATGGTGCACTATGATGCAGATGAGGGAATATTCAGTTTTTCAGATCCATTTTCTTTCAATACGTTTTCAAAGCATCTGATTGCAGCCATAGCATTATGAGCTGCTCCCAGCCCTACATCCCAAACCACAATTTCTTTTTCCGATGCTCCCCTGTTTGCGGGGGAGCTGTCACGTAGTGACTGATAAGCCCCAAGGATGGGGCTATGCAAGCGAGCCACAGGATGTGAGCGAGTCGCAGGGGGGAGCAAAGCAGAGCTTTGCGTCATCAAGGCAATCCCATCCTTCACATCATCATTCACCAATTTATTTGCCAAATCAGACTGCTCAATATACAACTTGTTAGCTTCTTCTTCTGGTTTATTAACAGAGTGCATTATTTCGCCGGAACTAATTTGTTTTATGCTTGCAAAGCCTTCCTTGCTATGATGAATTTCATAGTCACCAAGCCGATGAACTCTTACAACATTTCTTTTCGGCGGAACAGGCGGATTATCTTCATCCGAAATCAGCAACAGCGGCCTCTTTGCGTTGTAGTATTCAACAAACTTATTTTCAAATATAGCCTGTCTCATTTCACGCATGAGACGATGATAAAAAGCTAGATTATGAGTAGTAAGCAAAAACCAGCCTAATGGTTCACCAGATTTTATAAGATGATGCAAATAGGCTCTTGAGTAGCTTCTGCAAGTATAGCAGTCACATTTAGGGTCTAATACTTCTTCCGAAAACTTATAGACTGTTCTTCTAAGTTGCATTTTGCCCTGTGAGGTATAGACCGTGCCTCGGTGCCCCAACTGTGATGGCATTATGCAGTCAAACATATCCACACCGCAGTTAACAGCTTCTAGAATATCTATAGGCGTGCCTACTCCCATTAAATACCTTGGAAGTTCTTTAGGCAAACAAGAAGCCGCAATACCAGTAAATTCCCAACATTTTTCAGGAGTTTCACCTACTGCCAAACCGCCGATTGCGAAACCGTCAAAAGGCTGCTGTGTTAAAAATGCCGCACTTTGCTTTCTCAAATCTTCATAGCAGGCACCTTGAACTATTCCAAACATTGACTGCTTAGAATCGCCTCTTGCTGCCAGGCTTCTCAAAGCCCAACGGTGAGTCAGTTCCATTGCTGCTTTGGCTTCTTCATAACTGGCAGTGGAAGGAATACACTGGTCAAGAACCATCATAATGTCGCTGCCGATAGCTTTTTGGGTTTCTATGCTCAATTCAGGAGTCAATAAAAAGGTCTGACCGTCTAAATAGCTCTTGAATTCGGCTCCTTCTTCATTCATCTTTCTATCTTTGTGAAGAGAAAAAATCTGGAATCCACCGGAATCAGTCAGAACAGAACCGTCCCATTTCATAAAATTATGAATACCGCCGAATTTTCTAAAAACTTCAGCACCTGGTCTTAAAAACAGATGGTATGTATTGGCAAGTAGGCATTGAGCACCGTTTTCTTTCAGACTTTCAATAGTCTGTCCTTTTACAGTGGCTCTTGTTCCAACAGGCATAAATACAGGAGTTTTTACTTCTGAGTGCAGAGTCTGGAACCGCCCTGCCCTAGCTGCGGTTCCATTGCTAGTTGCTTCAATTTTAAAGTTTAATCTACTCATTATTTTAGAGCTTAGAGCATAGAGCTCAGAGCTTAGGAATTTGTTTTAGTTGCTTTAACCATATTTTTAAAGTTATCAAAGCATTGCAAATATAACATACTTTGTTAAAGGTTAAAAGATATATTATAGCTGGGCAAAACGCCTATTCTTCTTTATTAATGAAGATTTTATTATAATTTTATTTGTATCGTCCTTAATAGACGGATTATTATTAATCATTGAACAATAAAAACTTATTTGTAGTTATGGTAATCGGTAGTTATTGTTGTTTGTTTGTCTAGAATATGTCCTGAAAGGACATAACTTTATTAACCTAGGGATAGAACTCACTAAAAGGACTCGTCCGACAAGGACGATACTCTAAGCCTAAAGGCATCTGAGATGCCTTTAGGTGCTATGAAGCATGGTGATTTTCGCCTTACTTTAAAGTGTAACAAGTGATATTTTCGAGATAATACCAAGTTATCGTTACAGATTTTGAAATAACTGCAAAATCTGTAACGATAACTTGATTTTTTCTCTGTAAAAATGTATCGTTAAGTAAAGAGGTCTATATGAAACTATTTAAAAGAGAAAAATACTTAAAAAAGATACGTGGCTTTTACGACGCAGAAGATATCATAAAAGTTATAACTGGGATAAGACGTTGCGGAAAGTCAAGTTTAATGCTGACTATAATTGACGAACTTATCGAAAAAGGTGTTCCTGAAAGCAATATTATTTATATAGACTTAGATAAAAGAGGTTATAAAAGCATAAAAAAAGCTGAACAATTAGAATTTCTTATTGATGATAAATCTAAAAGCAAAGGTCTAAAATACTTATTTATAGATGAAATACAAAATGTAGAAGCTTTTGAAGAAGTCATAAATGCATTTCGCTTAGAGGGCGATTATTCTATTTTTATTACTGGTTCTAATTCTTACCTTTTAAGTGGTGAATTAGTCACCAAGCTTACAGGAAGATATGTTGAGTTTGAATTGTTTACGTTAAGTTTTGATGAGTATTTTAAAATAAAAGAATTTTATAACAAAAAAATAAACCCTAATTTGTTAATTGAATTAAACCAGTATATTCAAGAAGGCGGTTTCCCCAGAACAATATTTTTCGATGAATTATCCGACAAAAGAAATTATACTCAAAGCGTGATTCAAGAGATTTTCAAAAAAGATATAAAAAAAAGAAATAAAATAAAAGAAGTTGCTACGTTTGAAACTGTCAGAAATTATATTATTAATAATTTTGGGGCTACAACGAGTATTTCTAACTTATGCAAAGCTTTGCGTAAAAATGGAATAAACATTGGCAGAGCTACTTTAGCACGATATATTCAACTTTTAGTAGATGCCAAAATCTTATATGTATGTAACCGATTTGATATGAAGTCTAAACGTTCTTTGTCAGGCGAAAATAAATACTATTTAGCCGATTTAAGCTTTTATTATGCTTTAAATACAGATAACCGCATTAACTACGGGCCAGATTTAGAAAATATTGTTTATATTTACTCAAGAAGTTTGGATTATTCAGTTAGCGTTGGGCGTATCGGAAAGCTAGAATGTGATTTTATTCTGAGAGATAATGATTTAAACTATTCTTATGTTCAAGTTGCTTATACTATTGCTTTAAGCCGAGAAACGGAAGACAGAGAATATAGAGCCTTAGAAACTATAAAAGATAATTATAATAAATATGTTGTTACCACAGATTTTCTTTTGCAGAAAAGAAATGGAATAAAACATGTTAACTTAATGGATTTTATGATTGGTTTAAACAGGTTTTGATTTTTTTATTACTGGATTGCCACGGTTCTTTCAGAACCTTGCAATGACAGCGTATTTACAATAAAAACCACAACTACCAAATACAATAACTATTAAAGTCTTAAGCAGTAAGCTTTAAGCTTCAAGCCAGATATTCTTAGCAATGTTTTTCTAGCTTATAACTTAGAGCTTGTAACTAATAACTTAAAGCTTTTTCTATGTATTAGTTCCCATTTGATTTATATTTACCATTGTGGGTTCTTTTATAGGTCGTTACCCAAACTGGCCAAGAAGGATCATATTGCTGGCTTGTTAAGCTATAAACTAATGTATCTTCATCTATGTTATAGATACAACTATCTATTGCATTACCATCTTTAAAATAATAAACTCCATCTTGTTCATACCAAATACCTGGCCATGTATCTACTTCATAATCACTAGTAATGTAATGGGGAACAGGCCTTTCATAATATTCGTGACCGTATTCATTATTTGATGGGTTAATTTAGTATGATGTTGATTTTACTGGTTATATTTGACTGAAATAGATTTGCTAATTATAATTTAGATAACTAGAAAAAATCATAGCGGAGAAAGTATTAATGCCTACTATATCAATGTTTCAAGGTATTCTGATAAAAATGAATACCAAGAATGAACACAATCCTCCACATTTTCACGCAAAGTATCAATAATATGAAGCACAGTTTGACTTTGAAGGAAATCTAATTAAAGGCGAATTTCCAAGTAAGCAGATGAAATTAGTCGCTGCTTGGGCTGTATTGCATACTGATGAATTAATAGCAAATTGGGAGTTGATGCTTAATCAAGAACCATTATATAAAATTAATCCATTACAATAACGGTGTTTAAATTATGAAAATGTATTATGATGAAAAGCTGAATGATTATATTATAGATGCTGGAACTCCGAATTATAAAGTAACAGAAGTTCAGGCAAATGATGATTATACATTGTTATTGACATTTGTTACAGGTGAGAGAAAAATCTTTGATTTCAAGCCTTTATTAGAAGAGTATCCTTTTCAACCATTGAAAAACAAGAGATTGTTCAAAAAAGCTTTTATTTGTTGTGGTATCGCTTGGAATGATGAAATTGATATAGATTCTGAATACCTTTATGAAAATGGTGTGTTAGTTGAATGAGATGAAATATACTACTTATGTTAACAAAGATTATTAAACAATGAATTATAAAGCATTAGCGGAGAAAATCAGGTTTTACAAAACTACAGAAAAGGAAATAATTGCATTAGTCAAAAAATTAGAAGAATTGTTAAAAGATGATTTTAGCCAATAACTATTAGCCGAAGAATTAAGGTATTTGCTAGCTTTTTAAAGTTTAATTCTATAATTTCCTAACTTCTAAACTCTCTAAATATGTTTAACGAAAAAAGTGTCTGAAAGGCACTTTTTTCGTTAAACATATTTAGAAGGTTGCCGATACGAAAGCAAATATTTTTACGTTTTGGGGGAATTGTATATGAATCGCGACAGAAAGCTGATCATCTTGACAGTGCTTTATTTCGCAATACTCGGTTGTTTCCTTCTCGGATGTTCTGAGGGAACCGACTCTTCGCCTGTTTCGGCACTGATGGGTGAAATAACTGCTGAAGAACTGCAAGGTTCTGCTAGCAAAATAACAGGTTTAGTTCTTAATTCCTCTACAAATGAAGGATTATCTAATATTCTCGTTAAGATAAAAAAAGACGGAGATGTTATAAAAAGTGAACTTACAGAAATTGACGGTAGCTTTAGTATTACAGGCTTCAATAATGGAACTTATACTATTGAGTTAAAAGCGCCTAGTGGTTTCACACAGGAACCATCACCAGCCAATTGTATTGTTAGAATAACAAATGGCGTTGCTACTCCAAATAAGAATTATATTTATTTAAAACCAGATTCTTCTGCAATAGCTTCCGAAACTCTCAAAGTAACTGTTAAAGGTACAGTAAAACGTTCAGACAATTCTTCTTCTAGTGATACTTTAATTAAAGTTTTTAAAGATTCCAACTGCACTATTCCTTTAACTGACTCTGATGATATTGAAGTAAATACCTATGTTCTCGGAGACGGCAGTTTTATGTTCTTTAACGTTCCAGCTGGTAAGAACTACTTTTTACAAGCTGTTAAAGACAACAATATCTTAGCAACATATCCTATAGGAATTACAAATACAGGTACAATCAGCCCCAATCCTATTTCAATTCCTATAGTAGTTGAAGAAGTCCCAATTACAGCAAAGCTTACAATTAAAGTAAAATCTGCATATACTGGTGCTCCCTTAGAACTTGTTACTATAAAAATAAACGGTGATAATCAAGGAACAACAGATAAAGACGGTATATTAGTAGTATCTGATTTCCCAACAGGAGTATGTAATTTCGAAGTTTCAAAAGAAGGATTTGAAACATTAACACACACAAAAAATTATACTGCCTCAGGTTCTTATGATGTTCCCTTCTCAATGATAGAAGATACCAAAGATGGTTATGGTTCTATTACAGGCAGATTTGTTAATGAATTAGACGGAAATGGTAAACCTGATGAATATGTCAGATTATATCGTTTAATTGAAAGAACACAATCCTCATATGCAAGTGGAAAATCAGAAACATGGTATGATGTAGACAAAAATTATATACTTACTACCAAAACATCTTCAGATTCTGGAGCAACCCAGGGTTCATTCAAGCTTACACATATTGAACCAGGCTATTATCAGATTTATATTACTGCTGATCCAAACAATATTCCAAGTATTGAAGAAAGATCTCAAGTATATAATGAATTTGTCTGGACTCAACTTGCTACCAACACAGCTTCAATAATTACTCAGCCATTAAAAGTAGTCAGTGACCAGACCACTTACTGGACTAACTACGAACAAGAATATAAACAAGGCAACTAAGGAAAAAACTATGAAAAAGCTTACAAAAATCAGTTTAATTATGGGCACTGCCTTGTTTCTCCCCCTCATGGCAGAAGCCCAGGTTTTAGAAGCAATTCCGGAAGATGACGATATAAACTTTGCAAGACATCAAGATGTTTATTCTAATGAAAGTAATGATGCTTTGCCTGAATACCACCTTGGCTCAACCATGAGCGGCACTTCAGGTCTAATCACTATTCCAACACCAGATTACAATGAAAAGACTCAGGTAATCATATCTGGCAAAGGCTCAAAGTCTGACTATAAAATGAATAATAATGGTCAGAAAATAAAGCACACAAAAGACGAAAGCATTGTCGCTCTCAGATATAATCCAAAGCCAGAATTTGAATTATCGGCTACTAATCTTCATTACAAACGAACTAATGACGCAAATATAAAAAATCTCGAATCTGACGACAATGTAACAAGTTTCGGGATGAAATATACTGCTGGAAACGACGGGAAAAACTACTGCTTCGGCTTCAACTTTGCTCCAATGTCATCTGAAGATATGAATAATTTAGACATTGAGCAGCTTGAACACATGAGAAACATCTATTTCTCATTTTCCGAAGAAATAACAGATAGATTAAGCGGTTATGTAAATATTGGAACTTCATTCACCAAAAAGCAGACAATTTGGTTGAATAATGCTGATTCTATCGAAATTGACAAGAAAAATATTGTTTATGGTGGATTTGGTGTAGAATATCAAGTAGCTTCGAGCATGGCTCTTTTCGGTGAATTCAAAGTTGCCAATTATAGAGACTTCGAAGCCTACCAGAACAATCCTGACAGGCACAGGGCTCATGTCGGTGTCAGATTTGGAAACGATAATATTCAGCTTGAATGTATAGGCATGAATATTACAGGAGATGACCCAAATCTGGTAATTGGCGGTGCTATAGGTTTCTAACATAGTGGAAAACCAGAAAGCAAAATATAATTTACAAGAACTGCTCTCTCCGAACATAATAAATAATCCTTCCAGATTTCTAGAAATTCTAGAACACGAAGATTCAATTGTTCCTTCACGAGAATCAGCTCTTATAATAAAGAAAGCAATGGCGGTTCAAAAAGACCCCGTTCTTTCGTTTTTGCTAAAAAAATCTTTCAGACTTGCTGCTTTCAAACTAAAAGGAGCGGCGTTCAAAATTTCACTTACAGGCTTAGACAAACTTCTTCGTTCACCAGACAGATTAGATGACTTAGCTTTGGCAGTAACTTCGGTAGAAAAAGCTGAAGCCTTTATGGCTTCTGACTTTTTCAAATCCGCAAACTGGAAATACTTTCCAACAGAAATACTTCCTTGTTTTTGTTATTTTTACAAAAAACACGGTAATAGCCAGGATTTAGATGACCTGCTGGAATTGACCAGACATCCGAATCCAACAGTTATAGCAGCAGCCCTGGAGGCTTTAAAAAAGCTTGATACTGGTAGTCTGCGTTCAATCATACAACCTTTAATACAGAAACAATCTGAAAATAAAGAATCAGCGGCATTAGAGAATTTATATGTTGCAAATGCCAGTTATGATTCAAGTAATATATCTAATGAAAGTAAAGAATATTATAAAGAAAATCACCAACTAATCATTGATACATTACAAAATGGCACATCAGATTTGGAAACTGTGAGAATACTAAGACTCATAAAGAAATACGGAAGCGAGCAGGATGTTAATTACGTTAAACCGTTCCTGATAAAAGATAAACCAGATATTGTCAGAGCAGCAATTAAAGTTCTTGAAAAATTCGATCCTGAATATCTTTGTATTTATCTTCCCCAACTACTCCAGGATAAAAATCCCAAAGTAAGACTTACAGCAACCAGAGCTTTTCAGTCTATTGACAGTGAAAGCGTAATTAATATGGTTTTAAGTCTTTTAAAATCATTAAACGTCAAACAAAGAACCATAGGAATAACAACAGCTATGCTGGTTGATTTCAATATGGTCAGAGATGCTTATCTGCTAGCTTTTTCCAAAGAAACATCTGAAGAACTTCTTGAAAAAATAGGCCTGGTCTTAGCAGCTAACCCCGATAGAGAATTGGTTAAAGATCTTTACTTTGCCCACAAAAGTTCAAAAACTCTTTTAAAAGCACAAAGAGAAAAAATCATAGAATTAGTTAGTGAAAAAGTTTCTTTTTCATTGGGTGGAAATCCATGGCCAAAAGAATTAATTCTTGAAGCGCAAAACCTTTATGCTGAAGCACAAAAAGAAGGAATTTCACCTTCTACAACAGATGAAAACAAAGATTCAAATAAAGACTCTACTGAAAAAGTAAAACCATCCGGTTTTTATAGAAATACCAAATCAATTAAACCCCCTATTAATAATGGGAGACCCAAAGATTTATATACTACTGCTTCAGAAATAAAAATTGAATCTGTTCAGGAAAAATCAGGATGGTCTTCATTAAATTCAAAAGCAAAAATGATTGTTATAATTTTGATCTTTGCTGCTATTTTTTGGAGTATGCTAATTGTTGCTGTTGCAATGAAAGTATTTTTCTAAGCACAAAAAATCCCCCTTTCGGGGGATTTTTTTTATCTTTCAGTTTTCAGTTTTCAACTTTCAATTTAATCAGCGGTCTTCCACTTATTGACTTTTTCTGTAATCATATTGAGCAAATCATCTGAAGCCTTTTCAGAAGAACTTTCAACAGTCAGATTAACGAATGGCTTATCTGGGTCAGGAAGAACAAGAACCCAATCACCCTTGCCCATCAGAATTTTAACGCCATCAATAAGCTGAGTTTCTTTATCTTTTGCAAATTCCATTGAATATCTCATAACCTTGCCCTTGGCTTCCCATGGACATGGAAGTCTCTGAGTGCGAGTAAAGAATTCTGGAACAGAATCAACAATTTCAGCCAAAGACTTGTTGAGTTTTGAAATAGCTTCAAGAAGCTTAACAGTTGCATAGATACCGTCAAACGCAGCCTGGAAGCTTGAGAAGATTATTCCGCCCTTTTCATCTAAGCAGATTTCGATATCTTTGTTGAGAGCTGCATCATTCAATGCTCTAACACTTGTCTTGGTGCGAACAATTTTGCTCTTTGACTTTTCAGCAAGTTTTTCAAGCTGATGAGTTGCAGAAACAGGGACAGCTACTGTTGCGCCGGGTTTGAGATCGAAAATCATCTTAGCCCAGGTAAGCATAGCTTTCTGCCCCTGAATTACACGGCCATTATTATCAATCATAGTAATGTTTTCAGAACCATTGCCCATGATTACACCGAGATCTGCATTCAAAGACTTAACCATTGTGGTAACTGTTTCGCGAGATTTTTCCTGAGAAAGATCCCAAATCTTGTCTTCATCATGATAAGCATTAAGAGTGATTACTTCGCATCCAAGCTTACCAAGGAATGAATTAAATACACCACTGGCTTCACTGAAAGCAAAATCTAGAACAATTCTTAATTTGCGTTCTTTGATAGCTTTAACATCAATGCTCTTAAGAAGTTCTTCGCAGTAATTTTCTGGAACTCTTGGCGGATAAGTAATTTCGCCAACTTCTACAACATTTGCTCTAACAAAGTCTTCACGATTAAACAAACGTTCGATAGACTTCTTAGTTGCGGTAGAAATATCGCGACCCTGTTGGTCGAAAATCTTTATTTCAAGCTGATTTGGATTATCATCAGCCATCTTTACATGTACACCACCGTCTCTTAAGAAAGCATTTGGTTTGTAGCGTGCAACTGGTTCTGGAGTAGCTCTAAGGTCAGCTACATTAATACCTGCAGAAGTTAAACCACAAATGATAGAGCGGTTAATCATTCTGCTAACCTTTGTAGCATCACGAGAAACGATTATGCTTGAACCTTTCTTTAAGCTGGAACCATATGCAGCACCTAGTTTACAAGCCATTTCCGGAGTAATTTCAATATTTGCAAGACCAGAAATAGCAAAATCCGTAAAGAGGTTCTTGCTCCATTTATCGTTGTAAATCAAGCTATAAAGAACTGTTGAGCCTTCTTCTACTTCCTTCTTAGGCCATATCTTAACATTTTCGCGAACAACAGCGTTTTTACCGATAATACAATCTTCACTGATAATCGCACCGCTTTCAACTTCAGCGCCTTCTTCAATTCTACTTCTGCTGCCTATAACAGCTTTGCCGAGTTCGGCTCTTTCGCCTATTTCAACATTAGACCAAACAGTTGTACCTTTTAATCTAGCACCTTTGTGTACAACGGAATCATCACCGATTACGCAGTTTTCTAGTTCGCAGCCATCTTCGATAACACAGTTATTACCAATTACAACGCCGCCTTTTAATTTAACTTTGTTCTGTTTCATCTTAATATTCTTACCGACATAAACATCGCGGCCGACGATATTTAAGCGTTCGCCGGGAAGCTGAACACGTACATCGCCATTCAGAACATTCTGATGAGCCAAAATGTATTCATCAAGGCTGCCTATATCTTTCCAATAGCCGTCTGCAATATAGCCATAGAGAGGCAAGCCTTCTTTAAGCATTAACGGGAAAAGATTCTTACTGAAGTCGAATTCAGTCTTTTCAGGAATATATTTGAAAATTTCTGGTTCAAGGATATAAATACCAGTATTGATAGTATCTGAGAAAACTTCGCCCCAGCTTGGCTTTTCAAGGAAACGGATAATCTTTCCATCTTCGCCGGTAATTACAACACCGTATTCAAGAGGATTAGCAACTCTTGTAAGAACCATGGTGGCCATAGCTTTCTTTTCTTTATGGAATTTTATAGCTTCAGCCAAATCAAAATCTGTTAAAACGTCGCCTGAAATAATAATAAAAGGTTCGTCTTTTAGCTTTGCTTCAGTATTTTTAACGCTTCCTGCTGTACCGTAGTCAGCGGCTGCCATCTGATATTCCATTTCTATACCGAACTTCTTGCCATCACCAAAATAATTGGTAATTACTTCTGGCTGGAAGTAAAGAATTGAGCAAATACGCTTAAAATCATACTGTTTAAGCAAATTAATGATGTGTTCCATCATTGGAACATTTGCTACAGGAGCCATTGGCTTTGGGATGTTACAAGTAATTGGGCGCAGACGGGTACCAAAACCACCTGCCATGATAACTGCCTTCATATTTATTCCTCACTCATTCCTTTATTTGTCGGGATTTATATATCCAACATTTTTATATTAAAATCCTAGCAAAATTTAGTCAACAGTTTATTTATTTTTTTAAGAGAAAAGATTTAAGAGCAAAAAGTGAGACGAGGCTAAAGCCTCTGTGAGACGATTGCTACTGCAATCTGTGGGACGGCAGCTGACGCTGCCCGTGGTAGTTGTTCACCAATTACCACAGTGAAACGTCCCACAACGAAGTGTTCCACAGCGCAGCGTATCACTTTAATAAGGTTAAGAGATAAGAGAAGTCTACACATTTGTCATAAAAAGTATAGCGTATGGGCTTTAGCCCTGAAAGCTATACGTTTATGACAATGGGTAGACTACTTACAACGTATTTATTAAGGGTAAAGGCTTGTTTCAGATATTTTTCAGCTATTTTTACAGAGGGTACATTACTTTCTTCGACTACGTAACTCATTTTCATGCCCTTGTAATCAAACTGTCTGACCATCATACCCAGGAGTGCACTACCAAAGCCCTGCCCCCTGTATTCTGCATTAATCTCTATAGCCACTTCAGTATAATGCCAGCAATTTTTAATGACTTTTATATATCCGCAGATTCCGTTCTTCATAGCTAGATACAAATCATCAATTCTACTGTTTAAAGCCGAAGCCCTTGTTTTTATGCTATTTTTTGGAAGCCCGACTTCTGAACCCTTCAGATAAGAACTTGCTTCTTCTTCATCATACTCAGAATTTAATGAAGCAGCATTTTCAAAATACAACAAACTACCCTCACGCTTAAAAACGGGGTACCCGCTTAAATCTAAGCCTTCATCCACAAGCAGAACATAATCACTAAAAGGAATACTCCCGATGACACTTTTTGCAATTTGCCAATCTCCCACAAGTCTGACAATGTTCCAATCAAAACTGCCATCGGAAGCTTCTAAGCAAATAAAACCACTGTCATCACCAGCATCTACAAAGCTGACCTCATCAGGATTCTTTTCCAGCCTGTCTATTTCATCGATATATCTGTTTTCGCTGTTGTACAGCAGTTCTAGAAGTTTCATTTACTCATTATAGACTCAAATCAGATTCATTACATCGAAAAATCAAAAAACATTTCTCTGTTTTCACAAACCACTATCCACCTATCACTTACCACCTATTTCTCAATTCTCAACTCTCAATTCTCAATACGCTCTCTATTTAAAAGCAGACAGCATGCGGCTTTTGTGCAGATAGTGGGACACTTCGTTGTGGGACGTTTCACTGTGGTAATTGTCGAACAATTCTCACAGGCAGCGTCAGCTGCCGTCTCACAAGTTGCGTCAGCAACAGTCCCACAGAGGCTTTCGCCTCGTATCACTTTACTTCTCATTCTCATTTCTCATTTCTCATCTCTCAATTCTAATTTCTCAACTCTCTATAAGCTCTCTATTTTTGAAGCTTAGTGCGGGTCTTCATACGTTCCGTTCGAGTTTTTGGCACCCAGACTTTGTTTCCGTCAAAATCTGTCTCTGTATAGTACATTGCACTTCCCATACTTCCTGGTGTTGGTGTAAATTCCTGAATCTGCTCATGAACAAGATGAAGTTCCTTAACCTTTTTTATCAGAATCTTGTCTCCTTCCAGACTACCAGGGAAAGCCGTCATCAAATAAGGCACAAGAAATAGTTTTTTATTATGTCTGCTACAGGAATCATAAAACTTTTTGGCAAATGCTCCAAAATCAGCATTTTCGCCTTTTCGCATCAGATGTAGAACCTTTTTATCAAAATGTTCCGGAGCAACCTTTAATTGGCCAGAAACATGGTTAAACACTATATATTCAAAGATATTCCATTCATCTTCTCTAATAATATCGTAGCGAAGCCCTGAACCTAAGAAAACCTTTTTAACTCCTTTAATTTTGGCAGCAGCCTTTAATACATCTGCCAAAGGCTTCAGTGAATGTTTAAGGTTCTTACATATAGTCGGATAAAGGCAGGTTCTTCTATTACAGCCGCCTATAGCACATTCCCAGCCATACATATTAACGGCTGGGCCGCCAACATCTGGCACAATTCCTTTAAAATCAGGGTGTTTTGTAAACTCTGCAATCTCTCTTAAAATGCTTTCTTTTGAGCGCGAACGTATAATTCTTCCCTGATGCAGTGATAACGCGCAGAAACTGCATGCGCTCAAGCAGCCTCTATGAGACTGTACAGAAAACTGAACCGGTTCTAAAGCAGGAATTGGTTTTTCATAAATCGGATGAGACCTACGATTATATTTAAGTCTATCCATCATTGCGATTTCTTCATCAAATACTTCTGCTGTTGGTGGGAAACAAATAATATCGCCTTTGGGATGCTGCTGAATTAAGATATCAGCTCCTGGCCTCATACTGACATCCAATATTTTAGCTAGTTCCATATAAACCGACTTATCTGTCTTACAAGACTCGACAGTCGGCAAAAGACTATATTTATCTTTTAACCAATCTCTCCAGCTATCATGCTTTACTTTAATTACACATTGTGGAATCTGAGGGAATTCAGTTTTACGGCCATTCTTTAACCAATCAACTATTATTGGGTAAATAGCTTCACCCATGCCGTACATAAGCAAATCGGCTGGAGCATCCATCAAAATAGGGTCTTTAACCTTGTTCTCCCAATAGTCGTAATGAGAAAAACGGCGCATTGAAGCCTCAACACCGCCAACAATAATCATAGACTTTTTAAAAAGCTGATGGATTTTCTGAACATATACCTGCAAAGCCCTTTTAGGTCTAAGACCTGTTTTTCCATCAGGAGAAAGCCGATCTTTGCTTCTCGGCATACTAGCGGAAGTATAGTTAGAAACCATACTATCCATAGCCCCTGAATTTATTGAAAAGAACAGATTTGGTTCACCCCAGACCTTAAAATCATCATCAGAATTCCAATCTGGTTGTACTATAATAGCAACTGACAAACCTAAATGCTTTAGTAATCTATATATTACTGCTGTTGGGAATGATGGATGGTCAACATAAGCATCGCCGGAAACCAGTATTACATCAAATGTTTTTCTATTTTTATCGCTGTCAGCAATATATTTTTTCCCGCGAAAAGCTAATGTCGGATACTCTAACATATATTCTTACCAGATTAGAGTTGGCTTCAATATCTGAATACAGGAAAAACGAGCCTTATCAACCATATAAAGTGGTGCTACCAGATATTTGCCTTTTAGAACAATACAAGAAGATGAACCGCCATCAAGAAAAATTGCATCTTGAATTCCTTTGAATATGTCATTTTTCACGAATTCACGGGCAACCTGATGAAGTGTAAAACCAGCCTCAAAAACAATAAAATATAGATTTCTATCACTATCCTGTGCAACAACAGTCTTTCGACTTGTCTGGTCTTCTCTTCTAAATCTGAAGAACTGCCTTTCAACAGCTTCCCAATGGACATCCTTGCGATTTCTGAGAATCCAACCGCCGCCGCCAATTAGATTATCGCACCTTATATTGCTGTCTGCCGCCCCATTAAACCAAACCATTTCTTTATTATGAGGTGTCATTAATTCCATACTAGACAATGATGTCTCGCCCAAATACCAGAATTGAGCATTCTTTGCTCCTCTATATGCACAGACAAAGCATCGTGAAAGACGACCTGGAATTTGTTTTAATCTGGGAATCTGACCATCTTGTATGACCTGTCCTAAAACACCTCGTTCAGAATAAAAACTTCCATTTATCGCTGCAACAATAGAATCTCCATCTTCCAAGCATCTATTATAATTTTCCAATAGACCAGTATTATCAAGCCAAGTATACGCTCTGAATTCTAAAAGTCCCTGGGTTATTTTTATTCCTCGGAAACCATTACCTTCAACAATAGATAAACCTTCAGGTAAAGTTCCAAAGTCTTTAGCGGGAATATTTTTATTCATATTTTCAAATAATCTTCTTACCCCACTTTTTAACTCAACCTTTAAATTCTTAAAATCAGGTTTTGCTATTTCAGACTCTTCTGTAGTGGATGCATCTTTTTTTTCTAAAGTTTGAGTGCTTTTTAAATCAGACTTAGCCTTATCTTCATTTTTCTTCTGTTCTTCCGCTATTAGTGCATTAGAGAAAAACATCATAATAAAAATATAATAAAAAATAGATAGAAAAGAGTTCTTCTTCATTTTTATTCCTAATTATTTATTATTTCACTAATATCATCGGTATAAACGTTACAGTAGGTTCCATGACCATCCTGACCGTTTCTAACAGCATAACCAGCCTTAATTGAGATAGGCAGACGTTTGAACAATAATAAATTGCTGGCAAATTCGACACCTCTGTCATAATCATAATCAAATTTACCATCATTTCTTGTATCGCCCATTTCCCAGAAAACACCTAATGTTGAAAACTCTGTTTTCAACCAGCCAATTTGTCTTGGCAATTCAATGTTTATCGGTCTAGCCAAAGTTAAACTGCCATATCTTAGTTTATCACCTGATTTATAAGAAGAATCAAATGCTCTAAGATATTCATCACTGCCCAAACTTAAATCGTCTGGTCTTCTGATTCCGTTATGTTTATCATCTTCAGCAATATAACCGCTATAGGTTAAAACATAATAATCATTCAGTGGAACATATTCGTTCCATTTTAAAGCAGCACTGTCATATAGCATATCACCGCCAAACAGATTATCAACTCCATGCTTATACACGAAATAAACTTTTCTTCCTTTTCTAGGGAATATATTGTTATAAGGTTCTTCTCTGATAGATTCTTGAGATAGTTCCACAAAGTAGTAATGGTCTTTCCCTGCTGTTGGAACACGATTTGTTTCTGTTTTCTTAATCTTGGCAATACCTCTTTGGACTAAATCAAATCCGAAAGACAGATTCATATCAAGTTTTAATGGGTAATCAAATTGAAGACGTTTAGAGTGAATTTTTTCATAGTAATCAGTATCCATATAACCTTTTAAAACAGTGTAATTATTTAAAGAAACGGAAGCCTTCAAAAGATCAAAACGCTTCATAAATGTTGAAGTATAACCCCAATCTTTACTCTTAAGACCATATGTAGGAGCAATAGTTATTGCACTTCTATCAAGTCTGTCAGACCTATAGTTATAGATACCCAGGACTCTACCTTCTGAGTCTTTACCCAAAACAGGTTTCCATAAGCTATCATGATACTCGGTTTTATAACTGTTCGATTCAAATTCAATTTTATTGTCTTCTATTGCAGAAATACCCGGCACAACTCGTATAACTTCAGAAGGCTTATTTTCAATTGGAAGAGAAGCAATCGAAAAACCACCCTTATAAAGAGTAGTCACTTCGATCTTCTTCTTTTCTGGATCAGAAAAAGAAATATCCCAAACTCCACCAGGTATATTTGAATACCTTTTTAACTTGTTTTCTTTTTCATCATAACAGAAAATCTGTGTCGTTGAATCATCTTGATCAAAAGCTCCCCAAAGCTTGTTGTCAATAAACTTTAACCATCTTAAATCTCCGCTGTAACTAAGCAGAACTTTAACATCATTCTGAATATTATTTGCATTTAACGGTATTACAGCAAGATGGGTTTCAAAATCAATCGTTTGAAAAGTAAAGAAAAGTCTGTTCTTTTCTATATCCAAAGCCAGATCCAAGGGTCTTAAACTAGATCCTAAATCACATTCTGTCTTAATTATTCCACTATCTGTTTCGACAGACATTAACCGCATAAGACCACTCTTAGCATTAACGAAATAAATCTTGTTATCCTTCTTTACTAAAGGCTTAAAACTTCCTTTTTGAGAAACGAGGCATCTCGCTTTTCCCTTTAAATCAACAGCATAAAGATTTAATACTTTTTCTCTATGACCGTTTACACAATATTTACCAATTATAATTTCATGTTTATCTGAATCATAAATCAAAGCAGGATGGACATTCTTGAGCAGAATACGAGGTTTTTCTATACCTTTTCTATAATAAAGGTCATAATTTTCTGTTTTATATCTTATGGAAGAAACCCATAATCTTTCTTTTTCACTAATTCTTAAATAGGAACGAAATATCTTAGCGTCATTTTTTATATAATCTACATCAAGGAAATCGGGGTCAGAATAACTTTGAAAATCTGGAGTCTGACTATAAATATAATCTTTATAAGATTTATAAGCTTCGTTTAAAGTCACACCATAGTATTTCTTAAAAGCATTTTCAAAGCCACTAAAATTTCTAATTAAAGATGAAACAACATCAACGTCTGCACCTTTTTTATAGGTATTTTCCCAATAAGCAAGCATTGAGTGAGCTTGAAACAGCATTTCTTCCTTTTTCAAAGTTGGCTGACTTGTAATTGTATTCAAATCATTTAATGAATATAATCTGTTGTATCTTGCCATATCAAGAATGCGGCTGTAATGTATAGAATCCATGGTAAAAGCATAGTTCAGAGCCATGCCTTCTATAAACCAGTGAGGAATTGCTAATAAAGCCAATGAACGACGCCAGGCAAAACTTACATTTGAAGTTGCTCTTTTAACCAATGTTTTTGCCAAACCTAGAGCGAATCTTTTTTCAAGACTATATGAACGCGCAGAAAGCACATCCATTTCATCGAAAATACAAAGATTAATCAAGTCAAACTTTGAATCAGCCGAACTGCCCATCAGATTATCATGTTCATCTAATATGACAGTTGCAACGTAATCTTTATCTTTTGGGAAATTAGCTATAACTTTTTCTCTAACCTTTGAGAAACTAGTTAATATTCTTGGAATAGCGTCTTTGATACTATCTGGATAGTATATTCTCAAACCAGTTGCGGTAGCAGTATTATAGGTTCCCCAATGTTTATAAACTTCGCCAATTTCAGTTGCAAAAACCGATGAATTGATAACATTCACCAAAATAAAAAGAATAAAAAATAATCTGAGTAATTTCATACTCAAACACCTTACAACATCAGCACTTCTACGTCAAGAGTCTACTTTGCAACAGCAAGTCTTCTTTTGAATCCACCTCTTTGAGTATAAGAGTCAAGGTTAGGGAAATCTATTTTCAGTGTATTATGACCGCAGATTCTTTCCCATTCTTTTATCAAGACAGGGTTAAGAGAAACTCTAAACTTAGACGGAGGCTTAAGCATAACTTTCTTATCATCATTAGTTGTAACACTGATAGTAAAAGGTATCTGACCAGGATTTCTTCTCAAAACTTCCAAGAGTTCTTCATAATACTTTTTGCTTGAGAATTCTTTTGGAATCCTGAAAGCAAGCTTTGTGAAACTTTCCTGGTCCATATCTTCCAAAGCAAATACTTTTTCGGCATTAGCTTTAAGAACCCCGTCCATAACCTGAGTTCTGATAATCATAAATAAAGGCTCATCTATTTGAAGCTTAGAACCTGATTCTTCATAGGTTTTAGGGAAAATAGTAACTTCTAATTGAGCATTATTGGCTTCAAGTGTGATGAAGGCCATAGTGTCGCCTTTCTTAGTTATTACTTTTTTCATAGAAGTCATAATACCACTAACTCTGAAACTTGAACCATCAAAACCAGTTAAATCAGCATCTTCACCAGCTTCGTTTTCTTCACCTTCATTATCTGCAGCTTTTTTCGCATATTTTGCAAGATTTGCCAGAGGTGTAGTTGAAAAGACTTTTCCTATTGGTGCAACAGGCTCATAAGGATTTCCGATAAAATAATAACCAAATACTTCTTTTTCACCCTGAAGCAGTTCTTTATCAGAAAACTCAGACAGATTAGGAACTTTTATGTCTATATTTCCCATTCCTTCAGCTTCATCACCAAGTAAATCAAAGAAAGTAGACTGACCACTGTTTTTAGCTTTTCTCTGAACCTGAGTCTGCTTCAAACCTTCTTCGCACATCTGTAAAAGTTGCCTTTTATTAAGCCCAAAGCAATCAAAAGCGCCAGATTTTACCAATGCATCTAAGACTCTAACATTTACCTGATCGGAATCCATTCGCTGCAGAAAATCGCCTAAATCCTTGAAAGGACCACCTTTTTTGCGTGCTTCAACAATAGCGTCTACCGGGCCGCTTCCCACACCCTTCAAACCGCTGAGGCCATATCTGATTTTTTTGTCTTCAACTTTAAAATCACCAAAAGAGTGATTTACATCAGGAGGCAGAACTTCAATACCTAAAGCACGGCATTCATCTACATATTCAGCAATTTTATCCGTATCATCTGTTTCAGAAGTTAAACAAGATGCCATAAATTCAGCAGGATAATGGGCTTTCATATATGCCGTTCTGTATGTAACAACAGCATATGCAGCAGAGTGAGACTTATTGAAGCCGTATTCAGCAAAACCGGCCATCTTATCAAAGATATCCTGGGCAAGTTTCGGATCAACGCCACGTTCAATAGAACCTTTGACGAATTTCTCACCCATTTCAATCATTTTTTCTTTGATCTTTTTACCCATTGCCTTACGCAAGCTATCTGCCTGACCTTTGGTGAAGCCAGCAAGAACACGGGAAGTGAGCATAACCTGTTCCTGATAGAGATAAACT
Source organism: uncultured bacterium (assembly GCA_900317935.1). Classification (GTDB taxonomy): domain Bacteria; phylum Muiribacteriota; class Ozemobacteria; order Ozemobacterales; family Ozemobacteraceae; genus RUG334. The sequence goes on from ONIU01000023.1 coordinate 21,077, forward strand.
CCATAAGTATCTTTTAAAACAGGTTCTAATAGAGGGTGAGGATAAGCCAATTCTGCTCGTCCATGTTTTCTTTCAACAAAATCGTCAACCATGCCAGACTTTAATGGACCTGGGCGGTACATAGCCAAAAGAGCTATTATATCAGTGAATTCAGATGGAAGAAGACGTTTGAGGAGACCACGCATACCAGCAGATTCAAGCTGGAATACGCCTAAGGTCAAACCTTTCTGTAAAAGCTCGAAAACAGCTTTATCATCGTATTTTAGCAAAGGCTGAGCTTTTCGATTTATTTCTTCCATCAATTTCGGATCTGGAGGATTATTTTTATCTACTTTTTCTCTTAAATCCAAGAAACGACGTAAAACTAATAAATTTTCTTTTTCCTCTGGAGAACAATTAGCGTGAGTTTCTTCAACATTTTGAAAAGCTTTTTGTAAAACAGTCAGGGTTTTTAAACCCAAGAAGTCCATTTTCAATAGACCAATATCTTCAACAGCATGCTTTTCATATTGTGAAACAACTAGACTTAATTCGCCTTCTTTGGCATTAGGGTCCTTAGTAACTGGCGAAACTTCATCTAGTTCCATTGATGAAATAATAATACCGCAGGCATGTACACCAGTATGACTTGCAAGACCATCAACAGCAGTAGCAAGTCTTAAAAGTTTCTTTTCTTCTTCTGTTCCGTTTTCACTTAGAGCTTTAAGTTCTGGAACTTCTTCCAGACATTTCTTTAAGTGTGTCCCAGGCTTATCAGGAACTAATTTCGCTATTTTCCCAACTTCACCAACAGGCATTCCCATTATGCGGCCAACGCCTCTAATAGCATTCTTGGCCAACATGTAGTTAAAGGTTATGATCTGTGAAACCTTAGGCTCGCCATAAAGGTCTTGAACATGTTTAATAACAGCCGGTCTGCCGTCATCACTGAAGTCAACGTCAATATCGGGCATACTTATACGTTCAGGATTAAGGAATCTTTCGAAAAGCAAATCATACTTAATTGGGTCAATATCGGTTATGTGCATACAGTATGCAACTATTGCGCCTGCAGCAGAACCACGGCCAGGACCTACAGGAATACCATTTTCTCTAGCCCAATTTATAAATTCCCAGACTATAAGGAAATAACCAAAATACCCCATCTTTTTGATGGTATCCAATTCAAATTCAAGTCTTTCCATTGCTCCGTCAGGAGGATTATCGCCATAGTTTTCTTTAAAACCTTTATAGCAAATTTCTCTAACGTAGCTTTCTTCGGTCTTTCCTTCAGGAACAGGGCAAACAGGTATAAGAGATTCGCCGAATTTTATAGTTACATTACAACGGTCAGCTATTCTGACAGTGTTCTCTAACGCTTCCGGCCATTCGCCAAAAAGCGCTTCCATTTCGCTTGGAGATTTATAATAAAACTCTTTTGAACCAAATCTGAAACGGTCAGGATTATCAAGGGTAGTCTGAGTAGACATACAAAGCAAAGCATCCTGGGTTTCCCAATCTTCTGGATTAACATAATGGCTATCGTTTGTAGCAACTAATGGAGCTTCACACTCTTTTGCAATTTCGATTAAAGGACGCAGAACCTTAAGTTGTTCTGGAAGCCCATGGTTCTGTATTTCGACATAAAAATTTTCTTTGCCGAAAACCGACTGATAATACTTTAAAATAGACTTAGCCTGTTCTCTGTCGTCTTTTAAAAGTGCAGCAGGAATTTCACCTGCCAAACAGGCGCTTAAACCAATTAAGCCTTCACTGTGTTTTTCTAAGACTTCATGATCTATTCTTGGTTTATAGTAAAACCCTTCAATATGCCCAATAGAAGCTAATTTTAAAAGATTTTTATAGCCGGTCTCATTCTTAGCAAGTAAAACAAGATGATGAGTAGGATATTTATGAAAACTTTCTTTTGTCTTTTCAAGTCTAGAACCGGCAGTTATATAAGCCTCAAAACCCATAATAGGTTTAAGACCTTTTTTCATGGCTTCATGATACAATTCAATGGCTGCAAACATATTACCATGGTCTGTAATGCAGACAGCAGGCATCTTAAAACGTTTTGCAGCATCAACTATTGCTTTGACCGGTGCAGCACCGTCAAGCAAGCTGTAATGACTATGTACATGAAGATGTACAAAATTAGCATAATTCTTGTTATAAAGCATAATGTACACAATTATAACAAATTTATATACTTTAGCCAAAACAATTCTAACTTTTGTGTTTTTTTACAAAATAACAGACCTAAATCAGGGCAAAATCAAACTTTTTTCATTATTAATGCCTCTTTTATTAAATGGTAATTATTTTATAATTAAAGCAATGCCTCATCAATAAAAGGAAAAGTTTGCGTTTGCCCTGTCTTCCAACCCTTCAAACTCCATGTTATACTATCAAAATAGGGAGCTAAAAATGCCTAAAAAATATCTATCAATAATCTTTATCTTATTCTTCATTTCCCCAGTATTTGGAGAAAATCAGCGAATCTACTATTCCAAAGGCTTCAACGGAGCTGTAAGCTGTGGTCATCCTCTTGCTGCTAAGGCTGCTATTAAAATATTAAAAGATGGAGGAAATGCTGTTGATGCAGCGATAACAGCTGCATTTGTCTTAGGAGTTGTAGACTTTACAAATTCAGGTATCGGCGGAGAAGGCTATGCGCTTATATTCAATAAAGATGGAAGGATGATTGCTATAGATGGTTCTACAAGAAGGCCATCCAACAAGATTACAAATGAATATAAGTGTACAATCTCACTCCCCGCAATTCCGGAAATGCTTTTAAAAATGAGAAGGCTTTATGGTTCTCAACCTCTTTCTAATCTTTTAAAACCTGCCATAGATTTATGCCATAATGGTTTTGAAGTCAGCCCATATCTGGCTTCAATTATTAAAGAAAGACTACCAAAAATAAAAGACTTAAAAGCAATTAGCCTGATTTCCCATGACAATAAGCCATTGAAAGCCGGTCAAATTCTTATTCAGCCAAAATTGGAGCAGACTTTGAGAAGACTAGCATATGACCAGGGACTTTCATTCTATTATGGTGAAGAAGCAGATAAAACGCTGGCAGATATGAAATCTAAAGGCTCTTTCTATACAAAATATGATTTTATGAATTACAAAAGCAGACTTTGCAAGCCAATAAAAGTAACTTATAAAAACTTTGAAATATATGGAAATCCTCTTCCATCCTGTTCAATAGTCAGCATTAAGTTAGCTCTGAATCTTATTTCTGCAAAGCAGCCTCTCCTTTATCAAACCCCAGACGAATTACTACAACAAGCTGGAATAACAAGGAAGATACTTAATGAAAAATATTATAACCTGGCAAATTATTATTACTCTCCCTTGGAATTCATATATGATGTTTCAAATTTAACATCTACCCAATCAAAGGATGCAAACGACAGCCATACAACCCATCTTTGCGTATGGGATAAAAACAATATGGTAGTCTCTATGACTTTAACCTTAGGGAATCACTTTGGAACCGGCCAACTAGCACCTGGAGGCTTTTTCTACGCTAATAGTCTTAGAACCTACTCTAATTCAATCGTCAGATACCCTGATAATTACCCGTCGAATGCAGGCTCAGTAACATCAAAATCTCCAATTATTGTAACAAAGTTTGGGAATCCCTGGTTAGCTCTCGGAGGAGCTGGTGCAGACAGAATAATATCTAACACAGCTATGGTTTTAGCAAGAATGCTTAAAGGTTATAATCTGAGTGAAAGTGTTTCCGCACAAAGATTTTATCTGGAATACAACAACAAATTAATAATAGAAAATGCCCCAGCTAATGATGAGTCTTTTACTTCTTTTGTTGAAAAATTAAGGGGAAAATATCCTAATATTAGCAGTATAGCATATTTACATGATTACTTTGGTCTAGTCAGTGCCATATTCAGAAAAGATATAGACAAAAGTATAGAAGCAGCGGGAGATAAACATCGAGATGGCTCCTGCTTAGCTTATTAATCAGATAAAAAAAAAAATGACTTCATAAATATTAATCTATGAAGTCATTTTTTATTTTCTTGTTTAGAAAGCTACTTCTTCACCTTCATCAAAACCATAGTCATCTTCATCTCCGAAGTGACCATCACCATATCCACCGGTAGTTGGCAATTCTGGTTCAGGTTCTGATTCAGCTTCATCTTCAGAATCTTCAACATATGAATCAGGTCTGAGCATATCAACATCATCATCGTCAGATGAAACATTACTTGAGTCATTATCCCAGCTCATATTGTCATCTTCTTCTTCATCATCAAATGAACTGCTGGAATTATCATCGTTATAAGAAGAAGGTATATCATCTTCCTGTTCACTAGGTTCGTTTTCAGATTCAGAGAAAGAATTTTCGTTATCAAAAGTAGTATCATCATTGAAAGCATTATCATCAAAAGATACTGAATTTACATCAAATGATGAACCGTCGCCGAACTCACTAGTTCCACCATTGCTACTTGTTTCGGAAATCTTAATATCGTCAACAAACTGACCAGGCATCAAACCACCTGCAGCTTCAACTTTTGGCAGAGACAATGAACGTAAAATAGTTTCACGAATATTTGTCATATGCTTCATAATCTGAAGTGTGCTGTGATAAAAATTCATTACTACCAGTTTTTTACCTAATGGTATCAAAACCATATGACAATAAAGAATTCTATTGCCCTGAGTAAAGTGGAACAGAATATTACCAATTTCAACACCTGCAATATCAGCTTTCCACTGATCATAAAGTCTTGGATTAAAAGGCATAAGAGTATCTTTTATTGCCTTACCGACCTGAGCTAACGTCTGAGGAGTTTCGTAATCAGCAGCCTGAACATGTAGTAGGAATGTACCGTTTAAACCGCTAAGAGTGGCAAGCAAAGTCGGACTGATTTTTTCCCTGAGCTGATAATTGGTAGGAACAAACATACTGAATTCATACTCTTTGTTGCGTAAAGGTCTTGTTCCTTTAATAGGTCCATAGAATGGTCTCAGACTGTCAAGATATCTTGTAACAGTTACGCCTTTAATGCTGTCTCTGAAGACCTGAGTCAGTCTCTGATTATTCAAAACATAGTCGTAAACATACCAGCGTTTTCTCGTATAACGACAAAAGACTTCATAATCAAAACGCCCTCTGTTTGTATCTAATCTTATAACGATTTTACACTGAGATTTTAATTTGCCATAACGTGGGTCTGAATAGTCTATTCTTGCCCCGGCAGCAACCCTGTTCATTACTTTCGATAGAAATCGAAATTCATTACGGTGGGTTTGAGTCTGATAAGAAAACAATTCGTTATATTCGTCTTTTTCTAATCTTGATAAATTCTTACCATAAAGCAAATCCAAAAACGTCTGTACATCAAAATTAGAAAGACAGACATCGTATTCTCCTTCCATAAGAGCTCCCATAAATTGATAAACCATAGGAACAGGAGAAGGAAGTTCCGTTTTAGCATTGGGCGGCTCAGGAATATCAGCCAAAAGGCCTTTTTGTGAATTATTAATTTGAGCCACCGAAACCTTTGCTATAGGAACAATTAACAGTAAAGCAATGAGTATTTTTATCAGCAGTTTTTTGTTAAACATAATTTAAGGTTAAATCACAGTTGAAATTTTGTCAATCTTTGAGCAAAATGAGTTTTTATTCCCGTTGTATGCTATAATTATTTTTACAGAGGAGATATTATGAAAAAAACATTATTTCGAATTATATTATTTTTTTCCTTTCTGATTCTTATTTATTTTTCCTTTATCACAAGAGATCTTTTTCGGATGATAAACTACTTTAAGAATACTTCAGAAAGCCGTTCGGCAAGAGTCAAAACAATAGGTATCGAAGGCCTATGCAAATACAAGAATATAGATTATGACGAAAACAAAAAGACATTAGAACAAACTTTAAAAAAGCTTCTAACAGACAGAAAAGAATTTCTTCAATTTTATATTTCATTTCAAGAGTTCACTGATTATAAAATCAATAAATTTCCTTATTTAACAGTTAAACCAAAAACTCATCAACTTGAAAGAGTAAATTATCAATTAAAAGACTCAGATATAGAACTATTCAATACATTAAAAACAGATATAAAAAACTTTGATAATATTTTCAAACTAGATTCTTCTATAGAAGATTATAAATGGGAAACATTAAACCCTCCTGATAAACCAACCAATAACCCGCTCAATGCAATATACATATACAATTCTTCAGATTTAAGCCAACTAAGTGCATTAATCGGATTTACAGAAGCTTACTACCCCCAAAAAGATGAAATAGCAGACTCATCTGTCTTATTTAGCAGCATATTAAAATTATATATATTGAGTTCTTACATAAATAAAGGACAGATTATAACAAACAATAATAATCCTATATTAGAAACTCTTTATGTATTCTATGATAATCTGATTACCAATAAATATTCCGCAGATGAAATGAAAGCTATGCTTAAAGTTTTGAAGCAGACAATATCTTTAATTCCTGACTATCAAGAAAATATAAGCATACAATATAATTTTACTAAAAATCTTTATGATTATGCTTTTTCTGAATTTCCATGTCTTCTCAATTCATTAAGTATTGCATTTGGAAATCCTTACCCGAAAATAAATGAAATGTATAATCTTTTTAAAGAAGGGAAATACAGAGAAGGCTCAAATTATTTAAAACATAATAAAAGTTTTTCTTTATTAATGGTATCTCCAGATTTTCATTATTACGATGAAGACCACAAGCTTTTTATAGATTTGAAATCAAAACTTGCTTTGATGCAAGCAGTGTTAGAAGATAAACTTGGCTTAACAGTTACCGCAGTTGACCCATTTGACGGGAAACCAATCCGCTCTATCAAAAACGATGAAGGCAAAATCATTTATTATTGTCTTGGTCACACTGGTAGAGACGAAAAAGGCACCGGAATCAACATATTTAACTGCAACACCAAACTAAAAACAAAAATCTTGGAACCACAAGAAAAATAGATATTCAAAAATATTTTAAACTTTTTTTGAATATGGTAAGTATTAAATGTACCTGACATTTTTATGCTTTGTTATGTTAAGGAGTATTTATGAGAAATATTAAGCGCTTTTTGAAACCATATAAACTTGGCTTAACTGCTGCTGTTTTGACAGCTTCATTAATAGCATCTCCTTCTTTATATTCTGGTCCATTTGATGATAAAGAAGTATCAGTATTAGAAACTGCAGATACAAGCAGTGTTTCTACTCCTGATACCGTAAAAATTACTATCACAGACTCCGCAACAGCAGAAGAAGCTGGTATTAAGGAAGTTCAAGATGGTTACCCGATTAACGGCGTAGTTGTTGCAAATACTCTTAGACTTCGTTCTTGGCCTTGGGGCGAAGTAACAGGCAAATATCACAAAGGTGCATCGCTTAAAGTATTAGGTGAATCTGGTGAATTCTATCTTGTTGAAATAGATGGCCGCCAGGGTTATATGCACAAAAGCTATATTTCCACAGACAAAGCATCAGCTTCATATGCTGCTCCTTCATATCCAGGCGATACAAGATCAGGCGGTTACATCCCGTTAAAAGAAGGTGTTCAGGTTTCAAAAACAGGTATAGCACCCAGCACCGGTTCAAATAGCGGTTCTAGTTCTTCCGGTTCCTCTAGTTCCGTCAGTTCATCTGGTAGCGTAAATAATATTTCTACAGCAGATTATACTGGTGTTACCAAAGTTATTTTCGATATAGTTAAAAAGTTCTGTGATGCTAACCAGCAATATGTTCTTGGTGCCGCACACAGCAAAAATTCCGGTTATGCAACAAAATCTGACTGTTCTGGTTTTACAGGCCAGTTTATCAACAAGATTTCTGAAATGGCTGGAGTTAGACCAGTAATTGGCGACAGTTTCCCAACATCTACCAATTATGCAAATTCTCAATATACTCAAAAAGTTACTGGTGCTTTCCCACCACCAAATCCAAAAGATTTGATTAAACCAGGCGACATTTTCGTTATGAGTAAGAGCAGCCCAAGCGGTTATGGTCATGTTGGCGTATTCATGGGCTATAACTCAGCCGGACAACCTCTAATTGCTCACTCAACCACAAGAAAAGTTGACGGAAGCACTACAATTGGTAATTTAGGCACTACAGGTGTTAGAGTTGAAGTAATTCCATCCTGGTATAATAAAAGATGGATGGGCGTTTACAGACTCAACAATATGGATCAGATTGCCAAAAACTTAGAAAGCTAAAAAATGTTCTGTAAAAAATTAATCACTGCTTTTGCTTTAATGGCTTCGTTGCATATATCTTGTCCCTGTTATGCTCAAACAGCTAAAGAAGTTCAGTTTTCCAGTTATCTGGAGTTTCAAAACGGAAACGACTCATCTAAGCTTCTTTGGATAACTGAACCAGACGGCACTCCAAATATAGGCGTATTACAATGCCCTATGGCTTTTATAACCTTAGACGACGGAAATACTTGGATAGCAGATACTCAGAATGCTAGAATATGCTTATTTTCTAAAGATGGTAAGAATCTAAAAGAAATAAACCTCTTGGAATTGGGTAAAAAAGCAGGTTTAGCAGACCCTCCCGCAATAGTAGATATCTGCATGTCAGATAAGAATATACTTGCTGGTGATGCTGCCAGCAATTCTGTTCTTGAAATCAACCCCGAAACCTTATCTATGCGTGTCTTTAATTCACCAGGAGCAGATAATGGTGGATGGTTCCAGATATCTCATCTATTCACAGACAACCAGCAAAGAATTTATATAGACGATCTGGCCTTAGGGAAGATAATAATTCTTGATAAAGATGGAAAGTTTCTTGGAGATAATGCTGCAGCTTCTATAGCAGTCAGTAAAGTTGATTCAAGTATGGCTTCAATTCATTACGTTGAGGAAACAGACGGAGAAGCCGACGCAAGCTATTATCAGATTACCGTAAACAAAGGCTTTGCTACTCCTTGGTATCCTGTTGTAAACATCAATACAGATAACGAAAGCATAATTTACATAAATATTATTGGTATTGATAAAAACAACGATATTTACGTGCTTTATGAAACAGAAAGCAATCGCTTCTATAAAGTCTTTTCTATGACAGGTGAACTAAAGAAAAGTTTTACTACAATTCCAACTATTCCTATGATAAACCCAGCAAGACCAGACTGGATAGACAACTCAGGGAATATTTATTCTGCTGCTGTTATTAATAAAACCCTGAAAATAATGAAATTACAATAAATCATCAGAACACAATATTGAAATGAAAAAGCTTCTCTTTTGCGAGAAGCTTTTTTATTTATGCATTATGTTTGTCCCATTGAAAAAAAAGATAAATAATGGTAAAGTATTATCCCACTATATATAAGGCAAACAAAAACGGAGAAATACTTGTGCATTCCAGCGAAATAAAACAAAAACTGCTGACAGCAGCTATGTTTTGCTGTTTATCAGTTAATTATTGTATCGCCGCAGATACCCCTGAACAAACCGAACAATACAAATATGCTATGGGGCTAATTCAGCATCAGCTATATGAAGAAGCTGCCAAAGTTCTTTCAAACATACTTTCAGAGCCAAAAGTCTTTTCTCAAAGCGACGGTGCTCTATTCTGGCTTGGTCAGTGCGAATACAGTCAGAAAAACTATATTAAAGCTGCCGGTTATTACCAGAAACTTCTCAAAGACTACCCAAATTCACAATTTAGAGATAGAGCAGCTTATGGCTTAGGTTGGGCACATGCAAGTGACAATAATCCGAAATCCGCCGCTGAAGCCTTTGTCAAAGTATCAAAAAAAGATATTAATCTTTGGAAAGATGCTCGAATAAAAAGAGGCTACATTATGGTCAAATACAAAATGGATACTGACCAGATGATTAGAAACTATGAAGACCTCTTGGCAGAACCTACTATTAATGAACAACAGAAATATGAATGCCATCTCCAGATTGGAATTGGGAAATACGAACAGAGTATTTACCGTCAAGCCATTGAACATCTTGAAATAGCCCGAAAGACCTGCCCAGAAGATAAAAAACAGGCAGTCAACTTTTATATTTCCGAATCCTATTTTAGAATTAAAGATTACTCTAAGGCAACCTCAGAATATGCAGATACAATTGCCTTAGGTCCAGATACACCTGTTGGGCAAAAATCAGCTTATTCTCTTGGCTGGTGCTACATTAATCTTAAACAGGCTGATAAGGCTCTTGTATTATTTATCAAACAAGCTGACAACCCAAAATCTGTTGTTCGCAAAGAATGCGCACAAAACGCTATCGATCTGCTGATGAATATGCATAAGTATTCAGAAGCAATAGAAAAAATAGATAAATACATAAATTGCTTTGATCCAAAAGAACAAGAATCTTTACTTTATATAAAGGCACTGGCCCTTTCACGACTGGGTGAAAATGAAAAAAGCATAAAAGCCTTTAATGAGTTTAAAAAGAAATTTCCAAATTCAAACAGAAAAGACGAAGCAACTTATCAGACAGGCCTTGTCCAAATCTCTATGAGCAGATTTAAAGACGCCATAAAGACCTTTGAACAGATTTCAAGTGAAAAGACCGACCCTGATATACGCGAAAAAGCTATTTATAGAATCGGTGAATGCTATTTCAATCTCACTAATATTACAGAAGCTGGGAATGCCTTTAACAAAGTTATTAAACTCTTCCCACAAGGCAAGACCAAAATAGATGCTCTCTATCAGTTAGGGGAACTCGCCTATATGCAAAATAGCTATGCCGATGCCCTTACTGCCTTCGAAGCCATAGCTTCTACCAACACAGAATTAGCATCTCAAGCTCTTTTCAGATGCGGTGAAGTTTTAATGAAATCTGGCGATTACCAGGAAGCTATAAAAAAGTTCAAAGAATATAGAACTAAAAACCCCAAAGGTAAGCTTGCAGAAGACGCTTTATTCAAAACAGGTATGTGCTGGCAGGAATTAAAAGATGATGCCCAAGCATTGGCAGCTTATTCCCAGTTAATGAATGCTCAAGGTTATTTCAGGCAGGAAGCCAGGTTCAACATTGCAGAAATAGCAAGAAGCGTAAATAACTATACTTTAGCAATTCAGCATTATAAAGCCATCATTTCAGAAGAACCTCAGCACCCGCTAGCTACTGCTTCAAAAAGAGCATCTGGAATATGTTTATATGCGATGAAAGATTATGCCGGAGCCAAAGATACTTTTACACAGATTTTAAAAGATTATCCTTCTACAGATCAGGTTATTCCTGAAACAAGACTCTGGCTTGGAAGAACTCTTATAGCCTTAGAAGACACAGATAACGGAATATTGGAACTCTTAAAAGTTCCAGTAATGTATCCAAGATGCCAATTTATTGCAGATGCTTATATTGAAGCTGCCAGAGCCTATAACAAATTAGGCAAGGCAGATAAAGCCAAAAAGATGTATAATGACGCATTGAAATCAAATCCAACACCCGAACAACGCAAGGAAGCAGAAGACTTTACCAAAAATAAATAGCCTGATGTAAATAATAAAATGAGATACTTACGATCATTAATCATAGTAATTATAGTTCATTGTTTTTCAGTTTTACCGATTTTTGCACAAGACGATTTTCTAAATACTCCTCGTAAAATTAGAATTGGTCTTGATCTTGCGGGAACTCCAGAAATTTCTTATATTACTTCATCGAACAATATTTTAGATATTTTCGATGTAAGTAAAAAGAAAACTATTTTCAGTGGTAAAGCTTCAAAACTGACTATAAAAGCAAAAGCAGCAGGTAGCCTTTCTCTAACAGTTAATGAGCAGAAATTTACTGCCAGTAGTTCCGTTAGAATCAGTAATAAAAATCCAAGAACCGAAACTTTAACTCTGACCCCATCTCCCAAAAAAGCCAAAACTTATCGTGGCACCTTAGAAGTTAAGTGTTCCGGGTTCAAACTTTTTTGGATTAATATAGTAGATATAGAAGATTATCTTAAATCCGTTGTTCCTTCAGAAATTTCCACAAGGGCGCCAAAGGCTGCTGTTGAAGCTCAGGCAATTGCAGCAAGAACTTACGCTATCCGAAATATAGACAGACATCTTAAAAAAACGAGCTACAATCTTTGTGATACTGTCCATTGCCAAGCCTATTTTGGTATTTCAAAGGAAGATCCTAAACATAATGAAGCTATAAAAGCAACAGAAGGTAAAATATTAGTATATAATGATACTCCAGCAAACACTGTCTATCACTCTAACTGCGGAGGATACATCATCAGCAGCCAAGCAGCCTGGGGTGGACAGCCCGTTCCCTATCTTATAGGACATTATGACGGAATAAAAGGTAAGAAATCATTTTGCGAATATGGCAAATCCTTTTTATCAAGACAGACAGATATCGTTTTGCCTGAAAAATCCAAAAGATTAGTAATTGGAGTTACGGCTCACAATTCAAAAAAGAAAACTCATAGCAACTATGGTCACAGAGTGGGAATGTGCCAGGATGGTGCAATAGGAATGGCTCTTATAGGCTATTCATGTAACAATATTCTAGGTTTTTATTACCCTAAAACCAAAATAGAAACATTAAAATATGCAGGCAAAAATAATTCTAACCAGTATGCCCCAACCAAAGTCACTTCATTAGCTGAACTAAAATCAGAAGCATCTAAGAAGAAGCAACCCTCTGAACCAACAGTTAAAGTTGAAAAAGCATCTGCTGTAAAAGACACTAAAGAGTCAAAAAGCAATGTTATTGCTAAAGCAGAAAATAAGACTTCTTCAGAAAATATAAACAACAATGATACAAATACAAAAGCAGAAACAAAACCAACTTCTCCAGAAACAGATAAAAAGGCTGTAGAGAAGACTCAACCAGTTAAAGAAGTTTCTAATGCTCCATCTAATGATGAAGAAGACACTATCATGACATTCCAAGGAAATGGAAACAATAAACTAAAATCTGTATTAAAAGAAATCGGCAGTACAAAACCAAATACTGCATTTAAATCTATCAGAAAGCATTTTTGGAATCCTATAGACCCTAAAGTCATTACTAATGCCAAAATAAACCGGAAGAAAAAATGATTACCGAGATTCAATTAGAAAATTTTCTCTTTATGCACAAAGCAGATTTAAGCTTTTCTAAAGGCTTAAACGTTATTACCGGTGAAACTGGTGCTGGTAAAAGTGTTCTGTTAGAAGCAGTAAAACTTCTACTTGGGAAAAAATCAAGAGCCGGAATAGTTCTTAAAGGCCAGAAGCAGGCAAAAATTCAAGCTGAATTTGATATTCAAGGTCAGACTGCTCTTCAAAACTATTTAGAAGAAGCCGGCTTCAACAACGAAGAAGACCCTAATACACTTTCTATTACACGTACATTTAAAGAAGACAGTAATGGACGCGTTCTTGTTAATGGTTTAATAACAACCTCTTCATTATTGAAAGGTATTGGACCTTATTTAATGGAAATTCATGGACAAAATGAGCACCAAACTCTTTTAGACCCCGTTACTCAACGTGAACTTCTAGATAAAACAGGGAACAGCGATTTCCATGAAAAGCTTAATAAGCTTAAAGAAATATATAAAAACCGTAAAGACCTTCAGGAAAAGCTTGAAGAACTCGAAAGCAAAAGTCAGCATGCGGCTGAACGCATAGAAGAACTTGAAGCCATAAAAAAAGACTTAGACGAACTCAACCTTTCTGATCCTAATGAAGAAGAAGAATTAAAAGAAACTCTTAAAAAGTTATCTAATTCAGAACAGATTATCAACGCTTTGCAAGGCAGTTTGGCCTGTCTAGCCGGGTCAGACGAAGTTTCAGGCGCAACAATGTTGTCTTATAAAGCTTCAGAAATGCTCAGAAAAGTTGCTGACTACGATTCCGAAATAGAAGACTATTATAAACGTATTACAGACCTCTATTACGAACTTAAATCCTTAGAATCGGATATTGAAGCAAAGGCAGAAAACTCTGACTTAGACCCGGAAAAGCTTTTTGAGATACAATCCAGACTCTCTGAGATTCAAAGAATCTGCCGAAAATACTCTACTGATTTTGCTGGCCTTTTTGAATTAAGTGAAAACTGCGATAATGAGCTTTCTGAACTGACAGAGCCTGATCAGAGCCGCAATAAACTACTCAAAGAACTTGAACAAATTAATAAAGAATTTAACGCCTTAGTTTCAGAAGTTACCAAAGATAGAGTAAAACTAGCCCAGAATCTAAATAAGAGCGTTTCTCATGAAATGGAACATCTAGGCTTTAATTCCGCTGTCTTTGAAGCTAGATTAGAACCAATCGAGCCAGCCTCTCATGGTGCAGAAAATATTGAATTTTACGTTTCTCTAAATCCTGGTGCTCCTGGTGGTCCTTTAAGAAAAATTGCATCCGGTGGGGAATTGTCTCGTGTCGCCCTAGCTATTAAAAAGGTTCTAGCTAACAGCGACAAACTGCCTACACTAGTATTTGATGAAATTGATACCGGAATTGGCGGGAAAACAGCAGAAGCAGTTGCAGACAGCCTTAGAAGCCTTGGCGAACAGAAACAGGTTTTGCTTGTTACCCACTTGCACCAGATAGCCAAAGAAGGCACTCATCATTTTACAGTTACAAAATCTGTTGTAGACAATCAGACAGAAGTTAACATTAACCGCGTAGAAGGCGAAAACAGAGTAGAAGAATTAGCAAGAATGCTTGGCAGAACTGATGAAGATGGTTTAACTTTTGCCCGTTCTCTTCTTAAGTCTTGAAATCATAGGTGAAAATCTTTGCTTAGACTAGACAAATACCTTGCAGACGTTGGAATCGGCACCAGAAGTGAAGTAAAGAAACTGTTAAAACAAGGTCTTATCTCTGTTAACGGGCAAATAGCCAAAGATTCCTCGTTTAAAGTTAATCCTGATACAGATAAAGTTACTTTTAAAGGTCAGGAACTAACCTATCAGGAATTCCGCTATTATATTCTGAATAAGCCCGCTGGTTGTGTTAGTGCAACAAAAGATGGATTAAGCCCAACCGTAATAGAATTTTTAAAAGGCGAGCCAACAAGAGATTTGTTCCCTGTCGGACGATTAGATAAAGACACCGAAGGTCTGCTTCTTATAACTAATGACGGTATGCTTGCTCATAACTTACTTTCACCTAAAAAACACGTAAACAAAACATATATAGCTTTTGTAGATAAGAATCTTGGCGCAACAGAAATGGAACTCTTCAAATCAGGGGTGGATATAGGTGACGAAACCCCTACTCTTCCGGCAGAAATCATAGAAGCTTCTGAGAAACAAATTACTGATAATCTCAAAAATGCATCTATAAACAAAGAAAATTTCATCTATTCAAAAGCTTACTTAGTCACCATAAGGGAAGGCAGATACCATCAGATAAAGCGCATGTTTGAGCATTTTAATTCGAATGTTGTTTACCTCAAGCGATTATCTATGGGGAAACTGCTTTTAGACTCCCAACTTCTACCCAGCCACTATCGCCCTCTTACTTCTGAAGAAATACTCTCTCTTAAATCTTAATTCTAAACTTTCAATTTTACGTTTTTACATATCACTTAACATCCACCAACAACAACAATTTTTCTCTCTAAAGTGGTCAACCTATACCGACCCTCGCAAACCCGCATTCTACCGTTTAGGTTGACCATTTTTAGAATGGCTCTACAAGCGGGATTCCTCAACGTGTGCCAAATTTACACATTTTTTTAGTATAAAATTAGGGAGGTTGACCACTTTAGCCTTTTAGGTTATGATTAATTCAAGGTATTAAACCCCTACCCTTCGAAGGGTATTGCCCCATTCTCGGGGATTGAAACTAGCAGTAACGATTGAAAATGTCTATAATCTGTTCTCTTCGAAGGGTATTGCCCCATTCTCGGGGATTGAAACTTTTTCTGCTTGAAGTCTGAAGTGACAATCTTAGCCCCTTCGAAGGGTATTGCCCCATTCTCGGGGATTGAAACAAATTGTATCTCGAACATCATCAAGTGACATAGGCATAACTTCGAAGGGTATTGCCCCATTCTCGGGGATTGAAACTAATATCATTTTTCTTTAGTGCGTTTTTTGTTGCTGCTTCGAAGGGTATTGCCCCATTCTCGGGGATGAA
>ONIU01000064.1 GCA_900317935.1 uncultured bacterium
GACGCTAATGGTACTGCGGGGGCAGCTCCGTGGGAGAGTCAGTCGCCGCCAGGTCTATAAAGCCCCGAACGTAAAACGTTCGGGGCTTTTCCATTTTAGGTTTAGAATAATCATTTTCAATAAAAAACATTAAAAAATAATGGTTTCAACTCCCTTGACAGTTATCTTTTCTATTCTTATAATTATCATAGGGTTGTACCGTTCGACCATAATTTCTATAAGCTTTATAAGAGCGGAGGCACATCATGCTTACCACAAAACAACTTAAAAGAATGTCTGTCATTACGTTAGTGGCATTCGTTTTCTCTATGTTTGCAGGTTTCACAACTACTGCAAATGCTGCTTTACTTAGTCTACCGACTAATAGTAATTCTGCAACATCTGTTACAGTCAGCAATGACTTAGCTGCATTAAATACTGTTTTACCAGAATTAAATTCTTTAAACAGCACTTTAAGAACAGCTGAATCTACTGCTAGAACTCTCGAAACTGTTGCTACTCCAATCTACAATCAGGTTGTTCCATCTAATATGGATACAATGAGTATTGTAGAACGCTGTAAAGCAATTATAAACAATGCTAAGAATGTTTTAAGTGACACTCTTAAAACTTCTACAATCAATGCTAATGAAAAAAGAGCTCAAGGTGCTTATATAGCTGACCTTCAGAGTGATGAAAAAATAGCATTAGGCATTCAGGAACTTGGTAAGCAGGCTGCTAAGCTTGATAAAGTTGGAAACAATTCTGTTGCTATTCAGAAGATCAAAGCAATTCTTACCGCTACAAAACAGACTTTAAGCAAAGTTGTTGTTAATGTTAGAGAAAAGATTTTCAAAGTTGGTCAAAAAGTTGGCTTAATTAGTGAAGATAAAGTTTTTGAAAATGGTAAAGTTGTAGATAAGTCTGAAGCTTCTGGCGCTAAGGAAAATCCTGAAATTTCCGGTGCTGGTTATGCAAAAGCTTCTGCTCCAAAAGTATCTTTTGTTGATAAGCTTAGTTCTGGTTTGAAGGAAGGCGTTGCTAATGCAAAGACTTCTTTGAAGAACAGCTTCTCAGTTAAAAATGTTGCTATTACAACCGCTGTTACCGTTGGAACAAGCCTTGCTGTAGATGCAATCAATGGCGAAACTCCATCTTTGAAGAAAGCTGTTAAGCAGGTTGCTTCTTTGGAATTTGCAGGTAATGTAGTTGGTTCTGCTCTTGGTGCTGCTGGTGGCCAGGTTGTTGGAACTGTTGCCAAGACTTTCATTCCTGGTATAGCAGGCCAGCTTATAGGTTCTGTTATTCCTGTAATGTTCTCTTCAGCTGGTGGTCAGTTAACTTCAAATGTTATTACTGGACTTAAGAATGGCGAATTCTCTATCAGCAAAGCTTTCAAGCAGATTGATAAAGCTGACTTAGTAGGTTCTTCTATTGGTTCTACTATTGGTATGACTCTTGGTTCAATGCTTCCTATTCCTGTTGTTGGTTCAATCGTCGGCGGTATTGTTGGCGGCTTTGTTGGAAGCAAGGTTGCTAAGTTTGTTACAGGTCTCTTTGGTAAGAAGAAGAATCAGAATGTCGTTGCTAACGGTAATGAAATAACTGTTGCTAATGGCAATGTTGTTAGTGGTAACGTTGTTAACGGTAATGTTACTATGGGTGGTTCAGCAGAAATACCTGTAGCTTGTGCTCCTGCAATTTCAGCTTCAGGCGAAGCAATTTCTTCTACACTTCCTGGTTCTAAGGTTAAGGTTAAAGATCCTGCAGTAGCTAAACGTATACAGGAAATAGAAGACGAATACTACAGAAATTACCTTGAATACAATCGTTTACTTCAAGCAAATGATATTGAAGGTGCTAAGGCTGTATTCCAGAATCTTAAAAAGTGCACTGATGAAGTATCCGCTTTAAGAAAAGCTATAAAGTAATATAACAAAGTTAAAAAAAAGACCAGCTTATAAAGCTGGTCTTTTTTTTATTGACTATAAACCGATTGCATAGTAATATTGCACAAACTTAATACAAAGAGGCATTAAAGTTGAATATACTTGTCCTTGGCTCAGGTGCTCGTGAACATTCTTTTGTTCATGCGTTAGCCAAATCTCCAACTGTTCACAAAATATTTGCATGCCCTGGCAACGTGGGAATGTCTGATACAACAATTTGTAAGAGAATTCCTTCTAGGTCAAATACAGAACTTGTATCTTATTGCAAAGATAAGATAGATTTAGCTGTTGTAGGCTCTTCTAAATTTGTAGAAGAAGGAACTGTTGATGCTTTAGTGTTGGCTGGTATTCCTGTTATTGGACCGGCAGAAGATGCTGGTCGAATAGAAACAAGTAAAGCTTTTGCCTCAAGATTTATGGCTCGTCATAATATTCCATCACCTGCTACAAGTATTATTGTTAATCTATTTGAAGCAGAACAGGCCTTATTTAAGAATCCTGATTTAAGAGTGGTTAAATGTGATGGTTTTTCAAGAGGTAGCGGAGTATCTGTTTGTTCCTCTTTAGAAGAAACACAGAGTGAAATCAAGAAAATTCTTGAAGGACATGGGGCTCCCGTAATTCTTCAAGAAAAGCTTGAAGGCATTGAATGTTCTTATACTCTTTTAACTGATGGACATCAGTGGATATCTTTCAGTTCTTGCCGAGACTATAAACGTATACTTGAAAATGATCAAGGTGCTACTACAGGTGGTATGGGTGCTGTAAGCCCTTCTCCTGATTTAACTCCTGAACTTGAAAAACAGATTATTGATACTATTGTTCAGCCTGTTGTTGATGGTATGAAAGAAGATAATCTGCTTTATAAAGGGTTTCTTTCTATTCAGCTTATGCTGACTAAAGATGGTCCAAAAGTATTGGAGTTCAATGCTAGACTTGGAGATCCGGAAACTCAAAGTATATTGACCCGTTTCAGAGGCGATTTGGCTGGAATTTTAAAAGACTGTGCTATGGGTTGTTTGACTAATGTTGGTTCTGAAGTAGCTTTTGGCAAACATTCTTCTGTGTCTGTTGTTATTGCTAGAGAAAACTACCCTGAAGATGAAAGCACTGAACCTGTTGTAGCTGGAACAGAAAACATTCAGGATTCTGTAATATTCTATTCAAGCTGTCGTAAAGCAGAAAACAGAGATGGCTATTATTTTAAAAGCGGTCGTTTGATTAGTGTTACTGCTGTTGCAGAAACATTGGAAGAAGCTAGAAAACTCTGTTACGATGATATTAATAGATTAGAGTTGAAGGGTGTACGATATCGTAAGGATATTGGCCTCAAAAAATAGAGCGATAAAAACTCCTTTAAGAGAAGTTTCCCTGAAAAACAGATTTTACTCCATAATTTAGAGATGAGAGATAAGGGGATTGGCTTTGGGTTCGCCATAGTCTTCGTACTCAATTTATTTACTGCTTACCAATCTGCTCGAAAATCCCCTAGTCTGCTTTTGCAGACATTCCCCTTTGAAAAAGGGGATAATTAAAGAACCCTATAGGATTATGACAATGTGTAGACAACATCTCCCTTGAAGAGCTTTGGATAATCCATCTTAAAAATTAGGAAGAAAAATGGCCTATTTGCTTCTGAAAAAGAAGACTATTTCCCCTATGAGTCCGAATATAACTCCGGCTATTGGTAACCAGAGCGGGAAAGAAAATGTGCGGTCAATATGTTGAATCAGCACAATTTCTTTCGGGTGTTCGGCTTTATTAGTTCTTAATTTTAATTCTTCCTGATTATTCTGACTCATAGTATTTCCGCTCTTACATCTAGGAGTCTGTTGTGTGCAGCAGCAAGCTGCTGTATCTTTTCAACTATGTCCAGCAAACCTTTTGAGCGCAAGCCTGGAATTAGAGAATCAATAAATACTAATTTTACTTTTGGGTGAGAGGGTTCGGTGTAGCCTGTTCCTCTGTCATCTCCTAATAGCCAGTAAATAAGCTTGTCACAGTATGGTACCCAATTTGAAAAATCACTTAAGTCAGAATGTGCATTTAAACGTGGTATTAAAATCTGGGGAACATATTCTACTTGATTAGAAGCGTTAATATAAATTCGTTCGTTTTCTGGAACTATAGGTGCTATTTTCAGATTTGGCAGAGTGACTTTAAATCTTGCTTTACCAAATTGATTTATAGCTATTTTTTCAGCAAAGATTTCCCATTTTGATTCTATTTCTTGAATTTCTTTTGAATAATTGAAAAGTATCTTTTGGAATGCTTCGTTTGTCTTTAATTCAGGCATTAAGTTTTCCAAGGCTTTAAAAGGAGAATGAGCAAATAAAGAACCAAGCATCTGCCCTAGGCCATTGCTAATAAAATGCCGTCTAGTTAAGTGAGTAACAGCTTTTTCATTGGTTAAATGCAATTTTTCAGTAATCAACCATTGAGTAGCATCCTTAGCAATTTCTAATGCATTTGGAAGTTTCCATATTTCGTTTTGTTCATTGAATTGCCAAGGTTTGAACTGGTCTTTATAGGCATTATTTATTACCTGATAAAGATTCTGGTTAAATAAATCCAAAAGCTTTGAAAGCCCGTTCATATGGAATTCTCTAATTGATATTCGTTTGGGTATATCTTCATAAGGAATGCCTAAGCGGTCTTCAATAAGCCACTTAGTAGCGTCAGCAGCAATTTCAAATTTATTTTCCTGGAACCAGATCAATTGTTCTTCTTCGGTGAACTGCCATTGTTTGAAAATTCCAGGGTAAACTTGATCAACTATTCTGAAGCAGGAACCGTCAAATTTATTTAGTAATGCTTCAAGACCATTGTCTATGAAAGCTTGTTTGGTCAGTATTGCTGGTAGATCGCCTCTGCTACATTGAAGTTTTTCATTCATGAGCCATGTTAAGGCTTCTCTTGCACAAGTCTGTAAATCTTTACTTTCGAGCCAGTTTTCCAGTTCCCCAAACTGCCAAGGTTTGAATTTGCCTGGCATAGCTAATTCGATAAGCTTGAATCTGCTTCTATCAGCCCATTCATAGACTTGACCAAGATTATTCATGTAAATAAAGTTTTCATCAAATTCTCTTGGCAAATCATCTGGTTTGCTTAATCTGTTTTTGATTTTTTCAAGTGACTTTATAACAGCTTGTGAAACCCAGACTGGTGCCATGTTTTCATCAGCTAGAATAAATGCTGGTATTTCACCTTCTTGTGCATTTATCATTTCTATGATTTCACCTACATCTGATTCGCTTAATTCTGATGCTTTACTACCGAAATGGGTTTCAAAAGCTTCCGGTGTTCTGTCTAATTCTTTTGCCTGCATTAATTCTTTTATTTGTATTACAGGCAAATGCAATTTATCAGCTAGTTTTTCATCTGTCAGGAAAAGGAAATCTTTTTCTATTGCTGATATGATTGTCTTTGTAACTGGGTCATTCAAATCAAGAACATTCTGGTTTGTTTGAACAGTTTGAGTAGTCTGTGGAACGCTTTGAATCTGAGGAATCTGTCCATCTCTTTGAACCATAGCCTGAGGTGGCATTTGAACTGGAAGAATGAAATTGTTAACGCTTGAAGCATTTCCAAGACCGGAAAGTCCTGGTATACTAATTGTTTTTTCTTCTTCATCAGAAGGAGTTACATAAATTACTTCTTCTAATGTTGATTCTCCCTTCATTGCTAATTCAAGGGCACTTTCACGCAGGGTTCTCATGCCTTCTAGTCTGGCTACGCGTTTGATAGCACTTTCTGTTCCACCTTCCATTATAACATTTTTAATAGAATTGGTTACTACCATAACTTCGTAAACGCCTAAACGACCATGTATCCCTGTTTTATTACATTCTTTACAACCTGTTCCTTTATAGAACTTATTTCCAATAAGTTTAGCCGGTGAAATTCCTAATCTCTGAATTATATTCTGCGATGGTTTATATTCAACAGAGCAGTATGGGCAGTTTTTATGAAGAAGTTTTTGAGATATTACAACTCTAACTGCGGCCGTAACAAGGTAAGCAGGAACTCCCATATTGATAAGTCTGTTTATTGTTGCTGGCGCATTGTTGGTATGAATTGTCGAGAGAACTTTATGACCTGTTAAAGAAGCTCTGAATGCTATATCTGCTGTTTCCAGGTCACGAATTTCGCCTACAAGAATAACATCCGGGTCTTGTCGTAATGCTGTTCTTAAGCCAGTTGCAAAATCTAAGCCTATTTTATCATTGATTTGTACTTGGGTTATGCCAGAGATTCTGTATTCTACAGGGTTTTCAATGGTGAAAATATTGATTTCACTATTGTTAAAATATTTAAGCATACCGAACAGAGTGGTGGTTTTACCTGCGCCAGTAGGTCCGGTAACAAGAATAAGACCGTAAGGTTCATCTAATGCTGATTTTAATCTATTTAAATCATCTGGGAAGAAACCTATATTGTCTAAGTCGAATTTGCTTTCTCTTTGAAGCAGACGCAAAACTGCTTTTTCTCCTAAGAGGCTGGGAACGGTACTTACACGGAAGTCTACTTCGTTATCCTGCATTTTAACTTTCAAACGTCCGTCTTGAGGAAGTCTGCGTTCTGCTATGTCAAGATGTGAAAGAATCTTTATTCTACTGATTAATGGAGCTAAAAGGCTTTTGGGGCCAGTCATCGCATCATGAAGAATACCGTCAATTCTGAATCTGACTAAAAGTATTTCTTCGCGAGGTTCAACGTGAATATCTGAAGCTCTTTTTAAAATAGCCTGCTTGAATACAGCGTCGAGAAATCTGACGACTGCACCTTGTTCAGAGGTCTTCTTTTCTATATCCAAGCCATCTTTTTTCATGGCTTCTTCTTGTGATTTTATTGTTTCATCTCCGCTAGAAGAGAAGCCTTCCCATGAATAAAGCTGACGAATAGCTAAGTCTATCTGGCTTTTAGATGCAATGAAAACTTCTAGTTTGCATTGAGTTAGAAAAGCAATCATATCTGTTGCCATAATGTCAAATGGATCGGCCATGACAACAGTTAACTTATTCCCTTCTTTTTTATAAGGAATCATTTTATATTGCTTGGCATTATATTCAGGAATAAGTGAGAGAAGTTTAGCGTCTATCTTTATATTAGTTAAGTCTACTACAGTTGAACCGAGCATTTCTGCCCAGACATCAAGTATCTGCTTTTCTGTAAGAAAACCTAGGCGGATAATTATGTCTTCAACCTTTTCAAGTGTTTGAGATTGTATGTTTTTAGCTTTTTCAAGTTGTTCATTAGTTATGAGATTTTTCTGAAGAAGCATGGATTCAACAGAAATCTTATTGTTTACGGGACTAGGCATAATATTCCTCCGGTCGATTTACTCAACTTCTATTCGATAAGAACGGCGTTCTAGTGCTACTGTTTGATTTAATGAATTGGGATATGCGTATAAGGTAAATTCAACATGTCCGATTCTTCTAGGCAAAAAAGTTATTGTGATTGTTTCGGGGTTAATCCTTCTACTGGTTGTTCTAATTCGGTTATCGTTATTTTTGTAAAAGATTTCCCAAACAAGTTCATAATCATTGGCATATCTAGGTAATTCTAATTCAAAAGCTTGATTTAACCTGGTTCTTATTATTTCTTTCTTTACTACAGATGGGGGACCTAGTCTGAATTTAACTTCGTTTGAAACAAGAGTTTTTGGATAACAGGTTGCTAGACCTACGCATTTATAAATACCTTGGGATAAAGGTGCACCAAATTTATTAACCGAAACCCAACTGAGTTGTTGGCTTCTTGATTCGCCTGGAGCAAGCGGGATTGAATGATGAGCTTTTTTCCATGTATAGCCATTAGACCATCTGAAAATCTGGCTGGCCCCGCTGTAGATAACCATATCCCACTGCCTGCCTGAAGGATATTCAACACTTATGGGATATTTGTTCTTATTGGTTAGCGTAATTGTGAAAGTTGCTATTGAACCAGCGACAAACTCTTGAGTTTCAGGATATATTTTTACTTCAAGTCCCTTTATGTATGGAAATCGATAATCTGATCTTTTAACATCAGTATACTTGTTTTTTACATAGAAAAAGTGAGAATTTTCAGAAGCTTCTGATTTATTTGAAATAAAGAAAATTGATATAAATAGAATGATAGAAACTATATATTTGAGTTTCATTTATAACCTTTATTTTTTACACCAGTAAACTATTGCAGGTGGAAAATTTGTCCACACTACAGGGCTAAGATGAAATTCTGAAAAATACATTTTGAGCTTTTTGCGAATTTTACAGGCTCCTGGTAAATAGAATCCATGCAAATAGGTGAATGTAGTAAAAACTCCGCCATCAGCCAAGGCTTCTACTGTTGGATTCAATATTTCATCCTGAAGTTTATCTGGGAAAATCGCCCAGGGAAGTCCACTGATTACAGCGTCTGCGTGTTCTTTTCCATGCTTTTTAAGCTGTTCTTTTATGTTTGCAGCAGAATCTTTTATTATTTCTACATCAGGAAGGAGCTGGCTACAAATTTTATGCAGTTTATCATCTATTTCAAAACTGAAAAACATTGTTTTGTTCTGATCTATTCGATTTGCTATATATTGAGTAAAAACACCAGTACCTGCACCATATTCAACAATTGTATCAACTTTGTTTAAGTCAACAGGAGCAACCATTTGAACAGCAAGCTTCTCTGTACTTGGGGCTATTGCTCCTACGTAACTAGGATGCTTTATGCATTGAGAAATAAATTCTAGCGTTTTCATTATTTATTATTTCATTTTCCTTTTTACAAATTCATCTATGAAGAAAGAAGCAACATCTTCAGAGTATTTTCCCGGCCCAAAGCCTGCGTCATATCCAAGTTCTTTAGCTAAATCATTAGTAATTCTAGGTCCTCCAGCTATAAGAATCACTTTATCTCTTAAATTAGCTGCTTCAAGTTGTTCGACTAATTCTACCATATTTGTGATGTGTATGTCTTTTTGTGTTACTGTCTGGGAAACAAGCAACACATCAGCTTTTAATTCAACAGCCTTTTTGATGAAATCTTCGTTAGGAACCTGGCTACCAAGATTAAATGCATCAATCATGGAGTATCGTTCCAAACCATAATGACCTGCATAACCTTTCATGTTCATTATGGCGTCAATACCGACTGTATGAGCGTCAGTACCTGTGCTGGCACCTATTACTATAAGTTTTCGGCCTATTTTTTCTTTAATAAATTCATCAACGGCATGCATGTCTAAAACTTCTGATTCTATAGTGCTTACCTTTATTGAGGTTATATCAATGGTATGTGTTAGATTACCATAAGCAATATAAAAGGTAAAATTCTTGTCTAAAGCCTGATGAAAACATACCTGAACATCATCTAACCCCATTTTTGAAGCAAGTTGTCTGGCTGCTTCAAGAGAACGATCATCGTCTGGAACAGGCAATGTAAAACTGACTTGAGTTTTACCGTCATTCATTGTGTCGCCGTAGGGTTTAAGTTTTGTTAAATCAAGCTTCTGGTTAAAATCTTTGGCTTTTGTAGAATATAATCCGCTGCTCATTCTCTTTCTCCCTTCAGCATTAAGTCAATAAAGGGGTTATAGTAGTCTTTATGTTTTTCTGTAACGCCGTTTAGACCTTTTCCACCATTGATTGGACGTTTAACACTAGCAAATTTACCTTGTTCAAGAGTTTTGAACAAACCTTCTGATTTAATTTCTGCAAGCATATTGCAGGCTTTTGTTAGAACTTCATGAGCTCTCTTGCTCATTATACCATCTTTCTTAAACTCAAGTTCACTGCCTAAATCAGCCATAGTGTTGAAAATATAGCTGGCATTTTCTATTGAAAGAGCGCGGTCTGACATCAATGGCGTATGAATGGCTTCTGTTAACATTCCCAATAGATGAAGCTTCTGACCTGTTAAAATTGTTACCATGTTGAACAGAGCGTCCTGTACGTGGCCTCTGAAAATATTGCCAGTCATGAATTTTGTTGGTGGCATATATTTTAATGGGGCTTTGGGGAAGATTTCTCTAGCCATCTGAGCCTGAGCAAGTTCAAATAAGAAACCGTTCTTTAAGCTTGGGTCTATTTCAAATGCATGGCCTAACCCCATTTGTTCTTCTGGGATACCAGATACTAGAGCAAATTGTTCGTTAATAAATTGAGAAGCCAATACAGTATGAGCTTCTTCAACTGCATCTGAGGTTGTGAGGTAGTTATCTTCACCTGTATTTATTATTACACCAGCAAAACCATTGATGATTCTGGAAAAATACTGGTCGATAAGAGTTCTTTGCATGTTGATGTCACGGAAAAGAATGCCATACAAAGCATCGTTAAGCATTACATCTAGACGTTCTAAGGCACCCATTGCGGCTATTTCAGGCATACAAAGACCGGAACAATAATTGCATAGTCTGATATATCTTCCAAGTTCTTCGGAAACTTCATCTAACGCTTTTCTCATTAATCTGAAGTTTTCCTGAGTAGCATATGTGCCGCCGAAACCTTCTGTTGTTGCTCCGTAAGGAACATAGTCCAAAAGGCTCTGACCTGTTGTTCTGATTACGGCAATAATATCTGCACCTTGTTTAGCAGCGGCTTTTGCTTGTGTAATATCTTCATAGATATTGCCTGTAGCAACAATTACATAAAGGTAGGGACCTTTTTTATCGCCAAATTTTTCTAGGAATTTGTTTCTGTTTCGTCTGTTATTTCTTATTTTTTCGACTGTTTGAAGAGCTATTTCATCAATTTTGGCCTTGATTTCAAACATGTCTGCCATTTTTAGCTTAGTAATATCTAATTCTTTTCTAGATACAGCTTCGGCTACTTCTTGAGGAGTTTTACCTGTTTGAATGATAGCGTTGCCTAAATAGACAGATAAACCTAAGGATAAACCATTTGCAGCCTTTAAACTGTCTACTAAGATATTAGGCAAAGGTACGCCATTTGTATCTACTCCATCAATACCAAGAAGTCTTGCGCAGGTTCTTTCAATTGTAACACTGGTGTGTTTTTCTATAAAACGTTGAGTGTCGGCAGCTATCTCTCTCGCATACTGCCTGGCTTTTTCAACTAAGCCGAAATCTAAGTTAAGTTTGCTGTTCATCAATCGTTCCTCAAAAAGACTAATAAATTATCAGTGTACCATTATACCACCAATTCTCAGAATTCATAGTTTTTTTCTAGTCAGTTTAACTTTAATATTTACTAGAAATTTATTTGTGCTACAATAATAGCTGTTGTTGGAAGGATTTTATGAAAAATATAATTGTTTATATAATAATATTTATTGCTTTGATAGCAGGAATAGCTACAGGGCAGATTGGTTTTCTAAGTTCTAAGGCAGATGATGGCAAAGGTTCTGTATATTATTTAAATTTTAAACCTGAACAGGATCAGGCTTGGCAGGAACTGGCAAAATATTATTCCAAGAAGACTGGCGTTCCTGTAACTGTTGTTACTGCGGCATCTGGTCAGTATATGACTACCTTGGCGGCCGAACTGAGCAAAATAGATGCTCCGACTCTTTTTCAGATTCAGGGGCCTTCAACTCTCAATGGCAAAGAAGATTTCTGCTATGATTTGGCTACATCTGATATTTATAAAGAACTAACAGATGAAGCTTATACTTTGAAATCCAATAAGGGAAAGATTTGTGGAATTGCTTATACTATTGAGTCTTATGGCTTGATTACAAATTTAAATCTATTAAAGAAAGCTGGTTATAGTAAAAAAGATATTAATTCTTTTGCTGATTTAAAGAAGATTGCAGAAGATATTACTGCTCGTAAAAATGAGTTAGGTTTTGTTGCTTTCTGTTCATCTGGCATGGATAATTCTTCCAACTGGCGTTTTACTACACATCTTGCAAATATGCCTCTTTATTTTGAATACAAAGATAAGAATATTTCCATAGAAGAAAAGCTTGAAGGCAAATATTTAAGTAATTACAAGGCTGTCTGGGATTTATATATTAACAACAGCACCTGTGAACCCAAAGAAATTTCTGCAAAAACTGCTGATGATGCTAGAAATGAATTTTTGGCCGAAAAGGGAGTTTTTTATCAGAACGGCTCTTGGGAATTTGCTAACCTTGTTTCTGATAAAGCTTTTAAAGCTGAAGATATAGCTATGTTGCCAATTTTTATTGGGGCTGGCGAAGAAGCAAAGCAAGGATTGTGTACTGGAACTGAAAATTTCTGGTGTGTTAATCAGAAATCTTCAAAATCAGATATAAAAGCGACTTTAGATTTTATTAACTGGTGTGTTACTTCTGAAGAAGGAACAAAGGCAATGGCTGAGAAGATGGGGTTTGTTATTCCTTTTAAGAAAGCTTTAAAATCTGAAAATGCTTTTGTTATTCAGAACGACAATTACTCAAAAGAAGGTAAAACTCCGGTTGCCTGGTCTTTTACGACTATTCCCTCGCAGGAATGGAAGAATATGCTCAACACAACCTTGACTCAGTATGCGGCTGACCAGAGCGAAGAAAACTGGAAAAATGTTTCAAAGGCTTTCATTGATAACTGGGAGCACGAATATAAGCTCGCAAATGGAATATGAGTGAAAAAGGCTTTGCCTTTTTCAAGGGATTAGGGAATAGGGAGTAGGTCTTTAAAGCTAAGCTTTGCTTAATAGTTAAGACTTTTACGGACAGCAGCTTGCTCAACCTTATTCTCCTCCGCGGTCTCTGAAGATTTCTACCTTCGGATAATTTTTGTGGGAACGAGCCTTGTGCGGAGAATAGAAGGTTTCGCGTCTAGCTGTCCTAAAGCCCATACGCTATACTTTTTATGACAAATGTGTAGCCTTCTCTTATCTCTCATCCCCACACCCTCTTATCTTATACTCTAAAAAATAGTTAAAATATTGAAACTATGATATATTAAAAACTCTAGAGAATACTTAAAAGCTTGTTATAGCAGAATTTAAAACAATTCCCTATGCTCTTTTGCTCTATGCTCTAATCTCTTGCCGAAGAGGTACAGAAAATGAATAAAAGTATATGGTTGGTAATATTAGCAGGCTTTGTTGCCCTGCTGATTGGTTGTCACGCTGGTGGAAACGCACCTTTCGTTAATGTTCCTAGCGAATCCGATATTGTAAGCTTCGAACGTGAAGTAGATAAAAACGGTAGGTTCGACGATATTACCTTCCCGTCAGGTGCGGTAATTAAATGCACTCAGGATGACACATTGAAAAAAGGCACTAAAATCAATGCCACCGAACAGAAAATATCTGATGGAAACCCTGCTTATATATATAATATAACGGCTAAATTAATCACTAACGACGCTCTTAATACATCAGTTTCAGTAAATACCCTCGAAAAACCAATTTCGGTAACTCTTCCCAATGATAGCACCACAGGCACCTGCTACATAGGCACAAGAGCAAGCGATTCAGACCCATGGCG
Source organism: uncultured bacterium (assembly GCA_900317935.1). Classification (GTDB taxonomy): domain Bacteria; phylum Muiribacteriota; class Ozemobacteria; order Ozemobacterales; family Ozemobacteraceae; genus RUG334. The sequence continues at coordinate 13,326 of ONIU01000064.1, forward strand.
CTACAGCCTTGTTACAGACAGCTTGGCGGATATAAGATTTGCAAGACTTCAAGCCAGCACTCCGAGTCAATGCAATTTTAACCTTTACAGGCTTGGCATAAATTTTGCAATTTTTGTTTTAAATAATCAGAGCAAAGAAGAAGCTGAAGTCGATTCGGTGGAAATCACACCAACAGAAGATGTTGAATATAAAGATGAAAAATACATTTCAGACCTTAATATAAAAGTTAAAGTCAGCGGTGAAAAGCTTGACGGTATTAAGACCGATAATTTAAAAGCAAGAATCGTATACAGAAGCGACAGTCTTAATCCAGAACAGCTCAAGGCGAACGGAAGCATTGTAAAACAGACCGATTCAGACGATAACGCTGTCAGCGGAACTTACGAACATACTTTTGAAGTTTCTAACATAAACATTGAATCGCAGATGAGCGGTGAAGCTGTTGTAAGCTTTGTGCTCAACCTTGCCGGCGTAAACTTGCAGGCATTTCCGACTACTTTTTTGGTTGAATTCTATTCAGACGGCAAAGCCGAAAATACTCTGCCCTTTATCTATACTCAGGCTTTCAGCTTTGAAACCAAAGAACAGCAGCCTGAACCAGAACCATTGGTAACTTATACAATTACTTACGACTTAGACGGCGGTGAACCTACAGGAAACAACCCATCTGAATACACAGTGGAAAGCGAATTTACTCTTAGCAACCCAACAAAAACAGGTTACACCTTCCTTGGCTGGACTGGCACCGACTTAGATAAAGCCACAACTCAAGTGACTATTGACAAATGCTCAACAGGTGATAGAACTTACACCGCCAACTTCACACCAATTGACTACGAAATTTCATACCTAAACGTTGACGGTGCCACCTTTGCAACAGTAAACCCGTCTACTTACAATATAGAAACCGAAACCTTCACTCTTAATAACCCTACCAAGGATGATTACACTTTCGCAGGCTGGAGCGGTACCGACCTTACTGGCGATACAAATAAAGAAGTTAAGATTACCAAAGGCTCAACAGGTGAAAGAACTTATACGGCTCACTTCGTTGAAAATTACAACATTACCTACGATTTGGCTGATGGCAGTCTTCCTCAAGGAACCACTAACCCAGCAACCTATTCTGTGCTTTCTGATACAATAACACTTAACAACCCCACTAGAAAGAACTACGTCTTTCTTGGCTGGACAGGCACAGGAATTGAAGAAGGAACAGCTTCCGAGACGGTTAAGATTTATCAGGGAACAACAGGTGCAAGAAGCTATGTCGCAAGTTGGACTCTTGCTGACGTTCTTGTATTCAATCTTGATGATTCAAATACTGTAACATTAGAAATGCGTAAATGTCCTGCTGGTACATTCATTATGGGCAGTCCAAATAATGAATTGGGACGGTCTCTTCCTTATGCGGATTATGATGAAACTCAACATTCTGTTACAATCTCTAAGGACTTTTGGATGGGCACCTACGAAGTGACACAGGCTCAATACAGAGCAATTATGGGAGATAATCCATCTTTTAACACTTCTGATTCTGAAACAGTATTACCTGTTGAACGTATATTGTGGATTGATTTAATGACCCCTTCCACAGGCTTTATGGATATTATCAATGAAAAACTGAAAAACCAATTGCCAGAAGGATACAAGTTTGACCTTCCTACCGATGCTCAGTGGGAATATGCCTGCCGTGCTGGAACAGAAACTTCCTTAAATAATGGCACATCTATAGTGAATACTGATAGTGAAGTAGAAGATACCTATCTAAATGCAGTCGGATGGTATTTTTATAACTGGGGTAATGAAAACCAAAAAAGTCATTCTATTGGAAAATTGGCTCCAAATTCATTTGGTCTCTATGATATGCACGGAAATGTGTCTGAATGGGTCAAGGATTGGTATGGTGATTCCTACTATCAATATTGTATAGATAATAATATTACCAAAGACCCTCAGGGTCCTGAAACAGGTTCTTCGCGTGTCACTCGAGGTGGTGATTTAAGTTACAATCCAGCTTATTGCCGTTCGGCTGCACGTAACCCTTTGTCTCCTGATGATTATAGAAGTAAATGTAATGGTTTCCGCTTAGCTTTGGTGAAGGAATGAGCCCCCTCAGCTTCACTTCGTTCAGCAGCCCACCTGCCATTGAAGTGCACCCCAAATTTTGGACAGAAATTTTGGGTGCACTTCAAGTCCTCAAGGAGGAGCTTTAGAGATTACACCTACGTGTGTCAGCATCTTCAGAAATAACACTGAATTTCGCAGGCTGAAACAATTCCCTATACTCTAGGCTCTTATGCTCTATACTCTAAAAAACTCAAAGTTTACAAAAGCTGAGTAAAATATTAAAATATTTACCGAAGAAAGGTAAAGTTCGGTATATGGAAAAAGCTTTAAGAAGATGGTTCCCATTGTTTGTTCTGCCAACGCTTTGCGCGTTTATTATAGGTTTTATTATTCCTTTTGCAGAAGGAATCTATTTGTCTTTTTGTGAATTTACAACAGTTTCTGACGCAAAGTTTATCGGATTGGCTAACTATATTTCAGCTTTGAAAGACTGGTCTTTCTGGCGTTCTTTCTTGCTTACCTCAGCTTTTGCAATAGTCTCAACTTTGGTAACCAATGTTTTGGCTTTGATCATCGCTTTGGCTCTGACCGGTAAAATCAAGGGAACAAACATTTTCAGAACAATCTTTTTCTTGCCTAATCTTATTGGTGGTATTGTTCTAGGTTATATCTGGCAGATTCTTATTAACTGTGTGCTTTATAAAATAGGTCAGCCTCTGTTGGCTCTAAACTCTCAGGCTGGTTTCATAGGCTTGATTATTCTTACAAGTTGGCAGCATATAGGTTATATGATGATTATATATATTGCTGGTTTGCAGAATATTCCAGATGCAGTTTTAGAAGCCGCTAAAATTGATGGTGCGTCAAAATGGGAAACTTTGATTCACGTTAAACTGCCAATGCTGATGCCCTCAATCACAATTTGTCTTTTCCTTTCTATAACAAATGCATTCAAGCTTTTCGACCAGAACCTTTCTTTGACAGCAGGTGAACCTGGACACTTAACCGAACTGCTTGCTATGAACATCTATTCAACCTTCTACTCACATTCTGGTTTGCAGTGGATGGGAATAGGTCAGGCAAAAGCAGTTATATTCTTCGTTATAGTTGTAGCAATCGCTCTTGTTCAGCTTAAAGCAACTCATTCCAAGGAGGTGCAGCAGTAATGAAGAAGGTTAACACAAATCTGATTCTGACCATATTGTTTTCTATAATCTGTATTTTCCATATGTACCCTGTGATGATGATTCTTTTTAATTCTTTTAAAAAGGAATCAGCAATCAGCACCTCTACTGTTTTTGAACTTCCTACTGCTGAAACTTTTAACGGGTTGTCAAACTATGTTAATGCAATAGACTCTCAAGGCTTCTTGTGGAGCCTGTTTTACTCTGTAATCATAACAGTGACTTCTGTTGCTCTTATTCTGGTCTGCTGCTCAATGTGTGCCTGGTATATAAGCAGAGTGAATAGCTGGATATCAAAACTTATGTATGCTATGTGCGCTTTTTCTATGGTTGCGCCATTCCAGCTTGTAATGTTTACTCTTTCTCAGACTGCCGACAGATTTCATATAGGTCTTTTAAGATTCAACTCGCCCTATACAATCTGCTTTATTTATCTAGGTTTCGGGGCTGGGCTTGCTGTTTTTATGTTTACAGGCTTTATGAAGTCTATTCCTGTTGAAATGGAAGAGGCAGCCATGATTGATGGCTGTAATCCATTCCAGACATTTTTTAAGATTGTATTTCCTGTATTGAAGCCTTCTATGATTTCTGTTGGAATATTGGAAACCATGTGGATATGGAATGATTACCTGCTGCCGACGCTGGTTTTGGATATAAAGCAGTATAAGACTATACCTATGCTTATACAGTATTTCAGAGGTAGTTACGGAAGTGTTCAGATGGGGCCGATGATGGCTTGTGTAGTTCTGACTATTGTTCCTGTTATAATCATATATTTAATAGGTCAGAAGCATATTATTAAAGGTGTGCTTTCTGGAGCCGTTAAAGGATAGTATATATAATTGCGGACATCAGCTTGTTCGACCTTATTCTCCTCCGCGGTCTCTGAATATCAATGCCTTCGAATAAACATTGAGAGAACGAGCCTTGTGCGGAGAATAGAAGGTCTCGCGTCTGCTGTCCGCCGCTGTTAAAGGATAGTATATATAATTGCGGACATCAGCTTGCTCGACCTTATTCTCCTCCGCGGTCTCTGCAGATTTCTGCCTTCGAATAAACATTGAGAGAACGAGCCTTGTGCGGAGAATAGAAGGTCTCGCGTCTGTTGTCCGCCGCTGTTAAAGGATAGTATATATAATTGCGGACAGCTAGCTTGTTCGACCTTATTCTCCTTAAGCGGTCTCTGAATATCAATGCCTTCGAATAAACTTTGAGAGAACGAGCCTTGTGCGGAGAATAGAAGGTCTCGCGTCTGCTGTCCGCCGCTGTTAAAGGATAGATGTATATAATTGCGGACAACTAACACGGACAGCTTTAGCTGTTGTCTCACAGATTGCGGTAGCAATCGTCCCACAGAGGTGTTAGCCTCGTATTACTTTCTTTATACTCACTAGTTTTCATTCTACAAATTGAACAACTCTGACTTTCGTTATTCAATTCTCACAGCGAAGCTTAACTGATAACTGTAAATTGTCAAAATTGTTATTATAAAAATAATGTGGTATTATGTACACAAAATTTTAATAGAAAGAACTATATTATGAAGCATAACAAAAAATCTTTACTAATGTTTTTATCGGTTTTGTTTCTTATTAATGCATTTTTTATCGGTGCAGTGTACAGTGAAACCAATACAAAAAAAGGTTCTGTTTATTTCTTTAATTTTAAACCAGAAGCTGATGC
>ONIU01000184.1 GCA_900317935.1 uncultured bacterium
CTTGGAATTAAAAGAAATTGAAAACAGCAATCTAAAAGAAATTATAGAATTGATAGAAGATTTTGATTTAAATAAAGCCATTGGAAATGATGAAGAATGTGATTCCCGCCCAATTGGCAGTTCAGATGAGTTATTAAAAAAATAAAATACCCCCATTTTTTTGGGGGGATGTCTACGAAGTAGACTGGTAAATTTTAAACCTCTCTGACATTCTGTGGCATCTCCTAAAAAGTGAATAATAAACAAGTAGAAATATGAATAATAATAATTTTGATATAAGACCTGGATTTTTATCAATAATTCTTCATGCTCATCTGCCTTTTGTCAGACATCCTGAATATTCTGATATGATGGAAGAACGCTGGCTTTACGAGGCGATTACTGAAACATATATTCCCTTAATAGATGTTTTTTATAAGCTATTGAATGAAGGAATATTTTTCAGAATAACAATGACTTTAACTCCTCCTCTTTTGAATATGCTTTCTGATGAACTATTAATGGAAAGATACTCTGCTTATCTTGGCAAGCTTGAAGAATTGTCAGAAAAAGAAGTCGTCAGAACTAAAAATATGCCGGAGTTTTATGATACGGCAAGATTGTATAAAGAAAAGTATAATAAATTCAGAGCTATTTTTGAAAAGCTTAATCATAATTTAATAAATGCCTTTAAGTATTTTCAGGATAAAGGTGTATTAGAAATAATTACATGCTGTGCAACTCATGGCTTTTTGCCTTTGATGAAGGATTATAGACCATCTGTAAGGGCACAGATTGAAGTGGGGGTTAGTGAATATTATAGATTTTTTAATAGGCAGCCAAGGGGTATCTGGCTTGCAGAATGTGCTTTCCATAGAGGAGACGATAAAATATTAAGTGATTATGGCATCGAATATTTTATTACAGATTCTCATGGAATAACCAAGGCTGAGCCTAGACCAGCTTACGGAGTTTATGCACCGATTAAATGTCCTTCAGGCGTAAAAGTCTTTGGGCGAGATATGGAAAGTGGGCATCAGGTTTGGTCATCAATAATTGGATATCCAGGTGACCCTTATTATAGAGAGTTTTACAGAGATATAGGCTATGATTTGGATTTTGACTATATTAAGCCATATATTCATGAATCTGGTCTTAGACTTAATACAGGAATAAAATATTATAGAATTACTGATAGAAGTTCTTCACAAAAAGAACCATACTCTTATCAGGAAGCTATGAAAAGGGCTGCTACCCATGGTGGTCACTTTATATGGTGCAGAGAACGTCAAGTAGAATATTTGATGAAGCATATGGATAGAAAGCCTATTGTTGTTGCACCTTATGACTGTGAACTCTTTGGGCACTGGTGGTATGAAGGGCCTGATTTTATTTATTACGTTTTGAAGAAAACAGCTCTTGAAAGTAAATACGTAAGTCTGGCTACTCCATCTGATTATATTGATTATTACCCTGGAATACAGGAAGCTGTTCCTTCTGATTCAACCTGGGGTGCAAACGGTTATAGCGAAGTCTGGCTTAACGATACTAATGCCTACATATATCCGCATATGCACAAAGCGGCGGAGCGCATGATAAGCCTGGCTGATTCATTCCCTGATGCAGAAGGTTTAAAGAGGGATGCGTTAAACCAGGCTGCACGCGAACTTATGCTTTTGCAATCGTCTGACTGGGCTTTTATTATGAAGATGGATACAACTGTAGGTTATGCTAAAAAGAGGGTTAAAGACCACGTTTTTCGTTTTACAAAACTTTTTGAAGATATAAATAAAAACCAGATTAATGAGGCTTGGCTTCGAGAAGTTGAGCGCAGAGATAATATTTTCCCTGAAATGGATTATCGAGTTTATCAAAGTAGTAGGAACAACAAATGAGTATTTCTACAAAATTATCTAATATAAAAAGTAAAGTATCTAAGTTCTTTATCAGAAAAGAAAAGAACCTTACTCTTAGTTTATTAATTGGAATATTTATAGCTGTTATTGTCTTTAGTATATTTACGATGCACGGTTTTGATGAATTTGAAAGATATTTACAAGCATTAATATATCATATTGGTTATAAATTGCCTAAGGATCGTAACTTAGTAACTGTTGTTAAAAAAGATGAAACTTCATCTTCACTACTAAATATGGATATTAATAACAGGCGTATTCATGCTTCTTTGTTTAATTTTTTAGGCCAAAGACAAAAGAAAGAAGCTAAAAGCCGAGCGTTGAACTTCGAACTTTTATCTATAAAATTCGGTTTATTTGAAAATATTCGCAATCAGCACATAATAGCTACTTCCTATGATGAATGGCGAACTTTTATTGATAACAGCAAAGAAAAAAATGATAAAAATATAACTGATTACAATCAGGATAATTGGTTAAGTGCTTCAAGACAGGTTATTGATTATTATAAAATGCCTGAAAATAAGGATAAAAAAGGTTTAACTTCTTTTATTAAAGTTACAGGAAAAACCTGGGGACCAAAGGGAGCCAATATTTTTAAAAACTTATCTGGTGAAAAGAAGTATTTGCTTTTCCCAACTTTAACTGTTCCTTGGGGTTCAGAGGAGATCCATAAAAGAGTATCAAACATTGTAAATAAATTAAATGGTGAAGAAGATAATAAAGAAAAGAAGAATAAGAAGATTGATTCTGATGATATTGATATCGAATTAGAAAGAATACTTAAGGGTTGGCTTAAACTTTTCGAAAACTTGCAGTATTCTGAAATAGTTTTTGAGTTTAAATTTTTCCCTAAATTTAAAAAAGATGCTGATTATTTAGGAAGTGAAAAAAGCTTTTTAAATTTTTCAATGAAATTGAAAACTTACGGAAGAGACGAATCTTATTTTGTTGAACCCTCTTCTGTAATAGGTTTTGACTTTGTGTTACAAGGGGAGAGGAACAAAGAAGACGATCAGGAGCTAATCAAAGCTTTTAATAATATAAAAAGTAAAGTCATTCTAGCTGCTCGCAGAAGAACCGAAGTAATAGAGGATGAGGGGGCTAGAGATGAAAGTTCTTTTACCCAAATGATGAAGTATTCAAATAAGAACTATAACGCCTCTAATACTTCTGATAGTTCGTCTCGAGAACCTACTAGTTTTTCTCAAATGCGTGGAAAAAAGAGTATTATTGAAAATGTTTTTATCAAACCTCATGATATTTTCCAGCAAAATAAAGATCGTGTTGACTATGCAATGATTGATATGGCTCAGGGGAGTAAATCTTATATTACAGAAGCCCCTGTAATAGTTATGGTTGATGAAAAAGTATATGACGAAAATAATAATCTTATTGCTACCCAGACTATTAAGCCTTCTTTTGCTCTAAAAATAGCTCTTGAAAAGCTTGATTATGACAACAAATACGTTTTGCCTAAGAGATTGATTGAGTTAGAAAAAAAAGTAAAAGAGAAAAAAGGTGTTGAGGGCTTCGGAACCATTGTTAAAGAAAGCGAAGAAGAGATTGAAGAAATAAAAAAGAAACTTGCTAATGCTGAACCCTCTTATGTAGACGAACAGAAAAGAGTTTTTAAAGAAATTAGAGCTGATTTTTGTAATGGAAAGTTCAACGGTTTGTTAAAAATAAAAGATTTAGAAATTCCTTTATCTGACCAAGGAACTCTCTATATTAATTTTTCTGGTTCTACAAGGAAAGGTAGATATTCTGTTCCTGCTATAAACTCCGTTTCTTATTATGAAGCATTAGACGATATTACTTTAAAAGAATTTTTAAAGAAAAATCCTAATAATACAAGATTAGACCCTGCTTTTGCTCATAGAAGAACCTTAGGAAAGGTGGAGCTAAATAAAGGCGAAAGAGTTTGTATTGCTGGTCCTTTTGAAACTGTAGACTTCGATTTTTTCTCTACTCCAGTGTCTTATCCAACAGGTTTGGAAATTACCAGTGAACCTTTAATGGGAATTGAAGTCCATGCAAATGTTATTATGAATTTTCTTAATAGAAATTTTCTTAGAAAGCCTAATTTTTATATTACTGTTATAAGCTTGATTATATACTCAATTATTTCAGCTTTATTGTTGGAAATGGTTTCTCCGGTTATTGGAACTATTATGGCGTTATTGCTTGCTTTTTCGGCATTTAGCTATAGTTATATTTCTTATCACCATTTGGGTCAGGTTGTAAATTTGGCTCCATTACTGACTTCTATTCTGTCTATATGGGTTGTCAATACTTTGGTCAATTACTTTAAACAGCGTAAAAAAGCTAATAGCACCAAAGCCATGTTCTCAAGATTCGTTTCAAAAGACGTTGTTCAATACATGCTTGATAACCCTGATCTGGTAAGACCGGGCGGAACAAAGACTGAACTGACTATTTTCTTCTCTGACGTTGCAGGTTTCACAACTATTTCTGAAGGGCTTTCACCAGAAGATCTTGTTATATTGCTTAACGAATATTTAGGTGCAATGACCGACTTGCTCTTTGAATACGGCGGAACCTTAGATAAATTCATTGGTGACGCTGTTATGGCATTCTGGAATTTCCCGAAAAAACAGGAAGACCATGCTGTTAAAGCGGTTCTTTGTGCAATAGCAATGCAGAAAAAGATTAAGGAACTGCAGGTAGATTGGGCAAGAAGAGGTTTCCCGAAAGTAGCTGCCAGATGCGGTATCAATACTCAGGATGTTGTTGTTGGCTACATGGGTTCACAAAAGGCTCAGATGAACTTCACCTGTATGGGTGACGGTGTTAACTTAGCTTCTCGTCTTGAAGGTGCCAACAAAGAATATGGCACTATGATGATGGTCAGCGACAATACATATCAGCGTGTAAAACATGCTGTTCGCGGCCGTTTCTTAGACTTCTTAGCCGTTAAAGGTAAAAAGGAACCCGTAAAGGTTCACGAACTGGTTTGTAAAATAGGTGATGAACCTGAAGGCTGGTTTGAAAAGACTGAACTTTACGACAAGGCAATTCAACTACATCTTGAACGAAAATGGGACGAAGCTATCGCAACATTTGAAGAAGTATTGAAACTCGACCCCAATGACGGTCCGTCAAAAACTTATATTTTGAAGAAGTATTGAAACTCGACCCCAATGACGGTCCGTCAAAAACTTATATTACCCGCTGCAACGAATATAAGGTTAACCCACCGCCAGAAGGCTGGGACGGACGTTATATACTCACTCACAAGTGATGCCAAGCTTCGCTTGGCTTCAAAAAGGCTAAAGCCTTTTTGAAAGGTGATATGTGGTAAGTGGTGGGTGGGGTTAATCCCCTTTTGCCTTATTCTTTTACTTTTGAGGTATAAATCATATAATTAAAGCTATGACTAAATTTGATTTATTTTTGAATAACAGTAAAGAATTGCAGAATAAATATACATTTATTCCTTTGCTTTATGGCTCATTAGGCCTTGAAGTTTTAACAAAGGCAAATTTAAATTCTGCTGATATTGATATTCTAATTCCAGAATTATATTTAAAAGGTGAAAAATGGGAAGATTTTAAATCTTATCTTGAACAATTAGGTTATGTCCTAATAGATGCTCATGAACATACTTTTATTAAAGATGGAACGAAATATTCTTATGCTTCTATCGAAGAATTAGAAAAATTCGCAGGAATATTTCTAGCTGATATATCGGAAAGAGAAAAATCAAATATCCATTATAAACTGTTGAATTTAAAACAATATCTTGCTGTTTATGAGGCTTCTTCCAAAGATGGCTACAGACAGAATAAAAAAGAAAGTGCTGATTTTAAGAAAATAGATTTTATAAAAAGCTTATTGTAAAAGTAATTACGAGTTTTTTAATGAAATATTAAAACTTCCCCCAAGATTAACTATTTTAAATTCAGAGCTAGTTAGTATTAAATTCTGATTAAGATTGTAGTTAAAAGGGAAAAAACATGCCAGGTTTTGAAGTTCAGCAAAGGTTCTACTGCTTTTATTGTCGTTTAGTAGGAAAGTTTTAAACATAAAAATAACTATCTCATCATTATCAATTTCAAATTTGCGAATAGAATAGCTTCCTTGTTTTATTGGAACAAGAACTCCTAAGTTCTTTAAAGTCATAATTGATTTATCTATAGAATAATATAGGGTCGAGCGTTCGCCCCATTCATCAAACATTTTTTGTTTTATTTGGTTATTTGTAATTACTTCTTGAAATCTTGATATTTGTCCGATAACACGGCAAATATCCGCAAAGACAGGATATGCTGTCATTATCATACACCAGTGAATTACTAAAGAATATTTTGGATATCTACTAATCAATTCTAATGCTTGTTTTTGTGGATAAGCAGAACTTGTATTGCTACTTAACCAAATGTTCATAAGTATAGTTTTTGTTTTTCGAATATTAGTTTCACTTTTTATTTCGTAGTTCAAATATTCTTCTAAATGAGCTTTAATTTGTTTCTCATCGGCTTTTGAGATGAGCATAGAAGTTATCTCATTTAACCATTCTAATTTAATTTTTTGTGATAAACCTATATTTTTAGTCATATTATTGCCTTATCTCAATGAATGGCACGATTA
>ONIU01000032.1 GCA_900317935.1 uncultured bacterium
ATTATAAAGACGTCTGCCGATTCCTTCATATACGAAGCCCATTTCAGCCATTTTCTTAGGATCGAAAAGGTTTCTTCCATCCATAATTACAGGCTGTTTCAGCAAAGATTTAATCTTGTCAAAATCTGGTCTTCTGAATTCGTTCCATTCAGTAACAATAACCAAAGCATCAGCATCTTCAAGAGCAGAATATTGCTTATTCATATATTCAATCTTGTCGTCAAAAATCTTATAAGCTTCTTTTGAAGCTTCAGGGTCATAAGCTTTAACCTTGCAGCCTTCAGCAATAAGATTCTTTATCAGAACGATAGAAGGAGCTTCTCTCATGTCGTCTGTATTTGGTTTGAAAGCCAAGCCCCATACTGCGATTGTCTTATTCTTAAGTTCTTCACCAAAGTGTCTCTTCAATTTATCAAAAAGAACTTTTTTCTGGCGATTGTTTACAGATTCTACATATTTCAAGCTTATAGCCATGTTTTTCACCAGTCTTAACAATAGCTTGAACATCTTTTGGAAAACAGCTTCCACCATAACCTGGTCCTGGGAATATAAAAGAGTAACCAATTCTGCTGTCTGAACCGATACCCTGACGAACCTGAGCAACATCTACGCCCAAGCGTTCACAAAGATTTGCAATGTCATTCATAAACGAAATCTTTGTAGCAAGCATTGCATTAGCAGCATACTTAGTCATTTCTGCAGAAGCAACATCCATTACAAGAATAGGCTTACCTGTTCTTACAAATGGAGAATAGAGTTCTTTCATTATTTCGCCAGTTCTGACATTATCACAACCAACAACTACACGGTCTGGCTTCATAAAGTCGTCAATAGCATTGCCTTCTTTTAGAAATTCCGGGTTGCTGACAACGTCAAATTCAATTTTAACACCTCGTTTATCAAGTTCTTCCTGAATGGTTTTCTTGACAAGCTGTGCGGTACCTACAGGAACAGTAGATTTATCAACAATGATTCTATATTCTTTCATGCACTGGCCTATGCTTTTTGCAACAGCCAAAACGTGGCTAAGATCTGCTGAACCATCTTCATCCGGCGGAGTTCCAACAGCAATAAAAAGAAGTAAAGACTTATCAACAGCTTCTTCTATTTTAGTTGTAAAAGATAAACGTTCGTTGTTGAAGTTTCTTTTTACTAGGACATCAAGACCTGGTTCATATATTGGAATATTTCCTTCCAGCAAATCGTTAATTTTCTTTTCATTAGTGTCGACACAAACTACATCATTACCTGATTCGGCAAAACATGTACCGGTTACAAGACCAACGTAACCAGTGCCTATCATTGCTATTTTCATGTTATACTTCCTTTAGTGAGTAGCTAAATATGATAATTTTTATGTATAATAACATTGCTTTAAGAAAAATTAAACCTTTGTAAAGATAAAAATATGATTAAAGTTCTAGATAAATATATATTTAAATCATTAGTAGGTCCTTTTTTCTTCGGCTTTTTCCTCTTTGTAACAATTATAGCCATCGATCCCATGATAAATGCGCTTCAGTATGTAGTTAATGAAAACACATCATTTACTGTCATGATTAGATGGTTTTTTAACAGACTACCGCAAGATATGATCTTTACATTCCCGATGTCTGTTCTTTTGGCAAATCTACTCGTTTTCGGGCAAATGTCAAGAGGTTCAGAAACTACTGCCATGAGAGCCGGGGGAATAAACTTCTATAGAATTCTCGTTCCCGTATTGGCCTTCGCTATTCTAGTAACTATCATAAGCTTTATTTTTAATGAAACAGTTGTTCCCGGCAGTAATAGACGCGCTAAGACAATAAAACGCCAGGAAATCATGAAATTAATAGAACCAGAAACCACAGAAAACTCCATTTTAAGAACTTCTGACGGAGCCTTTGCCTATGCAAGAAAAGTTTATGAAAAAAAAGGAAAAATGGAAAAAGTTCTTTTTGAATACTATAACAATGAAGGCGTATTAACCAAAAGAATATCTGCATCAGATGCTGAATATCAGGATACTCACTGGCTTTTAAAGAATGTTATAGAACAGGAATACTCTACAAAAGACGGTTTAGCAGATCCGGTAAGTATACCTGAAATGATACTTCCCATCACAGAAAAACCTTCAGATTTTGCAAGAGAAACCAAAAGACCTACTGAAATGAGCTACACAGAATTAAAAGCTCGTATTGAAGCATATGAAAGAAGTCAGTTCATGGATACAACAGAAATGCGTGTAGGTCTGGCAATGAAAACTTCTTTGCCTTTTGCAAGCTTATTCTTTGCAATAATAGGTGCAAGCTTCGGCCTAACAAACAGCAGAAGCGGCGCTTTTGTAGGATTCGGCGTTTCCATAGGCATTATCTTTTTCTACTATGTTCTGATGAGCTTTTTCACTGCTTTAGGAAAATCAGGCTATCTGCCGCCAATGCTGTCAGCTTGGATGCAGAATATTATCTTTGCCTTTATCGGCGCTTATATAGTAAAAAAAGTTAATGGCTAAGTTTGGTGATAAGTTGTTGGTGGTAAGTAGTAAGCAATGAAGACGAAGTTTAATATAACTTTATATCTGACCGCAGTATTATTACTGCTATCATATAGCAACTCATTTGCCGAAGTTTTGCGACCTTTTCAAATATTGCTTCCCGGCAATACATGCGGAAATCTTATAACCTTCAATGAAGATCAGAAAGCCGAAGGCAGCGAAGCTTTCAAACTTCCATATATAGTTAATGATTTTTTTAAACAAAAAGATAAAGATTCTCTTATTTTTGCTATAGGTAACGATTCTGATATGTTTAAGGCTTTTAGTTACTTGAACAAAGGGAAAGCCGAAAGAGAACTCATCAAAAAATGTCACCCTATGGCCAGCGCATTGAGTCCAAATGACTTAGAAGTTTGTAATGAAGGCTATTTGGATTACGATATAAAAAATCGAGTCTTTACCAATGTTGAAGCCCCTGACAACAATGAAATCTTCCAGCGTTACTTTGTAACAACAATAAACAACAGCAATGTTTATTTTTTTAATTTTATAACAGCTGAGAATTGCGAAAAACTAGCTCTTGAAAGATGGTCACAAATAAGAGTAGACAACCCCGCAAGGGCTTTAAGAAAAATAAACCCGGATTTAACCGCTAAAGATTTTACAATTTCTATTGTTTATGGCGATTTGGCAAGCGTTAATGAATTAACCGATGAACTGAAAAGATTGAAGGGAATTCATTTCATAGTCAATGTGCCTATTAATGGTGAATCTCCACTGTTTCCTGTTACTCATCTTCAAGACGGAAACAATAATGTTTTCAGATTTTCTGTCGAACCAGGCTATAAAGCCTTACCAATATTGAATATTATCCCTAAAAATGTTGGCTATCCAAGAACAACACTGAGAATGATACCGTTTAAAAAATATTCTGAAAAAGCTATTAAGAACGATTTTAAAGACGTTTGGAACCAGGTTAGACAGGAATTTCATAAGCTACTTAAGGTTATTCCTATAACTAACAGACCTTCTACATCTGCAAATAGAATTAGTCTGCAGGCACACGCCGAAATGCTTAAATACGCGACAAATACAGAAATAGCTTTTATAAAAATGCCAGACCAGATTAGCTTCAAAGAAAGTGTTATTACTGTCGGAGACGTTATAACCAGATTTCCAAATGAAAGAATAATTAGGTTCAGAGCCACAGAGAATCAAATAAGAAAAATGTTTTCATCTATGCTGGAAGATAGCAGCATAAAAGATTTCGGTTTTGCCGGCTGCCAATTCTTAGCCCTGGGAAAACATTTTTGGGAATTTTCTATTAACCGTAACTCTATTGACAAGAACAGACTTTACACAATAAGTACAACAGAATTAACGGCAAAGGAATTTGCTGTCCAAAAACTTTTAAAATCGTGTATAATAGAAAAATACGATGGTTTAACACTTTGGACAGTTTGGAAAAACAATCTTCAAAGCTTTCCCGCTGATGAAGAAAAACTATTTGAATGATTAGGAAGACAGCTATGAAAAGAATCACGGTATTATTTTTTGTTATTGCGGTTTTAACTCTAATCTCATCTTCCTGCTCCTGGGCAAAGGGTGTAGAAATAGAAGAGAACTACGTTCCAGATCCGGTTATTACTGCTAAAATAGCGTCTAATCCGCAATTAATAGATGATAAACTTAAGGCTGCCATGCTGAAAGAAGTTGAAAACCCTGCTTCAATCACAATAGAAATAACCCATATTTCCCCTCAAGATACCGCCTTAGGCAAATTCAAAAGAATTCACGTCTATGCTTACAGAAGCACTGTTGAACATGTTATTGTTGAAAGTGCAAGAATAGAGTTTCTTGATGTACAGCTCAACACAAAGAAATTGCTTGAAAACGAAAAAATCAGACCTGTTAACAAATGCACTATAAATATGGATGTTATTGTAAAAGAAAGTGATTTAAACGATTTTCTTAAATATAAAGCAAAGAAAATCAAAGTAGACCATCCTAAAGTTAGAATGACAAACAACAATATGGAACTTTCAGGTTCAACCAAATATGGTTTCGTTAAAGTTGAATTTTGGGCTAAGGGTAATTTTTCAATTAAAGACGATAAAGAAATCTGGTTTCATGCCAGCAAAATGAAAGTTAATCGTATTTCTATGCCACGAAGCTTTATTGGACAAATCATAAAAAAGATTAATCCTCTTATGAATTTCAAAAAATTCTCTTTTGATGTAAATCTTGAACAAATAAAGATTACAGATGGTCAGATCCGTATTACAAGCTTTCCAGACTAAGCCAAATCAATGAAAGATGAGATATTGGTGGGGTAGGTGGTAGGTGGTGAGTGATGAGTGATAAGTGAGTAGTAAGTAAACGAAATAAAGAACCACGCGGCTATCGCGTGGTTTTCTTATACAACAAAAAACGCTTCTCTTTAAGAGAAGCGTTTTTTATCTGTTTGTCTTACTTATGACATTCTTCAGTCTTTGGGCATTTACCACATTTGTCAGCTTTATGACATTTGTGTTCAGCTTTTGGGCACTTGCCACGTTTGTCAGCCTTCATGCACTTCTTTTCGCATTTTGGAGCTTTTTTGCAGCATTCACATTTTTCGCATTTGCAACATTCGCATTTTTCACACTTACATTCTTCGCATTTGCAGCATTTGCAAGCTTTTTTGAAATGTTTATGGCATTTATGAGCCTTAGGACATTCGCCACATTTGTCAGCTTTCATGCATTTCTTTTCAGCTTTTGGGCATTCACCACATTTTTCAGCTTTCATGCATTTCTTTTCAGCCTTTTTGCAGCATTTACCACATTTGTCGCCCTTCATGCATTTCTTTTCTGCATCTTTGCATTTACCACAGCATTTGTCACATTTCTTTTCGCATTTTGGAGCCATTTTGCGGCATTCACATTTTTCGCATTTGCAACATTCGCATTTTTCACACTTGCATTCTTCGCATTTGCAGCAACCGCAGCAGCCTTTTCTGAAATGCTTTCTGCCATGTTCTCCGTGATGTCTATGGCCTTTATGGAATCTTGGATGATGTCCGTCACCTTCGAATCTGTTTTCTACTTTTGCTCTGCCTTCAGCATCATCATTAGCAACAGCAGTAATATATTCTTCCCATGCAGCCTGCTTGGTTTCGAATTTTGCCATCAATTCATTGTATGCAGCCATATCTTCGGCAGAATTATTAGCTTTTTTAGAAGCTTCGATAATCTGTCTGCGCATTACATTCATTTCTTTAATATGGCTAAGCCAAGCCTGCTTATTGATATCTGAAACATCTGCAGCCATAAGAGCTGGAATAATCAAACAAAAACCAAGAAGAACGCCTAATAATTTCTTCATTTATACTTCCTCCGAAAAATTTTAAAACATATTATACCAATCATGGCAATTTTTACAATAGCAATCTTTATTAAGTTTTATTAATAAGTGTTTTTCTCTCCAATTGCTTGCAATCTGACTATTCCAAATTTCCATCAACGAATTATCTTTAAGATTTCCTAAATAAAAATAATTGCCTTCAGCATCATAAGGGCATCCAGTAACCCTTCCGTCACTTAGAATAGTTAAATCAAAAGCATTTTTGCATGGTCTTCGCTTAAAGGGTTCAAAACTAACTGTAGAAGTATTTTCTGAACTATCGCAAAACGCCGACTGCCCACTTATCTGATACCAACTTATTTTATCGGGCTTTTCATCATAGGGCCATCTGAAAAAATCACCCTTGAAAACAGGCTTGCAAAGCTTTTTCCATTTCTTCATAAAAGGAAGAATATCCGCTTCAGAAAGCCCTCTTCGTAAAAAATCCAATCCTATTTCTGGGAACCTGCTATCGTAAGTATTTTTTAACTTAGATAGCTTTTCAATAAAACTATCTATATTCTGCCATGAGCAGCCTTTTCTCAAACGTTCAAAACTGCTTTTTACATCAGCATCAATACTAATTCTTATGTGATCAACCGCTTCATATGGGAAATCGTCGTCAGGCATCACCTGCAAAGAAGTCTGCAAAGTTGTGCAAAAACCAGATGTCAATTTAAGCATTTTTGTCAATTCACTGTTCAAAAATGGCTCGCCAACTCCAGAAAAAACTATTCGCTGGTCTTTGTCTTCTATTTCATTAACTATTTTTTCTACAAGTTCAACAGGCAAATTACATTTTTTACGTTTTAATACAGAATTAGGACAGCCTATACAACTTGCATTACAAAAACTTGATGGCTCTACGTTGATTTGCATAGGTGCATAACCCAGATAAGCTTTTTCCCAGCCGGAATTATTAATGAAATCGCCATAAGAGAAGTCAGGAGAATCGAAATTAGCTGGCGCGACTTCACGGTAACAGTTTAAAGCCCTTAATGAATTCAATCTTAGATTGGCACTTATCGAAGGTCTTATTCTTGGGCAATGGTAGGAACCTACTTTAAATGGATACAAAGGCTTTTTTACAGCCCAATAAAGTGCGCCTCTAGCAGTCATTATTTCCGGGTGACTTCTATATAAGCCAAGAATAAGGTCTCTGTCTAAGATTGCCCATTCTGCCCCAGGTATTCTTTCTTCGGCCAAACAGATTTCGAAACCCTCATCAGAATAAAGACTCAAACTCTCTTGAACATCATCTGCATCAATTAGCAGATTTGTTAAAGGCGCTAAAACAGCTGTTTTCCAGTTATATTTTTCAAAAACTTTTGCAAAACCAGCTCCATACCAGCTATCGTTGCCACTATTGTTTTCTAAACACCAGTGTTGCTGATTTAAAGCGTATGGTTTTTCTAAAATCTGAGTTGTATCAAATGAAATAATATCTGTTTTGTTTTCAGAAGCTAAAAAAGAAAAAGCCTTACAAAGCTGTTCTGGTAACAAAAGAACAGAACCTGCTCTGTCAAGCTTCGCTAATCTTTTACTTAAAATCTGAAACGAGTTTAACCCATTCCACACAGGTACAGATAAATCCACATTTTTTCTGTACAGATTTATTACAGCATCAGCGTAATAAATAACGCCGACATTAGACATATCTATCTATAACTTGTCCTAACATTGATAATTGTTGAGCCTGAACTTTTTCTTCTGCAGCAATTTTAACGAATTTTTCAGCCATATCAGTCTGAGACTGCATACTGTCGTTAAGAACCTGCATCATTGAAGCAGCAGAACTAGAAGAAACACCGCTTACACCGCTCATAAATATACCTCCATGTAATTCAAGCAGATAAGTTCAATCTTGGCCGAGGCGGTACAGTGGTTTGGGTAGACTGATGCTTTTGCATTGCTACTTCCCAAGTGTCGCGAAGATTCTGAACCATTGGTTTTATTTCCAACAGGTATTTTACATCTTTCTTCATATTAGCTTCAACAAGACGAGAGTTGAAGAAAATATAGAGCCGTTCAAGGTTTGTGGCTATATCCCCACCCTTTTCACGGTCTAACGAACACTGCAATTCTGTGAAAATTGCCTGAACCCTAAGAAGAAAATTGTTTATCTTTTCGATATTGTTTTCTTCAAAGGCAGCTTCTGCCTGAGCCATAAAACGAAGGGCTCCATCATACAGCATCAGTATCAATGCTTCAGGAGTAGCTGTTTCTATCTTTATTTTCTGATAGTTGGCAGCGTTCTGACTGCTCGGACCATATGTTGGATAACCCATCGTCAAATAACATCCCTATATTAATTTTACCATCTAACTCAATAATCGCAAGCTTTTATAACAAATTTTGTTTAAAGCTATCAGATTATTTTGTCTCGTTTTTGTAGTTTTCATTGTTATATAAAAGTTAGAAAATATTGATTATTTACAACACTCGATACTTTGCAAACTTTCTTACAACAATAAAAACAATAAAGTCGAAGACTTTAAAAACCAATTACGATAAAAACTATCCATAGTCTTTTATCTTGAATCTTGAATCTTGAATCTTGTATCTTAAATCTTCTATCTCCCTATAATATTATCATATTTTTCCCTAACCACAAGAAATTTTTAGGGAGAAGGGAGAAGAAACCAAGGTTGCTGTAAAAAGATTTTGTCAATATAATAAATAGAGAGAGAAATAACTACAATAAAAACAAGAAAATGATATGAATAAAACAATAATATTATTAAGTTTGCTTCTATCCTTTATAACTCCTCTTTTTGGAGCCAATTATCCTGAAAAAGTTCTTCTTTTTTATAATATGGAAGCAGGTACAACTTTGATTTACAAAACCTTATCTGAGTCTTTTGTTGACTTTGATACTCTTGAAGGGAAAAGACATATTCACTTGACCGTAAAAGGTAGAAAACACATAGAAATTTCAGATAAAGACAGATCTGGAAACATTAATTTATTATACAGTGACCTAATAGATGAGTCTATAAACAATGGGAGAAGAAATACATATCACGGTTGTCCTGCAACTATTTATCAAACGATATCTAAATTTGGAGAAATAGTTCGCAAAGATGACAATTATGGTATTGTTAACTTTTTTATTGAATTTCCAGACAAGCCAATAGGTATAGGTTATAACTGGAGTAAAGAATATACCAATCCTTTTAATTCTGAAATTAAAATTAAAAATTCTTATATATTCGCTGACTTTATAAAATATCAAGATAAACAATGCGTAAAAATATTATTTGATAGTTATTCAGACAATAGTTTTAATAATAACAAAACATTTACTTACCACACAGAAGCAATGGGGAAATTTTTCTTTGATTATGAAAATGGAATAATTCTATACTCTGATATATTAATATTTAATTCTTCGAAAATGAAAAGCGAAACAAACAATGAACTTTATACCAATGAATCAAGAACAAAATCAATTAGTTATTTATCAGAAATAAAGAATGAAGCAAGAATCAGCCACTACGATAAATAATATAGCGGACAGTAAACGTGAGACCTCTCAATTTAGAGAGCAGAGATAAGAGAAAAAAGAGATAAGGGGATTGGCTTTAGTTCACTACAAGTCTTCAGACTCTGCTTTTTACTGTTAAGCAAAGTTCTCAAAAATCCCCCTTAATCCCCCTTTACAAAAGGGGGTCTTTTAGAAAGATGAGAGCAATAGAGAGGAGAAATAAGGGAAGTCTACACATTTGTCATAATAAGTATAGCGTATGGGCTTTAGCCCTGAAAGAATTACATTTATGACAATGGGTAGGCTATAAAAGATTAAAAGTGTTGGAAGAGTCGGAAGTGTTATAAGTGTTACGCTTCGCTAAACAAGGTTTATTCTAGTTAGGTCACCCCTCTGATTGCTACGCAATCACCTCCCCTCAAGTGGAGGCTTCAGAGCACCCATCACCCATCACAAAACACTCACCACAAGGCTGTAAGCCTTTCAGTTTTCAATTTTCAGTTTTCATCTTTCAATTTTCAGCTTTCAGTTTTCAGCTTTCAGTTTTCAGTTTGATAAGGGGTAGTTGGTATCTGGCAAATTCTTCGTAGGTAGTAAAAAGATTATCAACGATTTGTAGCCACTGGCCAGCTTTTACTTCCTTTAAGCCTCTAAGTTTAACAACTTCTGAAGTATGCTTTGTTACAAACTTTGTATTCAGAGCAGCAAACCATTCTACAATAGCAGGATTATCACAAATCTGGTCGTGTACATTCATCACAATTGCCAGTTTTTCCGATTCTTTTCCTTTTATTTCATTAAGATTTTTATCGGAAATACTATCAGATAACTCTTTGAGAAGGGGTTTTACTACTTCTATTTTTTTGCAGAAATCTTCAATAAGTTCTTTACGTGAAGCCAGAAATTCATGTAAAGCATTATAATCAGCTTTTACAGGCATTTTTAAGCAATCTTCAATCTTGCTTTTCACATCTATACTTTTATCAAAGTATTTATCTATAGCTTGATTTAAAGTCATTTTTTCAACAAAATTATTAACTATTCCACCTTCAGTTGCATTTATAACTTTGGCTTCTGTATGCTGAAACTGGTCTTCAAACCAGTCTTTATAGGCTTTCATATTGGTGTCTGTGTAAATAAGCTTTCCGTCATCGCCCATAAATTGGAATCTACCTCTTTCACAGATGTATTCAGAAGTTTCATTTTCCATGGAAGTAAAGGGATGCAAGTTTTCATAAAGTATATCTTCTGAATATGAGCCTCTTGTATGAAGTCTGCCATCACAAAAAGAAAGGTCAAAACCAATGAAAATAATAGGATCAGCACCCATTTTTCTAGCTAAGTCAAAAGCCATAGTTGCCACAGAGCCCCAGCAGATAAGACTTCCCATAGGTTCTCTGAATTTGCTGATTTGAGGATACAATCCCCCGCCAAAGGTAGTGATTATTTTTCTTCCCTTGAAAACCTTGAAAATATCAGGGTGAGTCATAAGCTCAGCAACTAATATGACTTCGGTTTCATCTTCCACGCCCACAAAATCTAACGAGTTTTCATAGGAAGAATCAGCAGCACAGACAAAGTCGGGCTTTATCCTATTAGCTAAAAGGTGTCTGTAAGCAGTATCAACTGCTATTATAGGGAATCTGCCCTTGACTCTTTTCAAATATTCCATGTTTTTATCAAGCGATGGACCTGCAGCAACAATAATCGCTGGTACATTGGTGAATTTGTCGAATAGTCTTTCTGAGCCAGGAAGCCCAAAAGCTTCTTGAAGATTCATGAAATTATTTCTATGAAATTCCCAGCCTACATTCATTAGAGTAATAAAATTTCCTCTTGAGCGGTTGGCCAGATATTTCATCTTTTCCAAAAGCTTGTCAAAAAATAGGCTGAAGCGGCTTTTAGAAGGCTGATGTTCTATGATTGCCATACCGCTTAAGACAGACCAGTCTATGGCTGCATTCCATACTTCTCCAACAGCATCAGCATCTGAGCCAAGAGATATGTGTACTCGGCTATCAGACAGTAATCTACTTAAATCTCTATATTTCAAAGCACTAATAAATACAAATGGGTCTGGTTCAACGATAAAAAGCTGAGGTCCCATATTTAAAACAGGTAGTTTTTCTAAAATTATTTCGGATGTGTACCCCATTCCAAAGCCTAGAATTACTGCATGACTTTCATTTTTATATTGTTTTTCTATAATCTGTTGAGCTTCGCGAGTAGGGTTATACTTGCTATGATAGCTTAAGGCTTTACCTGAAGTATCTAAAACAGCCAGGGTCACATCTCCATTTTTGGCTTCTTCGACTTTGTAATTATCAGTTTTGTATATTTTTAAAAGTTTTTGTACAAAATTAAAAATGCCCTGATGGGCACTTAAGTATTTCATATTATTTTCTAGATAGTCTTGAAGCATGAATAAAGAGATTAGGGTTTAGAAAAAATATAAAAATGGTTTTTATTGTAGTTGGTAGTTGTTGTAATTATTGTTCGAATTATGTTCAAAGCAAACTTTTGTCCTAAGTCCTGAGTTTTTTGTCCCCAAAACTCTCTGAATTGCTGAGATACGCTCGCAATAACAGTTTTTTTTAAACTGAATCTTTCAACTTTCAACTCTCAATTTTCAGTTTTCCTTCATGAGGCTGGCAATAAACCTTCTGCCCTGTTTGAATATTTCGCAAAATTCGTATTCAACTATATCTGCAACGCCAACCCAGTCTTCGTTTTCCTGAGCAACTTCTGCAGCAGAAATCTGTTCATTAACCTTTGCAATAAGCTCTTGTCTTTCATTTTCATAAGCTGATTCTGCCATCTTTTTTGCATAAGCCAAATCAGCTTCTTTTATAATAGTAATAAACCATTCTAACCCGTTGATCAGTTCCAGATATCTTTCCATAGCCTGTTTTATATTACCGGAACGAAGTTCGGAAGAAACATCCTGAGCAACATCTTCTAAATGAAGCAAAATTTCTGTGCTGTCATAAAAAGCCTCTTCAATAACACCGGCCGCTGTTTCAGAAACCAATTCAGCTTTTTTGTAATTTATAAGTTTTAGATTTTCTAAAACTTCTGTGTTATCTGCGGAATATTGCTTGCCGTCAAGAAATACTCTCATAAGAGTAGCACCAGAACCTTTTAGAGAATCTTCAATTAGGTTCACCAGTTCAAGAACAGTTGCGTTTTCATCAATCCCGCTTATATCAAGAGGGTTAGCATTTAATGTTATAAGCACTGCATTTTTCCTTGTTCGTTTTTCTATAGTTTAGTTTATACTTTCTCAACTGTCAAATATATAAAAAAAGCTTGCCAACGCAAGCTTTTTTTAGAGAAAAGATATGCCCACATGTAGGTGAAATTATAAAGAAGAAGCCTTTGGGGGAGGATCTTAAAAAAGGAACCCAAAGGGGTCTTTGGTAGTAAAGTGAGCGGTGTATCATTACATAAAAAAAAGACCGCCATAATAATGACGGTCTTTTTCATACTCTTAAACTACTTACCCATGAGCTGAGACAGAGAATTAGATAAAGACTGTGACTGAGCCTGATAGTTGTTCAAAGCTGTTTCCATAGCAGCAAATTTCTTTAACAAGTTTTCTTCTCTTGCACTGAGTTTAATCTGCTGCTGAGAAATCTGTTCGTTCAAAGCACTGATCTGCTTATCCATCTGGCTGTTGCCAGAACCGTCTGAACGACCAATTCTTGAAGTAAGAAGCCCATTAGACTTAGTGAAAGAATTTAAAACTTCTTTCAGACGACGGGCAATACCCATCTGATTCTGATTTGTAGAATCGTTATTGAATAACTTAGTTACTGCTTCAGGATTATTCCTCAAAGCCTGGTCTAATTTGTCTTCGTCTGTTATAGACAAAGTTCCGACCATAGTTGCGGAATATGCAGAACCTATCTTACCAGTAGTAATACCAATATCGCTCAAAGAATTAAACAAAGCATCAGCTTCTGGCACTATTGCAGACATTACGTTTCTCATCTGAGAACGTATATTTCTCAAAGTAGTGTCACCGCTTAACAAACCAACTTTATAAGCTTCTTCGTAGGTTTCAAGATCTTCCTTGCTTAATGCCTGTTTTTCAGCATCGGTAAGACCAGTTAATTCTCTTTGTTCTTTGGTTTTCTTTTCTGTAATCTTGTTGAAGATTGTTTCTGTAACTTCGTTATAAAGGTCGATAAACTCTTTTATAGCAGTTTTTGCTGATTCTGTATCAGTATTAATAGAAATTGTTTCACCAGCACCAACCGTTGTTTCTCTGAAATTAAGAGTTAAACCTTCTATAGCATCTGTAATAGTATTAGACTGACTAACCTGGTCTGTACCACCATAAACAGAATCAATGCTATAAATACAGTTCTGACCGATATTTTGAACTGCTCCAGTCAAGCCCATAGCGCTTAAGAAATTGCTTGTATCTGTAGCAGAACCTATTGCAATAGCTCTATTGCCTGTTTCTGTAGAAGTAAGAATGAATTCACCGGTTGTTGGATTATATTGAGCTTTAACACCAACTTTATCGTTATTGTTAATAGCATCAATTATTGAATCCATAGTCTGGCTTTGAGTATTGTTAATTGTGAATTTAACGCCATTTATGGAAAAAGTACCTGAAGTTACTGCTGTTGCAAAACCCGCTTGAGCAAGAGGTGAACTAGTCTTAACATCAGAAAGTGATTTGGAAGCAGTTAATGTTGAACCTGCATCAGAACCATTTGCAGATGAATTAATACCCAAATCTCTAGCCATATTGCCGCTTCTGTCGCTTATAGAAATAGAAGCGCTACTGCCTTTATCTGTACCAACAACATTGATTTGGCCAGTAGAAGCATCATAGTAAGCAGATTCTATACCATCTATATCAGATATTTTGTCGAGAATAGACTGGTAGGTATCGCCAGACTGCCAAGAAATGCTGTGGTCGGTTCCATTTACATTAACATTGATTGTACCAGTCTGAGTTTGATTTCCCCAATAACCACCGTATGGAATAGTTTTATTGCGGAAGTCTGCAACACTTAAAGGATTACCGTTATTATTCTGAAGAGCTTCGGTTGAACTACCTCTAAGATGAGCAGCCGAAGTCTGTGTTCCTGCTATCATTCCTGTAACAGAAAGGAAATTGCTGGTATCGTTTGAAGAACCAACGCCTATTGGTGCAGTGCTGCCATCTCTTCTAGTAAAGCTGATTTTATCTGTTTCTGAATCATAGGTAGCATCAATGTTTGTCATTGCAGAAATACGTGATAACACACCTTGCAATGTATCTACTGTCGGGTCGATATTTATTTGTGTTCCGTCAATAGTGAAAACACCAGCTGTGATTGGAGTTGCAAAAGTTTCGTTTGCAAGTGTCTGACCGCCATCATAGTTCGAATTAACTGTAGTATTAGTGTTTTTACCAAAAATTTCTTTTACAAAAGTTCCGCCATTGGCGTCAGAAATAGAGAATGATCTTGTATCGCCTGTATTGGTAGAAACAAGTCTCAAGTTTCCGCTTGATTCATCGTATCTGAATTCAACAGCTCTGTCTTTTGGGTTCCCTGTAGCTGTTCCTGTTCTATTAAGAGCGTTAGATCTGTCTATCTGACTGTTAAGATGTTTAACAAGGTCATCTACAGTCATATTGTCGTCAAGACCATTCATATTAATGGTTTGAGACCTGCCACCCAAAGAAATTGTTATTGAACCCTTGGTAAAATCTAAATCTTTGAGTGTAGTAGCAGCACCGCTTCTCATAGAAACAGAAGATTCTTTTACTGGAATATCTTTTGAGAGACTAATTTCTCCGCCTGCACCCTGACCGAACATTTTGGCTATTAGTCCGTCAGCGCCTTGAGCACCACCATCTGATATAGTAGCGGATAACTTGCTGTCATTTAAGTTAAACTTGATGGTGTTGTTCTTATCATCGTAAGTAGCTGTGATTTTACCGCTTAGTTCGGAATTAGCCTTAATGCTGTTATTGATGTTTTTCAGCATATCATCAATAGAAGTATTTTCATCAGCATTTGTAGCAATATTGTAAGTCTTAACCTGACCGTTGCTGGCAGTAGTTGTAATTTTCAAGCCAGTAGGATTTACACCCAAAGCACCGAGAGAGGTATTAGAACCGCCCATTTTTCCAGAGCTGGTGATATTGTTTCCTAATTCTAAAGAACCGGCAAGTTTGGCCTTAGAGGTTACATTAGTAGCAGTAGCAAGTTGTTTAACTTTTACGGTATATGTACCGGCTTTTGCGGCAGTAGTAGCAGAGGCGTTTACTATTTTGGAATCAGTAGATTCTACGGTTTTTCCGTTGAAAGTTTTGCTGAAAGTTAAGTCTGTTGCCTTAGTCTGCAGTTCATATAACTTCAGGTTTATTTCCTGAAGCATACTCTGCTGGTATGACATCTTGTTTCTTTTTCTTTCAAGATTGTATTTAGTGGTACTAGCCGCCTCAATCATCTGGGATATCAAAGATTCGGTATCCATTCCAGAAGAAATACCGCTCAAATAATTTCTTGAAATACTGCTTACCATTTTTAGCCCCCAATTTTTTAATTAGTAATTAGTAATGAGCAATGAGTAATGGAAGAATGAGTAAAAACAAATAATTACTAATTCCTCATTGCTAATTACTCATTGTAAAAAATTCTCTTAAAGAGAATTTTTTACAATTATGCTTTCTTATCGAAGATAAGTCCAAGATATTCCTGCATCTTAGCAACCATATCCAAAGCTTCTTCACCAGGAATTTCACGAATAACTTTATCTGTATTGGTATCAATGACAGAGATCATTGTTCTGTGAGTTGCTTCATGCATCTTGAATTTCAAAGAACGATTGAAAACCTTTGCAGTTTCGTTCAGTTTCTTTATGGCATTTTCAAGCTTTTCTTTCTGTTCTTCACTTTCGTCAGAAAAGTTTTCTGCTGCCTTAGTAGACATTAACTGAACATCCTGAAGTTCTGGCTTTTCAATTTCAGGAGCTTCAGGACTGCTGGGTACATCAACATTACTTTTGTAATTAGAAAAAGAACCAGCATTAACGTTGAGGTTTGAATTTATTGATTCTATACCCATAACAAAACTCCTTAAACTACATGCCAATAGACTGTTTCAGATAATTGACAGAGCCTTATTGGAAATCAAGGATTTTTCTGAGGAATGTACATGATTAGTCTTGTCATTATAAAAATTTTTGACAGACAACAAATTCATTTATCAGATTCCTCCTTGAATCTAACAAGACGCTGCATCCTTGCAGCCTAATAAGAAGGGATACCTTTCCCTATCTTATTATAATTATCGGCAATAATTTCATATCAATTACAGCTGATTTTTAACGAATTTGAACACTTATTCAAATATTTTTTAGATTTTCTTTAAAAATCATGAAGAAACAGCTTTTTTTCTATTTATTACAAATTTCTAAAGAAACCTATTTGAATACAATAATATTATATTTAATCAAGTCAAAAATGCCAAGACTTTTTTATACAAAACTTTAAAAAGCTAATTCCCTTTTTTATAAAAAACAATATTTACCCTATTTCGTAGAGGCTATCTCAAAACCAGGTTTTTATTGTTATTAGAAAGATTGTAAGATAAGAGTGGAGTGTTACTAAACTATTGCTAAAAAAATTTCAAAAAAAAGCTAAATAATGAAGGGCAAGTTTCCGATATGTATTGAAGAAAAGAAAAAAATAAAGGGCAAACAAATCCAGGAGGCAAAAACATGAACGTCAATGAAATTAACCAATCTTTTTCTAACTATTATCAAAATCAGATAAAGCAGAAAATCAATAACAGCGTTAATCTTCAGGTTAGTGACAGCAATTCAGTTTACGCAACTATGCAGCAGGACGATTTCGCAAGCACTATCTGGAACATGACAGATTCAATGCCTCGTGCAAACCAGATTTCTTTTACAGCTACAGTTCTTGCTAACAAAATGGTCAATCAGGGTATAACTGATGAAAATAGAGCTTTCCTTAAAGAAGTCAGCAACAGATTTTCACCAGAAGAAATGAATACCCTCAAAGCAGAAATCATGAGTGACCCTAAAGTTAAATCAGGAAACGCAGATGTAGTTAAAGAATTCCTCGCCAGTCTTGAAGAAATAATGTCAGACAAAGCAAACGAAGCTTTGCAGAGTCAGTTGAAAGAAAAAAATCTGCACAAATTCAGAAGTATGGATGAAATATTTTTCCAGACTTCACTAATATTTGATGCTACAAAGAAAGGACTCTTCACTATGGACGACCAGGAAGTTATCAATTACGATAGAGCATGACTTAGACAAGCAAAGCTTGGCAGTGTGATTGGTGATAAGTGTTTGGTGGTCATAAAAGATGACCGCGGTTATTAAAGAAGCGTCCCGACGGGACGCTTTAGTTTTTTAGTAGCTCTTCATTTTCAACAACTACAAAAACAACTTTTTTAAATGGTTAGAAGAGTTGGAAGTGTTACGCTTCGCTGTGGGACGGCGACTGACGTCGCCCGTGTGATTTGTTCGACAATTACCACAGGCTGTGAAACAGCTGTCCCACAAGTTGCGTAAGCAACTGTCCCACTTTCCACAGACTCTACGCGCTTCTATCTTCTATCTTATATCTCAATCAGAATCTAAGCGAGGCATCAACCGCATATCTTCTGTCTTCTCTATCCCCAGGACGAGTCCCTAACTCTTCCCCATAAGTAGAAGCAGTAAAAGTTAAATCATTCCAAGAATAATCCAAACCACCGGTCAAATACCCACCTTTAACACCTGCCAACAAATGAAAACCTCTGGCAAGTTTAACGCTGGCACCTAACCTTATTTTATTCAAGCAATTAATATGTGCCCCATCATCAATGTATTCACAAGCCAAAAGCAGTTTATCATTTCTTTCCTGTTCACCAGTTAAAGGCTTTATTGACGCACCGACAGAATAAACTCTTTTCATTCTCCCAGTTTCGTCAGAATATTTAGCTTTCAAAAGATTACCAATAAACATACCAAAGGTAGTTTTCATCGGGTTAGTAAGTTGCCATAAAGCACCTGCATCTGCATCAAAAGCTAAACCGGTTCTATCAGTATCTTTTAAGGCTCTTGGAGTAAGCGCTGCAAAATCTCTTGCTGCAAATGAAGTTTCAGTCATCTTTCTGCTGGCGACCTTCAAAGATACGCCCCACCAGCCAGTAGCCTTATCCCTGAATAAATTAGTGTTTTCATCTTCAAAGGGGCGAGAGTATGAACCTGAAAAGACTGTATCTTTATATATCGACGATTTGACTCGCGGGCTAGTCGGGTTTTCTACCGTATAATACTGATAATCATTATATCTTATGGAAAGACCAAAACCATTTTCACTAATATAATAAGCTGTATCAGACCAGTTCTGGTAACCAGTCTTACCCATTATTCCTTCAAGATGTCTGAAGTTTGAAGAACGGTTAGCCGCTGTATCCGAATCATTTAATGCGTTTATATTATCAATAACATTGCTGTAATCAGAATTTCTTGAAAAAGTAGGCGAAAGGACCGAATAAGCAGTTTTCTTCTGAAGACTTAAGCCGGCCGGGTTCCTATAAAGAGTCATATAATCATCGGTATAAGTGACAGAAACACCGCCCATCCCCAAAGAACGAGCATTTTCATAAAATGAAGGTTCTGTAGCATTTGCAACTGAAACTGCTGTTAACGACAACAATGAAGCCAAACAAATGTTAATCAGTGATTTTTTCATTTAGTTTACTCCATCAAGCTCTAAAATAGCAGCTTTAAACTCGGTTACAGAATTGCCGTATTTTATGTTTGCAGCTTTAATTCTTCTGCCAAAATCGCCAACTGCTTCAATGGTGTTGAAATTAGCCTGTGTATAGGTTCCGCTCTTTGTTACAGAAGCAAATGGTGATATTGTTTTCCAGGAAGTACCTCGGCCGTCAAAAGCATCAGCAAGTTCTATATAGGCTTTTTCCAAAGAATATGGCGAATAACCTGAACCTAGATGAGAATATAATTCTTCCCAACTTTTCGTCTTTTTATCGTTAGTTGTAAAGTTTATCTGATCTGGGTTATCAAGCTTTGAATTCATATTTGTATCATACTTTACGATGATTGTTTTTGCGGCAGTTACAGAAGCAAGCAAAGATCTGAAAAGAAGGTCATCTTTAGTCGGCGCACTCAATGAAGCCATATCTTCAACAGCTTTGTTCATATTATCTAAATCTGTAATTTTCTTTGCTGCCTGGAAAAAGACCGCTGATGAATTTGGTGCAGCCAAATCATTCTGAAGACTATTCAAAATAGAAAACATGTTAAAACCAGCAAGTCCGGCATAAGAAGAAGCCCTGCCCCTTCTAGCCTCATCACTGCTACTTTTTTCCAATGCTCTGTCAAAACGGTTCAAAGCTGTGGCATAATCAGCTTCAGCCAGTCTTCCATAGCCTTCACTGATTAAGTCGCCTGCAGATGTTGTATTAATACTGCTGTCTATTGCTTCAAACATGTTACAGCCGTTAACCATTATAGCTAACGCAAGCAGCATTACAGCAGATAAACTTTTATTTCGAGCTTTCATAGTTGCCCCATAGAACAAATCTGCTGCAACTATCGGCAGGATAATAGAATTTATGAACTATAAAAGTTATCTCAATTTTTTAGGTTTTATTGGTATGGGGGTGTGGTTGGTGGTGGGTGGTTGGTGAGCGGACAATAGACGTGAAACCTCAAATTAGAGTTCAGAGCTTAGAGCATAGAGTTTAGGGGATTGTTTTAGGTTTACTACGTCTTCGGACTCAACTTTGTACTGATTGGCAATATTCTCAAAAATCCCCCAGTCTACTTCGTAGACATCCCCCTTTAAAAAAGGGGGCTTTAAAGGATTGCAATCAATCATCGATTACTCGTAAAGATGGTTATATCAGTTACTTGCTTTTGCTAAAACATATCCCTTTTCTCTAAACTCTCTCAATAAAGAGACCGCGAAGGAAAATAAGGTTGAGCAAGCAAACTGTCCGCTATATTTTTGTAAAAAAATAGGTTCGAATTATTTAAAAGGTTGGAAGAGTTAGAAGTGTTGGAAGTGCTACGCTTTGCTGTGGGACAGCTTCGCTTGTGAGACGGCTGTTTAACAGCCTGTGGTAATTGTCAAACGACTCGCACAGGCAACGTCAGTTGCCGTCTCACAGATTGCACCAGCAATCGTAACACAAAGCCCCTGGTCTCGTCTCGCTTTACACTTTAGAATGTGCTGAATATTTCTGTGAAATAGAGGTCAACCTTCTGTGTAGGCATATTAGAAGCTTTAACCTTAGAATTCTGATAGCAGAGTTTCAATCTTGTATTAGGTGTAAGCTGATAATAATAAGCAAAGGTTACTACATCGCCCTTCAAATCATTGATGAAGCCACCAAGAGGATTCCCAGCTACAGTATTGAAAGTATTTGCCTTGCCGTCATAAACATTTTCCAAGTGGTCATAATCAAGTCTGAATCTATGTCTGTCATCGTTTTTCAGAGTATAGCCAACCTGCAATTTCAAATCTGTCAGATTCTTGAAAGTCTGATTATCATTACCGTTTAAAGCAACAGTGCAAAGATACAAATCTTCAAAAGCAGTTTCTTTAGCCATCAGGAAATCATTTAGATTTTCTACGCAAACATTGGCATTAGATTCATCGTCAGCTCTGGTATAAGCAATCTTTGCTGTAAACTGCTTCTTACTGTCATAATTCAATGAAATGTGACTTAACAGACCCTGAGCATCAGAACCAGCACCGTTGCCGTCTTCTATATCGCTATAAACAAAGGCCAAATCATAAGTCAGTTTATCATCGTTGTTTCTCAGCTTGCCATAGGAACCAAATTCGTATCTGGTTTCTTTTCTATTATCAGCAAGAGCATTGCCGTTTTCAGCATAAGCCCGTTCGTTGAAATAGAAACCAAAGTATAAATTATGACCCTTATAATCATAATCTGCATTTAAGTTCCAAACATTGTAATAGTCTTTATTGCCCTGGCGGTCAAAGAAAACGTTGAAACCCATATCTACATCGCCGCATCTCTTAGTATAACTTACAGAATCAGTATAGTTATACAATACGAAGCCATGGCCGTGTTGATTCCAATCGCGCCCGAACTTAAATTCACCGCCAAAACTGAACAAATCTTTAATCTTGATATAAGCAATTTCAACTTCGGCTGTTCCTTTATTGTTGCCGTCCCAGTCATTCAAACCATTGTTGCCGATTAGATTCCATCTAGCTCTTGCAGAAACATTTTCATCAACATCTGCATCTAACTGTAATCTGAAACCGGTTTCAGTTCTATGACGATGGTCTTCGCCGAAATCAAAATTACCTAAATTACCTCTGTCATGAGCAAAACCGTAATTTCTAACAAGAATATCGCCTGAAAGTCTGACTTTATCTAAGCTACCGTTTTTCATGCATTCTTTGATAGAAGTTACATCTTTCTTTAAAGAAGCGACATCTTCTTTAACATCTTTCATGTCATCTTCTAAATTTGTTATCTTAATACCAATCAAAGCAAGTTCATCAGCAAACTCTACTGTGAGCTTTTCCAATGTCTGCAAATCGGTTTTTGCCATGGAACCAGTGCCATATTGTTCAACATTGGCCAACATTTTTGCTGTAATCATAGCAAGCTGATAGCGGGTTACATTCTGTTTGCCCTTAAATGTTCCATCTGGGAAACCTTGAATGATGCCTTTTTCGGCCATCTGATTTACTGCTTCATAAGCCCAGTGACTTGCTGGAATATCATTAAATGCAGCTGCATAGGTTGATACTGCACTAGCTAAAATCATTGCGGACGTACAAATAAGTTTATAGTTCATTGTGGCTCCTAAAAAATCTTTAATTCTCTCTCTTTGAGTTGAACATAATAGCATAAGAAAAATAGCTTATCAATACTAATAGAAATATTTTAGGGATTGAGAGAGTAGTAGTCTACACATTGTCATAATCGTATAGCTTTCAGGGCTAAAGCCCATATGCTATACTTATTATGACAAATGTGTAGACTATTAGTATAATCCAATTTGGCTTAAAGACAGTCTCTTCAAGGTGGCTGTCTAAAAACTATGGATTTGTATAAAATTTTATGTAGGGTGAAATATCCTTACCCCCTTTTTTAAAGGGGGATTAAGGGGGATTTTAAAATAAAATTACTGCAACAACTGAAGAACAGACTGACCTGAGGCATTAGCCTGTGCCAGCATAGCTGTAGCAGCCTGTTGTAAAACCTGAGCAGAAGAAAATTCTGTCATCTCAGAAGCCATATCAAGGTCTCTGATTCTAGATTCAGAGTCAGTCAAATTGGTTGCAGCATTTTCCAGATTGTTCTTTGTATATTCCATACGATTCATGAAAGCACCGAGTTTAGAACGTTCAGAAGAAAGCAAACCCAAAGCATGATCTATTTTGCTCAAAGCAATCTGAGAACCTTCAACAGTAGTCATGTCAATTTTGTCTATTCCAAGAGCACCAGCAGACATATCACCTATGCTGATTGACATATTCTGACCCTGGTTAGCACCGATCTGGAAACTTGGGCTGTTATCTACAACATGAAGTCTAAAGTTAGTATCACCATCTCCTTTTGCAGTTCCATCTTTATAACCAAACAAATCCATGCTGGTAATAGCAGTATTAGTAGCAACTACAGATTCTATAGTAAGACGACTCTGAATTGCACTAGCATTATTTCTATTTAACTTTCCTATATAAGTTGAAGTTATAGCCAAAGAACCGTTAACTTCATCTAGTCTGGCAGCAACAGTAGCATTTACAATATTAGAATTCCAAGTAGTAATCCAATTGTTGATTTCAACCAAATCAGCACCAGCACTTATAGTTTTCCCGACAGAAACGTCTATTGTAGCGTTATTTCCGTCTGTAATTCTTATAGTAAGTTCTGCACTTGCTTTATCAACATCTGTAAGAAGACTGAAACCTTTTATAACATCATCAAGATTCTTATCTCCATCTACAAAACCAGTGTAAGCGCCATTAACTATACCTATGCATTCACTGCCTGAAGTTATCTTTATTTCTGTTGGAGCTTTATGGTCTGTCGGGCTATAGGCAAGACGAATCTGACCATCAACTACAGAAGCTTCCATTCCAGAATTCGGAGCAGTAGCCTTGATTTCTGCATTTATAGCAGCAGCAATACCTTCCATAGAATAAGTATCATTCTGTGCAAAGGCAACATTTACAGTAACTATAGAAGTTGCAGTTTCACTAACCTGGAATTCAAAAGTCAAAGTTTCTGCAACAGTGAACTTCAAACCTTCAACAATTCCACCAACACCGGCAACTTGAGCTGGAGAAGCATCAAATCTGATATCAATACCATCAAGCAAACCAGAAACTCTGTCTGTGCTGGTTGTAGCTTTTCTAGTGTTACCGTAAGCATCTTTAAGGTTGAAAGCAACAAGGTTATTCTTAGACTGACGGCTTACTGTTAAACCCAAAGCATCTATAACAGCCTGGTCACCAGCGATAGAGAAGTCGCCTACATCGCCAACCTTACCAGAAGTAAGCTGCAAATAGCCACCAACACCAGTTACCCCACTCTGAGCAGTGCTTATAACTGTAACCTGAGAATTTCTGATTCCAAGAGCACTAGTGCTTGCAAGAGCATTCTGCATTGCAGCAGCAAGTTCATTGAGGGTCATTTTCCCATCAATAGTAAATTCGTAGCTTTCAGAGTTGCCTGTTACGAAAAGAGTCTGAGGAATAGCTACAGCAAAGACACCATTATCATCGTAAAACTGAGCAATATCTTCAAGTTTGGTATTACCTTGAGCAAGTTCTCCTGTATTTTTATTAAGGAAAATTTGAGAAGTCTGCATCTGAGAAATACCGCCTTCTACAATAGCCATGCTTACAGAAAAGTCTCCGCCGTCTACACCTGCACCCTTGGCAACACCAATAACAGAGTGTGAGCTTGCACTGATAAGAGCAGCCTGGCTTCCGTCAAGAAGCTTTTTAGTATTAAATTCTGTTGCGTTTGCAATATCGTCTATAGCATCTCTAAGTTGATTAACCTCTTTTTGAATTTCGAGTCTATCATTAGTAGTAAGAGTATCGTTTGAACTCTGAATAGCGAGTTCACGCAATCTCTGCATTATACTTTCACTTTCATTCAAACCACCTTCAGCAGTCTGAAGCATAGACATACCATCCTGGCAGTTAAGCTTTGCACGATTCAAGCCTCTAATCTGGCTTCTCATCTTTTCACTTATGGTAAGGCCGGCTGCATCATCGGCAGCGCTGTTTATGCGCATACCTGAACTAAGTTTACGGATAGAATTATCTAAGCGATAAGAAGATCTATTTAAGTTTGAATATGTAGAAAGAGAAGTAACATTCTGATTAATACGTAATGACATAGATGATTCCTCCGTGAACCAGTCCATTTATTTCGCATCCTTGCGATGAGGACAAAAAAATATGCAAAATCGAACCTTCGTCAAGGAGAATTTTTAAAAATTTTAAATTTTTTTAAAAATCTCAGACGAAAGTCTGATTTTGCATATCTATGAACCAGTTACCTGGTTGTTTATCTAGATGCTGCCCCGCTAAGCGGGGAAGCTGGCGAGCAAAGCGAGACTGAAGGGGGAGCAATGCAGAGCATTGCGAAAAACTTAGTGACTTTACGCAAAGCTATTGCTTTGCTCCCCCCTCAGTCACTCCGTGACAGCTCCCCCACCTAGTGGGGGAGCATCAATATGGAGGGCTAGCTCAGCAACTGCAAGACTTGCTGCCCTGAAGCATTAGCCTGCGCCAACATCGCTGTCGCTGCCTGCTGCAAGACTTGAGCTGAAGTGAATTCCGTCATTTCAGCAGCCATATCAAGGTCTCTTACACGAGATTCAGAATCAGTGAGGTTGGTTGCTGCATTTTCAAGATTATTAATAGTATAGTTCATGCGGTTTTCAAAAGCACCAATCTTTGAACGTTCCGCTGATACTATTGATAACGCTTTATCCAGCTTGCCAATAGCCTTTTGAGCACCTCTTGTGGTCGACATATCCAGCTTGTCTATGCCAAGAGCCGAGGCCGACATATCGCTAATGGTAATTTTCATATTCTGACCCTGATTTGCACCTATCTGGAAAGTTGGGCTGTTATCAACAACATGTAGTCTGAAGTTGGTATCACCAGCACCCTTTGCCGTTCCATCTTTGTAGCCAAGCAGGTCAGTAGACATTACTGCTGTAATAGTACTAGTTGATTCAATCTTAAGTAAACTTTGAATAGCAGGATTACCACTGATATTCTTATTTCCAAGTTGAGTTGATGTAAAGGCAACAGAACCGTTTACAGCGTCAACTCTAGCAGATACAGAAGAAGTAGAAAGAGTTGCATTTACGCTTGTTACCCAATTATTAATTTCTATTAAATCTGCGTCACCAGCGCTAACGGTAGTTCCGACGGTGATTGTTTCGCTATTTCCTGCTCCGTCAGTAACCTTAACAGTCATCAGAGCTCCGACATTAGCAGTGTTAACTTGCAACATTGTCATGCCTTTGACGGCACAACTCATATCTTTGTCGCCATCAACAAAGCCGGTGTAGGTTCCTTCAATAAGACCTATAACATCAGTGCCTGCAGAAATTTTGATTTCGGTTGGAGAGCTTGGGTCAGTTGGATTATACGAAATACGTATCTGACCATCAACAACAGTTGCTTCAATACCGCTTGTTTTGGCAGTGGCATCTGCTGCAATATTAGCATTAATAGCTTCTGCAATACCTTCCATAGAATAACTGCTTGATGCTGCAAATGTAGTATTTATATTAACAGTTGCTGTTCCAACTTTAAAACTGAAACCTACAG
This sequence comes from uncultured bacterium, assembly GCA_900317935.1. Taxonomy (GTDB): domain Bacteria; phylum Muiribacteriota; class Ozemobacteria; order Ozemobacterales; family Ozemobacteraceae; genus RUG334. Next base: position 26,194 of record ONIU01000032.1, read on the forward strand.
TTGCATCAGCAGTAAATTTAAGACCATCTACTATACCGCCGTTTCCTGCTACTTGAGCTGCTTGAGAGGCGAATTTCAAATCTATACCATCAAGCAGGCTTGAAGCTACATCTGTGCTTGTAGTTACTCTTCTTGTGTTGCCACTTGCATCTTTTGTTGAAACCTGAACAATATTATTTGCAGAATGACGGCTGATAGTCATTCCTAAAGCATCTATGACTTGCTGATCACCAGCTATTGAAAATTCGCCAACGTCACCAATCTTACCAGAAGTAATCTGTAAATAGCCGCCCAAGCCTGAAACACCGCTTTGAGCAGTACTTACAACCGTTGCCGAAGAATTTTTTATGCCGAGACCACTTGCACCAGCAATAGCATTTTGTAAAGCTGAAGCTAATTCGTTCAAAGTCATTTTTCCATCAAGAACAAACTGAGCTGTTTCAGCATTACCTGTTACTGTAAGAGTCTGGGCTGTATCAAGAGCAAAAACACCGTTTTCATCGTAGAACTGTGCAATATCTTCTAATTTTGTATTTCCTAATGCAAGATTACCAGTATCTTTATTCATAAACATCTGACTGGTCTGCATCTGAGAAATACCACCCTGAACAACAGTCATGCTAACAGTGAAATCACCACCCTGAACACCTGAACCGTTAGCAGTTCCTGAAACAGATTTTGAGCTTGCACTAATAAGAGCAGTCTGGCTGCCATCAAGAAGTTTTTTTGTATTATATTCTGTGGAATCAGCAATATCGTCTATAGCATCTCTAAGCTGATTTATTTCTTTCTGAATTTCAAGTCTGTCATTTGTAGTAAGTGTGTCATTAGACCCCTGAATAGCAAGTTCTCTCATTCTCTGAATAATGCTTTCTGTTTCACCTAAGCCACCTTCAGCAGTCTGTAACATGGAAACGCCGTCTTGAGCATTGAGTTTTGCACGATTCAAGCCACTAATCTGGCTTCTCATCTTTTCGCTGATTGCTAAGCCTGCGGCGTCATCTGCAGCAGATGTAATGCGTAAACCAGAGCTTAATTTACCAATAGACTTATCTAAGCGGCTGGAAGTTCTGTTGAGGTTAGAATAGGTAGAAAGAGAAGTAACGTTTTGATTAATACGTAAAGACATTATTAGATTCCTCCGTGAATCTTTTTTAAATTTTTTAAAATTTCGCATCCTTGCGATAAGTCGAAAATAATATTTAAAGTTAAATTTCCGTCAAGGAGAATTTTATTTTTTTTGTTTTTGGTAGTTATTGTTCTATGTAAAATTAGTGTGAGACGCTTTGCTGTGGGACGGCGACTAAAGTCGCCTGTGAGAATTGTTATAAGGGTTGGAAGTGTTGGAAGGGTTGGAAGTGTTGGAAGAGTTGGAAGAGTTCAAGGTTCTAGAAGTCTACACATTTGTCATAAAAAGTATAGCGTATGGGCTTTAGCCCTGAAAGCTATACGTTTATGACAATGGGTAGACTAAAAAAAATCCCTCCTGAATTCAGGAGGGAAATGGTGTGATTAAATTTGGTTAGGAATTAATATTGAGAGATAAGATTTAAAGACCCCTTTCGGTTCCTTCGGAACCACTTCCCCCACCTTCGTGGGGGCAGATCTTTAGGAGTTAGCCTTGTAGCAGTGACAGAATGTTATTAGCAGAAGCGTTAGCTTGAGCAAGCATTGCTGTAGCAACCTGCTGCTTAATCTGAGCCGAAGTGAAGTTAATCATTTCAGAAGCCATGTCAACGTCTCTGATTCTAGATTCAGCATCAGTAAGGTTAGTAGCAGTATTTTCAAGGTTATTCATGGTGTAGTTAAGTCTGTTAGTGTAAGCACCTAACTTAGACCTTTCACCAGAAGCCTTTGAAATAGCCTGGTCTATTCTCTGCAAAGCCTTTTGAGCGCCTGCAGTAGTAGACATATCTAGCTTATCTACACCAAGAGCTAAGGCAGACATATTCCCGATGCTAATTTTCATGTTCTGGCCTTCATTAGCACCGATTTGGAATACAGGATTACTTTCTACAACATGAAGTCTGAAATTAGTATCACCAGACCCTTTTGCTGTTCCGTTCTTAAAACCAAGAACCTGATCTATTCCACCGTTAGAGCTTACAACAACATTGCCCTGAGTAGCTGCACCACCATTATTATTCTTTCTACCTAGAATAGTAGAAGTGAAAGCTATAGAGCCATTTACAGCATCCATTCTGACATTAATCTTAGCACCTTCTAAAGTATTGTTGACTGACATAATAGTTTCATCAATACCAATCAGGTCTGCACCGGCAGTCATAGTAGTGCCTAGATTAAAGGTTCGGCTATTCACGCCATCACCAATAGTAATATCACGAGCAGTGCCCGCAGTTTTGTCTAAAAGGCTTATTCCCTTTATAGACTTGGATTTATCTTTATCGCCATCAACAAAACCAGTATAAGTGCCAGCATTAATGCCAAGTATACTGCTGCCACCGGTTACTTTTATTTCTGTTGGGGAAGAAGTATCGGTCGGGTTGTAAGAAAGACGTATCTGCCCGTCTACAACCGAAGCTTCCATACCAGAATTAGCTACAGAAGCAGCGATTTGTTTATTGATTTCAGCAGCAATGCCTTCCATAGAGTATTTACCGTTAAGGCTGACATTTACTGCATAGTTAGTTGTTCCAACATCAAAATTGAAAGCTAGATTTTCTGTGGTATCAAATTTCAAGCCTTCTACAATACCGCCGTTACCAGCTACTTGTGCAGGAGTAGAATCAAAATTCAGGTCTATTCCGTTCAACAAACCATAAGCTCTGTCGGAACTAGTATTTATAGTTCTTGAATTGCCGTTAGCATCTTTGAGATTAACCTGTACAACATTATTAGCAGATTCTCGGCTAACAGAAAGCCCTAAAGCATCTATTATAGCCTGGTCACCAGCCACTGAAAAGTCGCCAGATTCGCCGACTTTGCCAGAAGTAAGCTGTATATAACCACCAAGACCTGAAACATTAGATTGAACTGTGCTCACAACAGAAGCTGTAGAATTCTTTATTCCGAGACCGTTAACGCCAGAAATAGAATTCTGCAAAGCGGCTGCAAGCTCATTAAGAGTCATTTTACCGTGAATAGTAAGACTAGAGCTTTCAGAATTACCAGTTACAGTAAGAGTCTGAGCACTAGCCAAGGCAAAAACGCCGTTTTCATCGTAAAACTGAGCAATATCTTCTAACTTGGTATTGCCTTTAGCAAGCTCCCCGGTGTTTTTATCCATGAACATCTGGGTTGTCTGAACCTGAGA
>ONIU01000034.1 GCA_900317935.1 uncultured bacterium
ATCACTTGTAGAAAACTCAAAACGTCCAACTAACGGAATCAATAATCCTTTGGAAATCTTAAAGGAAGCACCAGGATAAAGTTTTATTCTATGACCATCTAACAACAAAATAGTATCTGATGCCTTTTCCTTATTAGGAATGGAATAAATAGCATTATCAGGGAAAACTTTATTATTATTATGAACAGCCTTGCTTGAACCAGGTAATCTGATTAAATATTCCCCTTCTATATCTAAAGGTAAAGGAGCAGAAAAAAGATTTCTGGTAGCAAAAAGAATAATTAAAGAGAGAATAAGAAGGCTATTGTTTGTCTTCATAATCTTCACTTATATTGATACCTTGTTTTTTTTCATCAGCCAAAAACTGAATAGATTTTGATATTAAATTGACCTGGTCTCTTATAGCTAGAACTTCGTAATAAACAGTAGTTATCATCAAAATAATACCAAGGAAGGATAAAGTATCTCTTGCTGGAGCAAAAACCTTAAGCTTATATACATAACAAAACACAACATAAGCAAAAAGAATAGCTATTATTCTTCTTAGTTTATATTTTCGCATTGAAGCAGGATTAAAAAAAGCTTCACGCCATCTTTTTGAAGAAGGAAGACTACCTTCAATAATCCAAAGATGATCACGAATTCCTAGTATTTCTACATAACTTACTACAATACAAAGAATCAGTCCAACATATGACAGTGCTTTGCGGTTCATCTCCTCTATATTTTTATATGCAAAAGAAAAAACAAAAGTAGCAAAAAGAATAATAAACACTTTTCCAAGAATCTGTTTTTCTATTATTAAATCTATGATTCTGAGGAAAAAGTTTTTGGATGAATGCTTTTTATTTTCACTAGATTTGTTATTATCACTATCTTTTCTGGAAATTAAAGAAGAATCATTTGTTTCTATTGCATTAGATTCTGTTTTTATATCAACACTTTTATTTAATTGTTGATTATTATTCTGATTCTTAATAATAGACTTATTTTTTTTCTTCCCTTTTTTCTTTCTGCTCATAAACAGTTACCCTTCGAATGCATCTTTTACTAATTCTGGCTTGCTTTCAAAAACAGTGAGTATTTCTGCATCTAATCTAAAAGGTTCATTTTCCATGCCTGAAATAGAGTAGACCTTTTCAACTTCTATGTCAAAACCCATTCTAAAAGCTTTTAGCAGTTTCATAGCCTGTTTCATGGAAGATTTTTGTGTTCTATATAATATAAATTTATCAATTATATGCTGAAAATCATTCGGTGTTAAAGATATTTTGCTTAATTCCTTAGCCAACTTATCCTGGTCTGTATCCGACCTATAACTCTTATATAAAGCCAGACACTTTTCCATTCTGGAAGAATCAACAGGTCTTCGATACTGAGCTAATTGAAAACCAATATAAGCTCCTAATACAGCTAGGGCTACAAATAAACAGAAGAATAATAATTTTTTCATATGTAAAAACCTTAAAAATAATTATAGCATATTCAAAAAAATAAAAAAACAAAACTAATGAATTTTTAAACATTCTAAAAACTTGAAATCAAAATTCCACTGTGCTATCCTTTTGCGGATAAAGGTGTACAACACCAACTTTTTTATTTTGTTACGGAGGAACCGAATGACTCAATACGTTTATACTTTCGGAGCCGGAGAAGCTCAGGGTAATGCCAACATGAGAAATCTTCTCGGTGGGAAAGGCGCCAATCTTGCAGAAATGAATAAGGTCGGTATTCCTGTTCCAGCAGGTTTTACTATTACCACAGAAATGTGCGATGTTTATTACAAAGGCAATTGTCAATATCCACCAGAACTCAACGTTGAAGTTGAAAATGGTTTAAAGCACATTGAAAAAATAATGGGCAAGAAATTTGGTGATAAGAAGAATCCTCTTTTGGTTTCTGTTCGTTCTGGTGCTAGAGCTTCTATGCCTGGCATGATGGATACAGTTCTAAATCTGGGTCTTAATGATGATACTGTTCAAGGGATAATTAAAGCTACAGGAAATGAACGCTTTGGTTGGGATTCTTACCGCCGTTTTGTTCATATGTATGGCGATGTTGTTCTTGGTATGAAACCAGAATCCAAGACAGAAAAAGATCCATTTGAATCAGTAATGGAAAAAGTTAAAGTTAAAAACGGTCTTAAAGCTGATGCAAAAGACAATGAAATGACAGCTCCAATGCTGAAAGAACTTACTGCCGCTTACAAGAAGCTCATCAAAGACAAATTAGGAAAAGATTTCCCAACTGATCCAAAAGAACAGCTTTGGGGTGCTATTAACGCAGTATTCGGTTCTTGGATGAGTGAAAGAGCTATTGTTTACCGCAAAAAAGAAGGAATCCCGGATGAATGGGGTACTGCAGTAAACGTTCAGTCTATGGTTTATGGCAACATGGGTAATGACTGTGCTACAGGCGTTGCTTTCACTAGAAACCCAGCTGATGGTGATGCTCACTTCTATGGCGAATATCTTATCAACGCTCAGGGTGAAGATGTTGTTGCTGGTATCCGCACTCCTCAGCAGATTACTAAGGCCGGTTCTCAGAAATGGGCTAAAGAAAACAATATAAGCGAAGCTAAACGTAAATCAGAATATCCTTCTCTTGAAGAATCAATGCCAGAAGTTTACAAGCAGCTTGTAGATGTTTATAAGAAACTTGAAGCTCACTACAGAGATATGCAGGATATGGAATTCACTATTCAGGGTGGTAAACTCTGGATGCTTCAGACTAGAAATGGTAAGAGAACTGCTCCAGCAGCTGTAAAGATGGCTGTTGATATGGTTAAAGAAGGTTTGATAACTAAAGAAATGGCTGTTGGCAGAATTGAACCCAAGAGCCTTGATCAGTTATTACACCCGATTTTCGACCCCAAAGCACCAAAGAAAGTTCTCACTAAAGGTCTTGCTGCTTCTCCAGGAGCTGGCTGTGGCCGTATCGTTTTCAGTGCTGAAGATGCTGGCGAATGGAAAGCCAAAGGCGAAAAGGTAATTCTTGTTCGTATCGAAACTTCTCCAGAAGATGTTGCTGGTATGGATGCAGCAGAAGGTATTCTCACTCAGCGCGGCGGTATGACTTCTCACGCAGCAGTTGTTGCTCGTGGTTGGGGTAAGTGCTGTGTTTCTGGTTGTAGCGATATCGAAATCGATTATAAGAAAGCAACCCTTAAGATTGGTAACACTGTTATGAAACAGGGTGACTGGATCAGCCTTAACGGTTCTACCGGCGAAGTTATGTTCGGTAAAGTTCCAACAGTTGAACCAAGTCTCGCTGGTGACTTCGGTCAAATTATGAAATGGGCTGATGAAATCCGCCAAATCGACGTTCGCACTAATGCTGATACTCCAAAAGATGCAAAAGTTGCTCGCAAATTTGGTGCTCAGGGTATTGGTCTTTGCAGAACAGAACACATGTTCTTCGATGGCGAAAGAATTAAACACATTCGTGAAATGATTCTTGCTGACGATGTTGAAGGCCGCGAAAAAGCTCTCAAGAAACTTCTTAAGTTCCAGACCGATGACTTCACTGGTATTTTTGAAGCAATGAACGGTTACCCAGTAACCATCAGAACTCTTGACCCACCTCTGCATGAATTTGTTCCAAATGAACCAGAAAATCAGGCTATTATGGCCAAAGAAATGAAGATTTCTGTTGAAAAAGTTAAAGCAAAAGTTGACTCATTACACGAAGCTAACCCAATGCTTGGTCACAGAGGTTGCCGCCTTGGTGTTACTTATCCAGAAATCACAAGAATGCAAGCTACTGCAATTTTCACAGCTGCTTGTGAATTGACCAAAAAAGGTCTCGTAGTTCTTCCAGAAGTAATGATTCCATTAGTTGGAACCGTTCAAGAACTCCGCAATCAGAAGGCTATAGTAGTAGAAGTTGCTGAAACTCTAATTAAGAAATATAAAGTTGAAGGCAAACTCCACTACAAAGTCGGCACAATGATTGAAATTCCACGTGCTGCTATCACTGCTAATCAGATTGCTACTGAAGCTGAATTCTTCAGCTTTGGTACTAACGACCTCACTCAGATGACTTTCGGTTACAGCCGTGACGATATAGCTTCTTTCGTTCCAGAATATTTGAACAAGAAGATATTGAAAAACGATCCATTCCAGGTTCTTGACCAGGAAGGCGTTGGCCAGTTAGTAAGATGGGGTGTTGAACGTGGTAGAAGTGTAAGACCAGATCTTAAAGTTGGTATCTGCGGTGAACACGGTGGAGAACCATCTTCTGTTAAGTTCTGTCACAGACTTGGCTTTGACTACGTAAGCTGCTCTCCATTCAGAGTTCCGATAGCTCGTTTAGCTGCTGCTCAAGCTGCTATTGAACATGGTTCAGAACGTGCAGAAAACCTTAAGTTACAGAATCATACACCAATCAGAGCCAAAGCTTCTGAAATAGAAGAATAATAAGGAATAATAAAATGAACTCTCCAAGACGACACTCTCGTGAATTAGCATTAAAAGCCCTTTATCAGGCTGAAATTAACAATTCTGACCAGAACGAAAGCTTAAATCAAATAAATATTGAAATGCTTTTCGCTCCTGCAATTGAGAATGTTGTCAAGGAGTTCCTTAAAGCTACAAAAGCAAATGAAATATTGTCTGGCAAAGTCGAGGAATTTATTCCTGACTTTGTCGACTCTATTTCTTCTAATCCACATCAAGAAGTCAGCGATTTAAGATTCCGCGTAAAACAACTCTTAGAACAGTATTTTCCTGGTGTAACCATTAATGAAAGTTTTCAATCAGAATTAAAAGTTCTAATAGATTCCCTTTGCGAAAAAATAAAAAAGCAAAGCGTGGTAGAAGAATTTGCAAAAGAAATAATCAGCAATATCTCTCAAAATAATAAATTTATAGAAGAAACAATCGAAAAGACTGCTAACAATTGGTCATTAAACAGAATGGCTGCTATAGACCGCTGTATTCTAAAAATAGCAGTAAGTGAGTTCTTCTATTTCCCTTTAATTCCATTAAAAGCGACAATTAATGAAGCTATTGAGCTTGCAAAGAAATATTCCACAGACAGAAGTTATGAATTTGTTAATGGAATACTTGACAAGATTAGTAAAGAAAATAAATTTGTAAAAACACCAAAGTCAATAAACTCATCAAAAAAAACAGAAAACCAACAATAGTTTAGCGAATTGATTTAGGTTTATTATATAGAAATGGCTCTTCACTCGATTATAATTAATAAAAATGGGAATTCACAGAGAAATCTGTGGATTTTTGCATCAATAATTGGAATAATATTAACAATTTCAATTATTGGAATTGTGTATTTTACCTTTGGCGGGATACCATCCAACAAGCAAGATAAGTTTATTCCTTTAATGCTGTTTTTTGGCGCTGGTGCTATTTTTGCTATAGGTTGGTTCGGGAGAGAAATCCTTAGAGGAATAGTAAATTTCATCTTATCTGAAGTAACAACAAAAGTTGGTTTAAAGCCAGAAAATTTCCCGTCTACTAAAACAGGCTTAGGTAGAGAAATTGAAAGATTTGAGCAAATGTTCAAACTCATTCTTTCTGTTTTGAAAAGAGTTCTAATAATATCTTTAAAACTGGAAGTGGCATCATCAGATCTTGATAAAACAGCTCAAATCAGTTCTCAAGTTATCAAAGAAATCGTAGACGGAGTTGGACTAATAAATCAAAAAGCCCTAGACAATGCCAATAATCTCCGTGAAACAATATCATCCCTAGAAAACTCTTTTAGCCTTTCTAAGGATATTAGCTCAAAATTGATTATTGCAAAAGAAGACAGCCAGATTGTTTCAGAAATAGCTTCAGACACTCAGATATCTGTAAAAGAAGCTGTTCAGAAAATGTTAAAGATTAAAGAATTAACAGATGGTTCAGCTTCTCTTGTTAATGCTCTGAATGATAGTTCAAAACAGATTGGAACAATTCTTACAGAAATCGCAAATATTGCTGAACAAACAAACTTGCTTGCATTAAACGCTGCTATCGAAGCTGCTCGTGCTGGAGATCAAGGTAGAGGTTTTGCGGTTGTTGCTGAAGAAGTTCGTAAACTAGCACGAGGTTCTGCTGAATCTTCGAAAAAGATTAATACCTTAATTAATGATATTTTGATAAAGACTGAAAATGCGGCAGAAATGATGCAGAACAATACTAGTCAAGTTAATCAAGGTATGCAGGTTGTTAATACTGTAGAATCAAGTCTTGGTTCAATGGTTCAAACAACAAATCAGCTAAATAACATAATTAAAGATATTAGCACATCAGCAGAAAGACAAAGCAGCACATCTGATATAATGTATCAAAAAGTCAATACAATTTCTCAAATAACAGATGATATATCTTCACAAATTCAGAATGTTGCTGCTACAGCATTGAGCAAAACAGTTATTGTAGACCAAACCAGTAGTTCTGCAAAAGAATTGAGAACTCTTTCTGACGTATTCCAAAATGCTTTGGTTCCATTTGACTTCCAGGTTGAAGGTGCCAATAAACGTTCTTCTATAAGAACAGAAGCTAGAATTCCTTGTAAATTTAAAGTTTTGCTTTCAGGTGAATTAGTTGATGGTTCTCTCTCAAGTAATGATTTTGAAATGCGTGGTGTTATTGTTAACCTGTCTACAGGCGGTTGTGTTGTTGAAACCAGTGAAGAAGTAGAACAAGGCAAGTATATTATACTTGCATTCCAAATCGGCAGTAGTTTTATTCAAGGGCTTCAGGGACGCCTTGTAAGATTAAAAGATTCAAATACATCGGGTAACTATTCTGTTGATATAAATAGTGATGATTCTAATGTCTCTATGGCATCTAAGGGCAAATCTTTGAAAGAATGCATTATTTCATTCAACAATGTTTCTCCTGAACATGAAAAAGTTATTGTCGACTTTGTAATGAGTGCTCAAAGACAGTTTGAAATTAACCTTGGTCTCATAGAAAACAATCAATAATATAAAATATAAAAGAGAGAATATATGGCTCGAATAGAAAAAAAGCTTTTAGGACAGTCTTTGATTTCTGAAGGTCTTGCTACAAAAGAACAGCTTCAAGCTGTTATGCAAGAACAAAAGAAAACTAGTAATACTCTCGGATACACTTTAATTCAGCAAAAGATATTAACTGAGCAGCAACTGCTTGATTTCTTAGTTAATAAATGTGGATTTAGTTATGCAAATTTGCGTAATTATGTTATAGACCCGGCAATAGTAAAGCTAATACCCGAAGATATAGCAAGAAAATATCATTGTATAGCAATACTTAGAGTAAAAGGTGCTATAACAGTAGCAATGCTAGACCCACTTGACAGCTTTGTTATAGAAAATCTCGAATACCAGACCGCCTGTAAAGTCAAACCTCTTGTATCGCCTTTAAGTGAAATCCAAACAGCTTTAGATGAATACTATTCAGCCCAGGCTCCTTCAGCAAATTTAGTTACTCAACTAAAAAAAGCTGATTCAGGCAACTCACAAAATGTTGCAACAACCATAGCTGATTTTGCAAAAAATATTCAAGGAATTGGTGAAAAAAAGTTTGGTGATTCTGTTATCGACCTCAACTCAATTAATGCAGGCGATAAACAGAGTATTATTCAGCTTGTTAATTTAATTATAGCCAGAGCAATAAAAGAAAAAGCTTCAGATATCCATATTGAACCAGATGAAAGTTGTCTGAGAACAAGATTTAGAATAGATGGCATGCTTCAGGAAGTTATGTCTCTTCCACAGAATTTTGAAGCTGCAACCATATCTCGCTGTAAAGTAATGGCAGAGCTAGATATCGCAGAAAAACGTATTCCTCAGGATGGTCGTATAAAATTACAAATGGGGAATAAAGAAATAGACCTTCGTGTATCAACCTACCCTACCCTTCGCGGCGAAAAAGTAGTTATGAGAATTCTAGACAAAAGCAGTGTTGTCTATGGATTGGAAGAATTAGGTTTCCCCGATGATACATTGCAGAATTTCTCTAAGTTGATACGTAAACCTAACGGTATTATTCTGGTTACTGGTCCAACAGGTTCTGGTAAAACTTCTACACTTTACGCAGCTCTTCAATGTATTAAAGACCCGACAATCAATATTGTTACCATTGAAGACCCTGTAGAATATCAATTAGCAGGAATCAATCAAGGTCAGATTAATCCAAAAGCCGGATTCACTTTTGCAGGCGGCTTGAGATCTATTTTGCGACAAGACCCCGATGTTATAATGGTCGGCGAAATAAGAGACTATGATACAGCAGAAATTGCTATTAGAGCTGCTCTTACAGGTCACCTTGTTTTTTCAACACTTCATACTAATGACTCGGCCGGTGCTATGACAAGATTAGTCGATATGGGTGTCGAACCGTTCTTAGTAGCAAGTTCTTTGATAGGTATTATGGCACAGCGCCTTGTTAGAACAATCTGCTCCGATTGTAAAGAAGAATACGTTCCTTCTGCAGCAGTAATAAAACGTTCAAAGCTTTTGTATCAAGCAGGTAGAACTAAAGTATATCAGGGAAAAGGTTGTGAATTGTGTAACCACACTGGCTATAAAGGCAGAACAACAATAACAGAACTCCTTATTCCTAATGAAAGAATAAAAGAACTTATAGTTGAAAAATCTCCAACAAGCGTTATAAAGAATGAAGCCATGAAACTTGGCATGAGAACCCTGAGACAAGACGGACTAGGAAAAGTTCTTCGAGGTGTAACAACTCTCTCGGAAGTAATAAGAGTTTCAGCAGACGACGAAATCTAATAACGATTAAAAATTGTAAAAAAACTTTGGTTATATAATAATCAAAGTTTTTTTATTGTCTGAAATCTAATTTAAAAGAATTGAAACATTAACAAAAATAAAATAAACTAAATAATATCGAAACTTTACTCTCAATAATCATATAAAACTATGTCTGACAATAATAAAGAATTAATAATATCAGAACAAAAAGAACCAGAGAAACCCTCTTGTTCTTTTCCGCTATGTCTTTTAGAAAAGAAATCTTATACAGGCTTTAAAGGTCTTTTGGGAGTCTTTTTCTGGTTGTCATTGCTATATTTTATTTATGGAATGATAAATTTGTTATTTTGGGGTAATACATTCTGGGCTATTGTTTGGGATTTATTCTCCAAACCCTTTTATTTTATATACCATTTAAGTGTTTTTACTTTTATATATTGTCTAACCTGGGCTACTTTCGACTATCAATCCTTCAAAGACAAATTTATCAGACTATTATTGATAATAATATCTATTATTTATGTTGTTTCACCTATTGATATCATACCTGATATAACCCCAATGCTAGGGCAAGCAGACGATTTAGCGGCTTTGCTAATAGGAATATATAATGCGGTCTATGTTATGAAAAACAGTTCTACTCAATCCAATAAAAATAAATAATAAAAATCAAGGTATTATACAAAAAATGATTATTAAACAAAACCGCATAAAAACAGTATTAGTAGGTTTTGTTCTTTTAATTATACCAATTATTTATTTTAAATATAATTTAAATCAATTATATGATTTTTCTAAGTATAAAATCCAAGAAAACCTTCGGCAACAATTACTTACCAGTGCAAATAAAATTGAATCAAATCTGGACCCAGTAAAACTTTTAACTCAAGAATTTTCGGAAATTCATTCTGAATTACTTTCTGACTGTCCGGAAGAAATTATAGAAGGAATTCCTGAGGAATCTTTTATAAAAAATCTTTATAACCAAAAGATTTTTGAACAATTAATAGCAAAAACAGTTACAAAATTTGCACCTATCGTAATAATCTATGGGAACAATAACGCTGAAACGATTAAAGCATACTTTTCACCTGAATTAGAAAGTAGTTTTCTTAATATAGAAGAAAGAACCGCTTTTTTTTATAATATATCCTATTTTTTTTGTGATCTAGTAAGAAATAAATATGAAGATTATTATAATAAACAGCCTTATGCTCCAATACTAACAAAATATAAACCCCAAAAACATGAAAACGATCCATGTTATAAATATATATCGCGATTTAAAAGTCTAAATAATAATTTTTCTCCTATTTATACTGATTATTTTGGTAAACAAACCTTATATCCTGTATTAAAATATACTATCAGCAGAAAAGGAATACATGGCTTTTATGCTTTACTTATTCCACAAAGCCATATTAACCCTAAAAAAATAATTGAACATGCTTTATCGGATGTCAATCCAAATGTAAAAGTTACGTTAGAAAAAGATAAAATTCCATCTCGAATAAAAGAAACACATTCAGCGAATGGTTACGAATACGGATTAAATATTTCGACAGATTTTATTAATCATGTTAAAGCCTTCAAAAGATTGCAAAAAGATCAAGGGGAAAATGATTATACCAATTATCTATTAAAACAGTTTAAACTTAGCATAGATTATCCCCAAGACTTAATCCGTTTAAAAAAGCTAGATAATTACGTTTATTTATCAATTCCTATTCTATGCCTTCTTTATTTTTTTATTGCTATCTTCATATTAAAAACGAAGAAAAACTTTAATATTCTTATTACACAAAAGCTCACCTGTATTTTAGCAATAATAATCATGTTGCCAATTACGGCAATTATGATATCTACACAATTATCAATAAATAATATCGATGAAATTATTACTTATAACACTTCTAAGAGTCTACATAATTTATTAGAGATTCATAGGATTCAAGACCAAGAAAACAATCTTAGACGAATAGCCTCTATTTTTGAATTAAAAAAAAGAATATCTAAAAACGAATTATATGCGGATACAAAAGACCTCAACAACAGTATTCTTTCGACATCAGAAACAGGAGATGATGGTTGGTTTTTTAGATGGTATAACGGTTTGATTGGGATGTCTGATGAATCTGACTTATATTACTTTACCGATAGAGGAATAACTAGAAACATACTATTTACCAAAAAACAAGCTGACATGATGTATTACCAAAGTATTTTTTCCAGATATTTAAATAATCTAGGTATAGTAAAAAAGACAAAAACAAATAGGTTAAAAGAGATTACTCAATCATTTTCTTTAGGAATTTTAGAGAAATACTTCCCAAAAGAACAAGAAGAAAAATCCATTCCACAAGAATCTATACCAAGCAGAGACATATTGGCTTTTACAAAGCTAGATTCCGCTGTTTTCTTTTTAACAAAAGACAAAAATAAAACAAACTATTTGTTTTATTCTAAAAAAACCTCTGATAATACAAGACCTTACGATTATATAGATGTTTATACAGAAAAAAAAGACTCTCTATGGTTTAAACCCAATAACAAGTTTGCTGAAATAAACCTAAGCTTATCATTCAGACCAGATTCAGATGAAAAAAGGAAGATTTGGCCATGCTTTTTCTCTTCAAACAAAGATATTAACAATATTATAAATCTATCATCAGAAACCAAAGATAGTGGGAATGAAAAAATAAAAACAAACAATATGAATATAATAAAAGAATGGATGATTACTGACGATGAGCCGCTCGTATTGGTTGGACAGGCCACAATAAAAAAAGATTCCACAATAGGGAATATAATTGATATAGCATTTATAACACTGATAATCTATGCATTAATACTTTTATTTCTGCTAACCAAATTTATTTCTATTTTTATAAATAAGCCAATTCAAATTTATAAAGAAGCAATAGATAAGCTTACAAACAATCAATATGGAACCACAATAAAGTCTTTTTCAAAAGACGAATTTGATAATATAACCAAAGCGTTTAACGAAATGTCTATAGCAATAAAGCAAAAAGAACAGATTAAGCGCTATGTTTCGGAAAAACTTATAGAATCCGTAAAAGAAAATAATGTACAAAATGCAGGAGAAGGTAAGGCAGAAAATCTAACTGTTTTATCATCAGATATACGTAATTTTACTGGAATAAGCGAAATGTATGAACCATCTGTAATTGTAGAAATGCTTAACACCTACTTTACCCAAATGCAAAAAGCTATCTCTGATAATGGCGGAATTATAGATAAGTATATTGGAGATGCCATACAAGCTGTTTTTTATGATGAACCACAGATGGAAAACCAGGTAATAAGAGCAGCAAAAGCTGCCATAACAATGAGAAAAGCCCTTGAAGAATATAATAAAAACAGAAAAGAGTCAGGGTTATTTACAATCCAAAATGGAATAGGCATAGATACAGACATTGCAATAACAGGAACAATAGGCACTACAAAAGGGAGAAAAGATTTTTCTGTAAATGGGGATGTGATAGCCAGAGCTGCAAATCTTGAAGCGAAAACAAAAGAAACAGAATCAAAAATACTAATCAGCAAAAATTCTTTGAAAAAATTGGATTGTCACTCTAACAAGAATGTTTGCTGTGACGTATTGCTTTTTAAAGACTTTGATGAAGAATCGGTAGAATTAATTGATGTCAGAGAATAATACTAATCAAATAAACAAAAAGATAGAAATACCTAAGCTAAGACTGTGGCTTATATGGTTATTCTTATTTGTTATTCCAGTATTAGCTTCTGTCGTAGTATTTAATTATTATACCCAAGAATACTATTATTTTACAAACACAAACTTAATATCTACTAGTTTTGAAACAATAAGAAGATATAACGCTTCTGTTATTCCAGAAAACTTTATGGAACAACGTATCAATATTATTAGACAATTAGATTCAACTCTTTCTTATAAAGATTTAAATAAAGAAATAGATAAGATTCTATGCGGCAATACACTTTTTACTATATTCTTTGATGAAAATATAGACAAATTGACCATTGAAAAAGTTGATAATACTGATTTACCCATAAATATTCCAATAAATATTACCAAAATGAATATAAAAAAGCTGCTTACCTCATATCATTCCTTAATACAAAAAACAGAAGAAAACAATGATGAAAAAACGCAAGAGAAAAATACTCTAATATTTAATGAAGCCCAAAATCAATTAGGGATTATTTTGCAAAAAATGCTTAAAACAATGACTACAGTAACAATTTCATCGAATAAAATAGCAAAGAATTATTCGATTATTTATGGTGGAGAGCTATATTTCATTTTTTGTGAATTTGACAAACCAAGTAAAAATAATATCGGATTTCTAGCTGTAATGAGAGGCAGAGATTTTTCTTTCCATAAAATGTTAGAAATACTTCATAAAGATTATCCTGATATAAAAATAATATTTAGAGAGATAGACATAAATAAATCAACAGAAAACCAAGAAAAATTTTATAGTGGTATAAAAAACACTCCTACTGGAATATCTATTATAGCCCCTGTTTCAATAAAATTCGTAAGGCACGTAATTCATGGCGGTTCAGATGAAATAATAGAAAAATACAATAAGCTTTTGCCAATGCTTGAATACAGAATTCCAATCGAAAAATATTATGCTGATATAAAAGACAAAGAAAAAAAGTTAAACTATTCTGCTTTAATAATAATCCTATTATCAGCCATTTGCTTTCTTCATATTACGTTATTTGGTATTAACGAAAAATTAAGCTTCAAAAAGAAAATCGTATCTTTAATTATGATATCTTCATTTTTCCCATTTTCTTTATTTACAATAGGGATATATACAATAAATGAATATAATCGTTTCATAAAACAGACTTCTATTCAACAACATGCAGAAACAGAACTCCAACTTGCAAGTCAAGAATTAAAACAATTCTTTACAGACTTAGAAAGTAAAGTTTCCTTTTATAATTTAACTATTTCAGAATATTTAACAGACAAACAACTTTATCCATCAACACTATTAAATTATTTAGATAAAATAAAAGATGAAATACCGATTACTTCAGAACTAATCTTAATGGATCCTGTTCCCGACAATCTAAAAGCAATATGCGAAGGAAATAGTATTCTATTAAAAATACCAGAAAGAACCTCAAAAGAACTACTAGAAGAAGAAAAAGACGCTGTCACCAAAATAGTTCCTCAAGTTATATTGGCTTGTGCAAAAGAAAATAGCTCATCAGAAGATATTAAAAGAAACAGGATGGATATATATCAAGTCTATAATACGGAAATTGAAATCACAGAAATAAATGATTGGCTAGTATATGATGGCAAGTTTAGAGAAATTAATAAGTCTATGGTACCTGTATGGTTCATATGCAGCCAATTACATTCCAAGAAAGACCATTCTGTAATAGGTTTATTCCTTGCAAGATTTGAACCCAAATCGCTTCTAAAAGCATTTATCCCGAATAGCACTATATTTAAAAAAAATTTTAAAGAAACAGAAGATGATGACTATAAAATTTATTATGCTTTTCTTCCTATAAAAAACAGCGGCAGCGCAAATATCTGGAATGGTAGCGGAAGTCTTTCACCTGAAGACCAGTCTTTGGTTCTTAAAACACCTCAGTCAGAAATAGTAAAAATTAATAATAAAACGATTATAAAAAAGAGAAATCAGAAGATACCTCATTTAGCCGTAGCTTTAATCAAAGAATCAGATAATTATTATAAAGAATTATTTTTATTAAAGGTCTTAACATATGTTTTAGCTTATCTATCTTTAATATTCTACTTTGCAAACAAATTATTAGACATAATGTTTGTTGAGCCTGTTATGCTTTTAGCTTCCAACGCAAATGCAATAGCAAGAGGAAGTGACAAATGGGACACAGAAATTAATACAGGTGACGAATTTGAAGATTTAAATAAAGATTTTAAAGAATTAGTTATTGGTTTAAAAGAACGAAACATCTTAAAGTCCTATGTGTCAGAAGATGCTTTTAGTGATATAGAAGAAAATGAAAGTTCCAAACTTTTACCTGGCGGAGAATATCTGGATGCTACTATTGTTTTTGCAGCTATTAAAGACTATGAGCAAATTACAAAGGAATTAAAACCGGAAGAAATAATAGCATTACTAAGTTCATATATTTCAATAGGTGAAGAATGTGCAAAGAATCACTCTGGAAGCTTAGATAAAATTCTTGGCGACACTATTATGCTGGTTTTCAGAGAAAACGAAATAAAAGGGTCTCATGGATTAAGAGCAGCCAAAGCAGCGTTAGAATTAGTAGAAAGATCAAAAATCGTTGGCCTGCCTGGACTATATACTGGTATAGCATCGGGAAGAGTAATCTCTGGGAAAATAGGCTCTTATTATGGCAAACTTGATTTTACAGTAATAGGCAATCCAGTTAACCTTGCAGCCCGCTTTAAAGCTGAAGCCAAAAAAGGCACCGAAAATACTGGCATAATTATATCTGGAATTACAATAGGTCTTCTCAATGGAAGAGGGAATGTAAAATTTTTAAGAAGATGTTCAATTAAAGGTAAAGCTCGAAAATACAACATTTATGAACTCTTATCTCTAAGAAGCTAAGTCTTGTAGTTTATTTCTTCTACCTTCAACAAAACCAACCATGTATTATTAAAAGCATTATCAATCATAAATAAAAAGCGACTTTAAACTGCCTAAAATTAACTATTGAGTAATAAATAAAACTAATGTTAATATTATATATAATAATTAACAAACACCTATATCAGATAAGATTTAAGGATAAAATAGGTGTACACTAGGAATGGAGTGAACAATGTACAATTTTCCGAAAGACTTTTATTCAGACGTACGTATTGAGCACATTTACAGCTCACACATCAGAATAGAAATGGGCCGTTTGGAAGAAATCAAAGAATCAAATGATTCAGGAGCATTCATAAGATTGTTTGATGGCAAAAAATGGTATTATTCTTCCACTACAGACTTAGATTCTATTAATGAAGAACTTGCTAATTTAGCTTCTTTAGCAACCCCAAATCCAGAAGTAAACAAGCACCCACTTGTTGTACGCTTGCAGAAAAATTCTGGTGACTGTTGCCGTTTTCAGAAAAACAACGTTAAAAATATTCCTTTGCACGATAAATTAGCTCTTGCAAAAGAATATGCCAAAGTAGTAGAAAACGACTCAGAAATTAATTTCTGGTCAGCAAACTATTCAGACTCTAATCTTGTAAAAGAATTTTCTTCCAGTATTGGTTGCAATGTTAAGTTTGATACTCAGATTTCTGGAATGAGAATCGGCTTCAAGTTTGGTAGCGGGGCTGATGGTTTTAGTGAAATGTGGTGCAAAGCCTTCACAAGTTTTGAAGAACTAAAAGGCTTACAGAACCTTACCAAAGAACACATTGAAAAAGCTAGAAACTTCTATAAAAATGCCCACACAATACCTGGCGGGAATTATACAGTTGTTCTCTCGCCGATGGCCGCCGGAGTTTTTGCTCACGAAAGTTTTGGTCACAAGAGTGAAGCTGACTTTATGGTAGGCGATGAAGAAATGATTAAAGAATGGCAGCTTGGTAAGCGTGTTGGTTCTGAAAATCTTAGTATACTTGATGATGGCAATGTAGTTGGTAGCGGATATACTCCCTTTGATGACGAAGGGAATCTTGCCTGTAAAACTACTCTTATTGAAAAAGGCATATTAAAAGGTCGCTTGCATAGTGCTGAAACGGCTGCAGCATTGAACGAAGATGCCACAGGAAATGCAAGGGCTATGAATTTTGAATTTGAGCCTATAGTCAGAATGACTTGTACCTATATAGATGCAGATAAAAAGATGAGTAAAGAAGAACTCATTAAAGGTGTTAAATACGGAATTCTAATAGATACAATCAAACACGGCTCCGGAATGTCTACTTTTACAATTGCTCCATCAATGGCTTTCTTAATTGAAGATGGCAAAGTTACAAAACCTGTTAAGTTCTCTGTTATTTCTGGAAATGTTATGAAAACATTAGATCAGATAGATGCTGTTTCAGACCAGCTTGAACTTTTAAGCTTTGTTGGAGGCGGCTGCGGGAAAATGGAACAATTCCCTCTACCCGTTGGTTTTGGCGGCCCTTATGTAAGAGTCAAAGAAATTAACGTTCAGTAAAGGAGAAAAATAAAATGAAAGAAAAATTCACACATCATTTTCAACAGACTTCTCTAACAATTGTTTTAAGCGAAATCCAGGCTATAAGAAGAAAAAATACAACAAGAACTGCTTGTAGAGTCTATAAAGATGGGAAAATCGGCATTGCCGGGAGTATTGGCAAAGCTGATACCGATGAACTATATGCAAAAGCAGAACAGAACCTCGAATACCAGATAGATTACCCGGTCGAACCAACAAAAAATGTTAAGTCTCATAGCAAAATAGATACCTGCAAAATAACTGATGGAGAGTTATGCAACGAAGTCGAAAAAATACTTAAAGAATTAACTCGTTTACATCCTGACTTTACAGTAAGTCATAAGGTTAATCTTAACCAAGTAGAAGTAACAATGGAAAATGAGCTTGGCATGGATTTAAGCTTTTCAGATAGAAATGTCAATGTTGCTATGCTGCTTAGACAAAAAGGTTCTTCTGATATAATGAATACTATATTTGGCGATATCACCAGAACCTTAGAACCTGAAAAAATCATAAAAGCTTCTTCTGAACTAATTTCAGCATATAAAAATATGCTTCCATTCCCCAAAGAACCGCTTCCACTGATTCTTCAAGATAATATAGTAACTCCAATATTTGAAAGAGATTTAAGCGCAAAGCTTATGGGAACAGGTTCTTCTTTGTTCCAACACCAGTTAGGGAAAGAAGTTTTTGCAAAAGATTTCAGTCTGAAAATTGAAAACAACCCAATAGAAACCTTTGCACCGCCTTTTGATATGGAAGGTGTAATCACTCCAGAAAGCGTTTCTTATCTTGTAAAAGACGGAATTATTCTTAGACCTTATTCAGACAAGCGAACTTCTATGATGTATGGTTACGAAAATACAGGTTGCGGTGAAGGTGGTTATGACTCTGTTCCTACTCTTGGAGCAGCAGGAGTAAAAATACAACCAGGCAAAAAGACCATAAAAGAATTACTAAATGGTCAGATGGGCATATTAGTAATGCTTGCTGGCGGTGGTGACTTCACTCCTGACGGCAAATACGCTTCCCCTGTTCAACTAGCATATCTAACTGATGGTGAAAAGCTAATAGGCAGGCTTCCTGAGTTTACCATCAAGAGTTCTATTTATGACATTTTTGGCAAAAACTTTATTGGTATGAGTTGCGACAGACTATATACCAATAATAATGACAGAATGCTTGTAACCAAGATGGATATTGAACAATTATAACAAGTCTTGCTTCAAAGCTTTATCTGAAATTAAATGACTAACAAAAGAGAAAACCGATTAATTCTTATATTAGTCGGTTTTTTCCTTTTAACTATTCCATCATTCTTCTTTTGCTACAGTTTAAACAAACTCTATACTTTTAATGAAGAAAAAGCTAAAGATATTCTAAAACAAAAGATACTTTCAACAGCTAGAAATATAGAAGAGAAATTAAATCCATATAATTATCTTCAATCAGAATTCGACAATATTCATTCTCTCCTATTACCAGATTTTCCCCAAACCATTATATATGGAATCCCAGATGATTCTTATATGAAAACGCTTTATAGCAAATCATTGAACAAAAAGTTGCTTGACTTAACAGTTAAAAACTTTTCTCCAATCATTATTACATTCGCCACAAATAATTTTGAAAAAATATACACATATTATTCTCCAAAACTATATGAAGACTTAAAAAATAATAATGAAGAAAAAAATTTTTTGGATGCAAAAATCTATTTCGATTATCAAGTTATTAATAGAATGGTTGATCATTTTTTCAATAAACACTTTAAATTTTCACCATATATAACTCGTCTAAGAACAAATAAAGCGCCTAAAGATTACGAAGGTTTTACCTATAAATATCTATCAAAATTTAACAATTATGATCGAAATTTAGGTCCAATGTTTACTGATTATTACCAAAATCAGACATTGTATCCCATAATTAAATATACAATTAGCAAAATAGGAATTCATGGTTACTATTCTTTATTAATCCCCCAAAGTTCTATAAAACCTTATTCAATAATTAATAATATACTAGAAAATCAACAAAAAAATGTTCACATACAATTAATAAAAAGTAAAGAAAATACAAAGTTTAATGAGACAGAAAATGGTTTGGAATATTGGTTAAATTTTACTACAGACTTTATCAGCCATATAAATGCATATAAAAGACTTAGAAGAATAAAAAAAAATAATAATATTTTAGATTATCAATTTAAAATAAGCATCAATTATCCTGAAGAACTAAAAAAACTTTATAATTTAAAAATAATATCTTACTTTCTAAGTATTTTAATTTCTTTATCCTACTTATACCTTTCTCTTGTTGTTTTAAAGACAAAAAAAAGTTTTCATTTATTAATCACACAAAAATTAATATGCATATTAAGTATAATTATCATCCTACCAATTGGTGGTATAGGCTTGTCTACTTGGATGTCAACTCAAAATCTCAATGATTTTATAGATCACAATGTCTCACAAACCTTAAACAATGAATTAAATAATTATTCCACAATAAATGAAGAAATCAATCTTAGATTTTTCTCTTTCATTTTAGAAATGAAAAAGAGAATAGCCCAAGGAGAATTTATACCCAAAAAAGATCTTTACAAATCTATTCTAACTCCAACAGAAACGTCCACATGGTATAACTGCTGGATGAATAATACTTATGTCTTTTCTGTAGATGGAAATGTTTTTTTATATGACTCAAAAGGTTATTGTCAGACTAATAATTTACGATACGACAGAGAAGAAAAATACTATAAAATAATCATCTTAAAATACTTAAATAATCTAGGTTTAGTAAATAAGAATTCAAAAAACGAAGATTTAAACACATTTTCGTTAGGCCTATTAGAACAATATTTTACATCAGAAATCGAAGAAAAAACAATTCCCTTTGAATCCATTCCTCAAAGAGAAATATTTAATTTTAAGCCGACTAACTCTGCTGGATACTTTTTAGCTAAAGACAGAAATGGGAAATACCATTATCTAATGGCAAGGAAATATGGAACCAGCCGTGCTCCATATAACTATATTGATAAATATACAGAAAAAATAAATCCCTTTTGGTACAAAACTGAAAATGAATTCGCAAATATTGAACTAGCATCTAAGCTTAATACTTATTCTGAAGAAAGAGAATATCAATGGCCTTCTAAAGAAATAACTTCATTAGAACTGACTAATCTTCTAAAAAAAGCAATAAAAATAGAAGATAGCGGCCAAGAAACTACAAAAACTCAAGAAACCACTAAAATCAAACAATGGCTTTTTACTTATAGCGAACCATATGTTATAGCTGGTATAGCGGAAAGCAAATATGACACAATGTTTTCTTTTCCAATCAACATGATTTTTCCTATTCTTTTTGCTTATGCAATGCTGCTTTTAATGGTTCTCACCAGTTTTATTTCTGCTTTTATAAATAAGCCTATAAAAATCTATAAAAAGGCTATAAAACAACTAAATAATAATCAGTATGGAACAACTATCAACTCATTTTCAAAAGATGAATTTGATAATATAACAAAAGCTTTCAATGAAATGTCTATCGCTATTAAACAAAAAGAACAAATAAAACGTTATGTGTCTGAAAAACTAATAGAATCAGTTGATGTTAACAAAATTCAAAAAGCAGGAGAGGGCAAAATTGAGAAGTTGACCATTCTTTCTTCTGATATAAGAAATTTTACCGGAATAAGTGAAATCGAAGAACCTACTGAAATAGTTGAAATGCTAAATACATATTTTACAAGAATGCAACAAGCTATTTCTGCAAACGGAGGTATCATAGACAAGTATATTGGAGATGCTATTCAAGCTGTTTTTTATGATGAACAGAATAAAGAAAGTCATGTATTAAGAGCAGCAAAAGCAGCATTAGATATGAGAAAAGCATTAAATGAATATAATAAAAAAAGAAAAGAATCTGGATTATTTACAATTGAAACAGGAATTGGAATAGATACAGATATAGCAATAACAGGAACAATAGGTTCAAAAAATGGTCGAAAAGATTATTCTGTTAATGGTGATGTAATTGCTAGAGCTGCGAACTTAGAAGCAAAAACAAAGATGACAGAAAGTAAAATATTGATGAGCAAAGAATCTTTAAAAGAACTAGATTGCCATGAAACTTCATGTCCCACAGTGACAGGTTCCAATACAAAGTTCGATGAGTATGACACCGCTCATATTACATATGTTCAAAATGAAGGTTTGATTTATAAAATATTCGACGAAGAATCAGTTGAGCTAATAGATGTCAGACAATAAGGCGACTAAAATAAATGAAAAAATAGAAATACCCAAAATGAGATTATGGCTCATCTGGTTGTTATTATTCGTTTTTCCATCACTAGCGACAATAATTGCTTTTAATAGTTTTAGTTATAGGTATAGATATTTTGAAAAAACCGATTTAATATCAAATGCATTTGAAAGAATAAAAGAATATAAAACAAAAACGGTCCCCGAAAACTTTTTAGAAGAACAGTTATCACAGGTAAAAAAGCTGAATTCAAACCAATCTCTTCAAGAGTTAAAAAGCAATATAGATAGAATTCTCTGTGGAGAAACTCTTTTTTGTTATTTTTTTGATAAAACATTAACACAAACCACTATTATTAAAAGTCAAATATGCAATCAAATGATCAAGAACCTTCCAAATTCTTTACTAAAAAAGAACTTAAAGAAAACAATAGATAATTCTTTTTCTGATGCTATAGATCAGGCAAAAATAAAAGAAGATAATGCTAAATTAGGAAACCTGCTTCAACTTTTGTTCAAATCAATCACTCCAGTAACAATAAATCTAGATAAAGTATCTAGGAACTATTCTATATTATTTGGCGGAGAACTATATTTCACATTATGTTTATTCGATGAACCTAATCAGAACTGTTCTGGATTTTTTGCGGTATTGAGAGGTAAAGAATTTTCTTTTCATCAGATGCTAGAAAACCTCCACAATAGTTTTCCTGAAATAAGAACAATATTTAGAGAAGTTGATATAGAAAAAAATTTCTATAACCCAGAAAAACTGCATAGTGGTATAAAAAGCACAAAAAATGGCTTATATATTATCTCTTCTGCAGATTTAAAATTTGCAAGACACGTAGTATATGGCGGTTCAGATCAAATAAATTTCAAATATGGTCATCTTCTACCTTTTATAGAATATAGAATTCCAACAGAAAAATATGAAAAAAGAATACAGGAAAGACATAATCAAATTAACTTAATTGCCATAATTATAATAAGCATATCTTGGATTTATTTTTTACACATTAGTTTATTTGGTTTTAGCGATAGTCTTAGTTTCAAGACTAAAATAATGTTTTTAGCTCTTATTGCAGCTATATTCCCTTTTTCAATATTTACTTTAGGCATTTATGGCATTAATGAATATAATAGATTAATAGAAAAGACATCAATACTGCAACATGCAGAGACAGAAATTTATTTATCTAATCAAGAATTAGAACAGTATAAAACCGAACTAGAAACAAAAGTTGCTGAATATGGAATAAAAATATCTGAATTATTAACCAATAAAGATTTAAAACCTTCGAAATTATTAAGTTATTTAAGCGAAATAGGTGAAGATATTCCTGCAAGCTTAGAAATAGTATATTTGAAACCAATGCCTGAAAACCTTGAAGTCATTAGTTCTAAAAATAAAATTATAAAAAAGTTTCCCCAAAGAATATCTAGCAATTCATTAGATGAAGAAAAAGATTCTCTTTCAAATCTTTTTCCATATACTCTAATGAAAGTCTTAACTGATGAAGAAGTTAAGCAAAAAAGAGAAAGACAAGATGAATTAGAGATAGGAGAAGAAAAGTTAACCAGCACTTTTATTAATGATAGTCTCCAAAATACAGGGAAAATTTCGAAATTAGAACAGCTTGGACCTACAACCTGGTATATTTTACAGCAGTTACAAGACAACAAAGATGAAGATCATAAAGTCATAGGCATATATATAGTTAAATTTGAAAACAAACCACTTTTAAGTGCATTTTTAAATAATTCTTCCTTGCAGAAAAAAGATTTTAAAGAAAATACAGAAAATTTTGCAATTGATTATGCCTTCATACCAATAGAAAAAAATGAATTAACCCAAGATATATATGGCAGTAAAAGCATTATCAAAAGAGATATTAGCCCAATATTCAAAAACTCTCAGTCTGGGCAAATTATTTTTGATAATAAAGTTATAATAAAAAAAAGAAGTCAATATATTCCTTATTTGGCAATAGCTTCAATTAGAGAGTTAGATAACTTTAACAATAATTACTTCTTTTTTATTTTAATAGTAAGTGTTTTAACTTATTTATCCCTGATTATGTTCTTCGCTAGCAAACTTTTAGACATAATGTTTGTCGAACCAGTAATGCTTTTAGCTTCAAATGCTAATGCTATTGCTAGAGGAAGCGAAAAATGGGAAGTTGAAATTAGCAGCGGAGATGAATTCGAAGATTTGAACAATGAATTTAAGCAACTAGTATCAGGATTACAAGAAAGAAACATTTTAAAATCATATGTTTCAGAAGATGCTTTTTCTGATATTGAGGAAACAGACAGTTTAAAATTACTACCTGGCGGAGAATATCTTGAAGCAACAATAGTTTTTTCAGCAATTAAAGATTATGATCGTTTAAGTGCTTCAATCACACCGCAAGAATCAATAAAAATCCTTAGCAATTTCATGTCTTTAGCAGAAGAAGTCTCAAAAAAATATGGTGGTAGCATAGATAAGATTATTGGCGATACAATAATGCTTGTTTTCAGAAAAAATAATCTGAAGGATTCTCATGGCTTAAGAGCTGCTAAAGCGTCATTAGAACTAGTTGAAAAAGCAAAAGCGGTTAATATGCCAAAACTATTTACTGGTATTGCGTCTGGACGTGTAATATCTGGTAGAATAGGCTCCTACTCTGGGAAATTAGACTTTACTGTAATAGGAAATCCGGTTAACCTCGCAGCAAGATTTAAGACAGAATCTAAAAACGGCACAGAAGAAACTGGAATAATTATATCTGGAACAACTATCGGTTTAATGAATGGTAAAGCCAATGTAAGATTTCTTAGAAGAGTTTCTATAAAAGGAAAAGCTCGTAAATATAACATTTACGAGCTCCTAAACGTCAGAGAATAAAAAATTGATTAGAAACACTGCATTTCTACAACATAACCGTCTTTATGTTTTGGACACTTGAATACATAAAGACAACCAGCATCACCAAACATTAGATTTACAGCTTCTTCTGAATCAATCTGAACTGCTAATTTAACTTCACCTTTACAATTTGGACAAACCTGACTTCCTTCTCCCTGTATCCAAATAGGATAACCACCTATCGTTGTCGAAGGTTCCATTAAACAACCAACAGCGTTGCCAACTTCTTCATAAGCACTCATCGGGTCATCCGGATCTATTTCTTCGCAAAATTCAGCAATCTCAGAATAGTTATTTTCAACAGTTTCGTAATCTGGTAAAACAAAAACTCTACTAAGGCTACAAGAAGTAGGATTAAGAATAGTACTAATGTTTTCTTTCTGTTCTACAAACTTAGAAACATCAGGATTCTTATGAGATATTACAGCCCATTGGCCTTTTTCTTCTTCTGGTCTTCCTATAGGAGTACAGTCAAAACAATAATATACAGAATGTAAATCTCCAGAAGGATTTAAATCTTTATCATATTTATCTCTATATTGAAATATAAAGGTCAAAGGTTTCCCGCAACCTTCACAAACAGGAACTTTGTCACCCTTTTCAGAATAAGCAGAACCGCCAAATCTTGTATCAATAGCCTGAGATTTATCAAAACCAGCATTTGTCGGCATAACTCTTATGCATTCCTTTTTTAGCTTATTTAATGCTTTTTTAAGCTTATCTTCAGGAGTTATTTCAACCTTAACTATTTTTAATTCCTTTTTATTGTTCATGATAACCCTCTTTGTTAAAAAATTAGTTTGGCATTGGGCCAAAATGTTCTAAAACAATCTGCCAGTTACCTTCTATGTTAGCCCAGGCAAGACTTCCTCTGCCCGGAGTAACGAAACGTTTGCCTTGAATAGTTCCAATCCAGTTGTATTCAAAGGTACAAGTGGCAAAATTATCACCTACATGATTCCAATCAAGATTTTGAATTTCAAATGTCTCGTCTTTTATTATTGAAAAAGTATTCTTCAATATCATCTTAATTTGAAATTTACCGTAATATGAACCTTCTCTAAAGAAAACAGTAGCATCATCAGCAAAAAACGCTATTGCCGACTCATAATTCTGCGAAGCCAAGGCATCTAGATAATCATTAAATATTTCTTTTACATTTTTCATAGCAACAAGACTATCAATATCTTTTAAATTGGTCAATATATTAAAAAAAATAGTTGAGATTATTCTATAAATGTAGCAAAATCTATTATTATGGAACAAGACAACAATAAATTTTATCAATTCTTTACATATTTGAATAGTATCAAAACTAAGCTAATTTTTAGTTTCTTGGTTATTACTCTAACTCCGCTAATCTATATTAGCTATATTATGCTAAATAACGCAACTGATGGGTTATTAAAAGTTATAGTAAACAACTCACTGGCTCATGCAAGAAAAGCTTCAATAGACATGAACTCTTTTGTTTCTCACCAACTTGAAATAATAAAACCCTTCACTAATAGCGTAATATCTAAAAATCCAAAATCCCAAGAATACAAAAAACTCATTGAAGAATTTGATAATCAATATGTATCTATTGAAAAAATCATCGTCTGCGAAAAATACGGACAAATAATCTGGGTATCCAACAATACTCTCACAACCCCATATTCTAATATAACAGAAATACAGGATAAATTAGAAAACAGAAAATATATTCTTTATAACGGTCATAACCATCAAGGGAAAAAGCAAAAAGCAAGCATAACCCTAATCACCAAAATAAACGAAGATGACCCTGATAATTACGCATTAGTTTTCATAGAACTTAATATGCTTCAGTTCACTAATATTCTTTCTGATAATGTTGTAGGCAACAGCACTCACGCTTATATTCTTGATGAAAATAACTCTCCAGCTGTTTATTATCCGGAAGATTGTGTAGCCTCAGACATTTCTATGTTAAAAGAAAAATATATCGAAAAATTTGATTACGGTGTCTTTAATATAGATTCTAAGAGTTTAGAAAAACCTATTCTTGCTACCTATCTTCCTGTCGTAGCACAAAATGGCTGGAAAATACTATTTGTTCAGAATCAGGAAGAAGTTTATGAGTTGGTCAGTTCCTTCCGCAAAAACCTTTATTGGATTTTATTTATAACAATTTCAGTAGCTGTAATAATAGCTCTAATTATCTCACAAAACATTGCTCTTCCAATTCTTCAGGTAACAAAAGGAACTAACGAACTAGCATCTGGCCGATACGATGTAAGAATAAAGATAAAAAGTTCAGATGAAGTTGGCAGACTTGCCAATAATTTCAATTTCATGGCTGACAGTCTAGCTACCAAAATGGAAGAACTTCGAATTGCTTATTTGGAATTACAAGATAAAGCAGAATTAATTACACAACAAAACAGAGACCTAGATAGAAAAGTATTCGAAACTTCTACACTCTATAAAATATCTCATATGATGAGCGAAGTTGGCTTCGATATAGATAAACTTCTTGATATTATTATTGAAAAATCAATTGAAGCTGCTAAAGCCACCAAAGGCTCACTTATGCTACTAGATGATTCCCAAGAATTTCTAGAAGTTCAAAGAGTAATTATGTGGGATGAAACACTTAACAGAGCAGTACCTATAGAAAACTTCAAAAAGAATATCAAGATAAAACCTGGTGAAGGCATAGCTGGCAAAGTTCTCGTCACTGGAGAAATGCTAATAATCAATCAACCAGAAAATGACCCAAATTTCAAACAGTTTGACGACAATGAACGTTTTATACAAAATATTTGCTGTATTCCTCTAAAAGTAAATAATATAACTTTTGGTGTTATAAATATAGTTGATAAAGTAGACGGTTCTTCTTTTGAAAAGCGTGATACAGACCTTTTAATGGCTATGGTAAACCAGGCAGCAATAGTTCTTGATAATACAAAACTATTTAAGCTCGCAATTACAGATGGTTTAACAGGTCTTTATCTGGTCAGACACTTTAAAAACAAATTGGCTAGTGAAGAAAAAAGAGCTAAACGATATAATAAAATATTCTCAATTCTTTTCTTCGATATTGACCATTTTAAAAAGTTTAACGACACTTATGGGCACCATATTGGGGATGAAGTTCTTAAGCAGGTAGCGGCAATATTCAAAAATTCACTTCGTGACGGAATTGACATTGCTGCTAGATACGGCGGTGAAGAAATGATAGCTTTACTGCCTGAAACAGATATAAAAGGTGCATATATTGTAGCGGAAAGACTGAGAAATGCTGTAGCAAACCACGAATTTACCGGTTATAAGACTTCACTGCATGTTACAATCAGTATAGGTATCAGTGAATTCCCAAGTTCAGATACAGATTCTCTAGAACTAATAAGAAAAGCTGATACAGCCCTTTATCAGAGTAAAGAAGGCGGAAGAAACAAGACAACTATTTATACTACCGAAATGGGGGTAGTTTCAGAAAAATGAGTTCAAAGACAATAAAAAAATATATTCTTTTATTGGTTATGATAATCATAACAAGCCCTGTATTTGCTCAAGAAAAAGAATTAAATATAGAAAAAATAATAGACTTTTTTGCATTTGGAACAGGTTCAACAACAGGAACTTACTTCCCTCTTGGTAATGCCTTTGCACATGTTTGGACTCAAAAATCAAAGTCAATTAATGTAATGACATATTCTTCAAATGGTTCATATGAAAATATAGAGCTATTAAGAAACCACGAAGTCAATCTAGCTATTGCACAAAGCGATATAGTATCTGAAGCCTTAAATGGAAAAGGGAAATTCATAGGAAGACCTTTTAAAGACTTGAAAGTATTAATGGCTTTATATCCAGAAGTAATCCAGATAGTTGTATCTGAAAAATCTGATATAAAAACTCTAGCAGATCTAAAAAACCACAGAATAAACGTTGGAGCAGTAAATAGCGGGAATGCGCTTACAGCGGTAGAATTTCTCAATGAATTAAATATTAAAGAAAATGAATATACAAAAATAAACATGAGTTATGATGAAGCAATTCAGGCCATGGAAAAAGATGAATGCGATGCTACAATAATTATTGCCGGGATTCCAACCAAGGTAGTAAGCGAATTAAAAAAGAGAATTGCAGTAAGAATAATTGATATTCCTTTACAGACAGTAGCAGAAGCAATACAAAAACTTCCATACTTATCTGCTTTTACTATTGCTGATGACATTTATGGAGACAATAAACAAACCAGCACTCTTGCAGTTATGGCCTTATTAGTTACAAATAGCGATCTGAAAGATGAGCTAGCTTATGATTTATTAAAAATGCTTTTTGATAATCTCGATTATTTAAAGATTATTCATGAAAGAGCCAGAGATTTATCAATTAAAAATGCTCTCAGAGGAATAAAAAAAGAATACCTCCATCCAGGAGCAGAAAAATTTTTAAACGAAGCTAAGCAGCAAAAGAAATAATAGTGTTTTTATTGTAGTTAGTAGTTGTGGTTTTATTGTAGACCACCTCAGAATCTCGCTATCGCTCAAACAGCTCAGCGACTATGAATTGTTTGCTTCTTGCCGCTCGTTTGAGTAGTCACATCACTGTGGTTAATCCGTCACATTCGTTACAACTCCCCAATAGGCAAAAGCTTTTGATGGAGAATCTCAAAGAAGGTTCCTTTATGAGGAGCTTAAGAAAGCCTAAAATGGAAAAGCCCCGAACGTTTTTCGTTCGGGGCTTTATAGACCTGGCGGCGACTGACTCTCCCACGGAGCTGCCCCCGCAGTACCATTAGCGT
>ONIU01000005.1 GCA_900317935.1 uncultured bacterium
ACTGGGGTGAAGTCGTAACAAGGTAACCGTTGGAGAACCAGCGGTTGGATCACCTCCTTTCTATGGAGAACATGGTTTTGGAGTAAGACGCAAAGCATACGCGAAAAGCAAGAAGCTATGTGCATTGCAAAACCGGATTCTTCGTCGAGCTTGGAATAGTATGATAAGTCCTTTTGATCTTTT
Source organism: uncultured bacterium (assembly GCA_900317935.1). Classification (GTDB taxonomy): domain Bacteria; phylum Muiribacteriota; class Ozemobacteria; order Ozemobacterales; family Ozemobacteraceae; genus RUG334. Next base: position 184 of record ONIU01000005.1, read on the forward strand.
CCATATGGGCCATTAGCTCAGGCGGTTAGAGCACCGTGCTGATAACGCGGGGGTCTGTGGTTCGAGTCCACAATGGCCCACCCTCAAAAACAATCGGGGCATTAGCTCAGCTGGGAGAGCGCGGGCTTTGCAAGCCTGAGGTCAGGGGTTCGATCCCCCTATGCTCCACCCGATAAACCAAAAAGTCACTAACAACTTAGGTGTTAGTGACTTTTTGGTTTTCTTATTTTGTTAAAATTTGTTTTGCTGCTTTTTGCTTTTTTATAAATTAACTTTTGCCTTTATCTAATTTTTTTAAGAAAAAATATAAAATTTGAATAAAATTCAAAAAAGTGGTCAACCTAAGTGACCCCTCGCAAACCCGCATTCTATCGTTTAGGTTGGTCAATTTTAGATTGGCTCTACAAGGGGGATTGCTCGATATGTGCCAAATTTGCACGTTTTTTTAGAAAAATTTTAGGGGGGTGACCACTTTAGCCTTTTAGAGTAAGATTAAATCAAGGTTCTAAACCCCTACCTTCGAAGGGTATGCCCCATTTCACGGGGATAAAGCCAAGCAAAGCTTGGCTGAGAGAAAAGAGACAATAGAGACAAGAGATAAGAGGTAAACTGAGAGTTGAGATATAAGATGTAAGAACTTCGCTTTTCCCAAAGAATCGCACCCAGTTTAGCTGGGGCTGCCGCCAAGGATGGCGGCGTGCAAGCGAGCGACAGGAGGTCAGCGAGTCGCTGAGCTGTCACGCAGTGACTGAGGGGGGGTCTTTAAAGTAGTGTTACGCTACGCTGTGGTACACTTCGTTGTGGGACGTTTCACTGTGGTAATTGTTTATAAATGTTAGAAGAGTTCGAAGGGTTCGAAGAGTTAAAAGTGTTCGCTGCGCTGTGGGACACTTCGTTTTTGAACACTTCTCACTCTTACAACTCTTCTAACCCTTACAACAACTATCACTGGTAGCGTCAGCTACCGTCTCACAAGTTGCGTAAGCAACAGTCCCACAGAGGCTTTTGCCTCGTCCACTATCTGAATACCAGGGCAGATCGTTTTCCCGAAGAAGCGCACCCAGTTTAGCTGGGGCTGCCGCCAAGGATGGCGGCGTGCAAGCGAGCGACAGGAGGTCAGCGAGTCGCTGGTGCAAGCGAGCGACAGGAGGTCAGCGAGTCGCTGAGCTGTCATGCAGTGACTGAGGGGGTCTTTAAAGTAGTGTTACGCTTTGCTGTGAGACACTTTGTTGTGGGACAGCAGTATAACTGCTTGTTGGAATTGTTATAAGAGTGAGAAGGGTTGGAAGGGTTGGAAGGGTTTAATAGAATGAAGTGTTCGCTGCGCTGTAGGACACTTCGTTTTTGAACACTTCTCACTCTTCCTACTCTTCTAACTCTTATAACAACTCTCACAGGCAGCGTCAGCTGCCGTCTCACAAGTTGCATAAGCAACAGTCCCACAGAGGCTTTAGCCTCGTCTCACTATTTGAATACCGGGGCAGATCGTTTTCTCGAAGAATCGCCCTCAGAATTTTGAAAAAAATTGCTGTGGGAATATCTAATGTAAGATATAAGTTATAGTTTTAGAATTTCTATAGATTGTTCGTGAAGTATTCCGTTGGTTGCCAGAAGCTCTAATGAATCTAATTCCATTTTTGAACCGTCGTATCTTGTTATCTTACCGCCAGCTTCCTCTAAGAGTAGTTGGCCAGCAGCTATATCCCAAGGCTTGAGGTTCTTTTCCCAATAAATAGAATAAATACCTTTTGACAGATAACATAGGTCTAGGGCTGCTGAACCGAATCGGCGCACATCCTGGACGTGCATAAGCATATTTTTCAGTCTGGTTGTTATTTCATCTATGTGTTCTCTTCTGTTATAAGGGAAACCAGTTACCGCTAATGCATTATTTATATCGCTTGTATTGCTGACATGAATTTTTTCTTCATTACAGAAGGCTCCGCCTTCTTTTATGCTGTAATAGGTTTCATTATTTATTGGATTTTTTATAACTCCAACTAACGGAACACCATCATGGCATAAAGCGATTGAAATAGAGAAATGAGGTAGGCGGTTAGCGAAGTTAGTGGTTCCGTCTATTGGGTCAACAATCCAGAAATCGCCATTTCTCCAATCTTCTCCGCCGCCTTCTTCACCATAAAACTTAATTTCAGGGAAAGACTTAGTCAATTCTTCCTTTAATATTTTTTCAGATGCTAAATCTACTTCAGTAACAAGATCTACTGTTCCTTTATGAACAATATTATGTTTATTATAAAAATTTTTCTTTATCATTTCTGAAGAGATATTTGCTGCTTTTTGTGCACCATCTAAGTATTTTGACAATTCTTGCATAATTTTCACCCGAAACTTGATTTGAGATTATTTGTTAATGATGATAAAATGCTTTTACGGAAAACTCAAGGAGAACTGTATGAAAATTACAGGCAAATTACTAAGTATATTTGTTTTATATAGTATTTTTGCAGTATCTGCTAATGCAGAGACTATTCAATTCGGCAAAAAAAGAAATAACAAAAAAGAAAGTAATATTAATGCAGCACAAATAAAAGAAGATGAAACTGGAGTAGCTTCGGCATCATTTAGTAATTTACCTAAAAACGAAGTTATCAATACTTTTTATGCAGACCCTCTTTCAGACGAATTTATGGGAAAAGACAGTTCTATCCATGATGCTGAACGAAACCGTTCTACTAAAGACCTATTATCTGAGTTTAACGGTCAGGTAAAAGTAATTAATGACAATACAGAAATTCCAGATGAAGATGAATTGGTCGACGTGCACTCAAAAGATGATAGAGCCCGAATTGAAGCTCGTGCTGATCAACTATTGAAAGAAGCTGCTATTGAAGAATCAAAGAATAATACTGGAGAAGCTCTTTTAGAAAATTCAGCAGATAAAATTTCTGAAAAACTGAAAGAAAGAGATAATAGTAAACAAATAGCTTCTTTTACTGATTTATATAAAGAAAATGCTTCTGAAACAATTGATATTAGTGAGAATAAATCTTCTGATGAAAAAGGCGAAGCTTCAAAATTAGCCGTAGATATGCCTGAAGAAGATCCAGAATTTTCTAATAAAACAGTTGGTGAAGAAGTTGTAATTGTTGAAGAAAAAGATACTGAAGAAAAAATAGATGTTCCAGATTATGAAAAATTAAAAGGTATAGTTTCTGCTGATGAAATAGAAGATGATTCCTCTTCTAAGAAAAAAAAGAAAAGAAAAGAAGAAGAAAAAGAATCTAAAACGGCTAAGACTTCCAAAAAAAATATAAAGCTAAGAAAGATGTCTGAACCCATGGAACCTGTTTTGTTAACAGATGGCAAACCAAAGTCATTAGACGATGAAAGTGAGAAGGTTTATACTTACTCTGGTTTGTTGATACCAGAAAAACAGCCATTGGGGCGAAAAAAACATATGTTAAGATGGGTTTTAAAGCTTGATGACGGAACGAGAATTCCACTTAAATCTAATTTAAAGCTTATGCAGGAAGTTAGGAAAGAAAACAATCTGGATGATTTTGTTACAATAAGTGGTAAAATCCGCACTTCTGCTATGGAAAAAGAACTAAGATATCTAGTTCCTGATAGTATAGTAAAAGGCGGCAAACCTAATGTTTCAAAAGATACAGAAAAAAATAAGAATGAAGCAGATATTAAGGCTGATGAAAATCAGAAAATAGAATCAGAAAATAAGATAGTAAATGAAACATTACAAGAAACTGCTAGTGATACTATTGATTTAAAAGAAGTTTCACAGTTGCCAGAAGAGAATAAATCTCTCCAAACAGCAAAATGACTAGTGAAAAAATAGAAAAAAAATTAGCATTGCTTCCGATGAATCCAGGTGTTTACCTGATGAAAAATTCTGTCGGAACAGTAATTTATGTTGGTAAATCCAGATGTTTAAAAAAGCGCGTAAATTCATATTTTAATAGACATCATGACAGCAATAAAACTAATGCTTTAGTTGCTGCCATAGATGATTTCGAATATATAATCACAAATACAGAAGTTGAAGCTTTAATTCTGGAAAATAATTTAATAAAGAAGCATAACCCTCATTACAACATACTTTTAAAAGATAACAAAACATATCCATATATTAAAGTTACGATGAAAGACCGTTTCCCACGACTTGAAAAAGTAAGAAAAGTTGCTTACCGTGATGGAAACCTTTATTATGGACCTTTCCCAAGCGGTTATGATTTATCTAGAATTATAGATATGCTGTCTAGAACTTTCAGGCTTTGTACCTCAAAAAAAGCTGTGGGAAACGATGGGAAAAAGAAAAGGCCCTGTTTAAACTATCATCTCGGTTTGTGCCAAGGTGTTTGTCAGGGCAATATTTCCCCCGAAGAATATGCTGTTTCTGTAAATAAGACTGTTGATGTGCTTTCTGGAAAAGTCCCACCTGATTTTACAGGCTTAGAAAAGCAACTTAAAGAGCTTTCAGCCAAATTTCTTTTTGAAGAAGCGGCAGAGGTCAGAGATACTTTGACTGCTCTTAGAAAGTTCTTTGAAAGTCAGAAAGTAGAGTTTCTAAAACCAATAGATATTGATTTCTGGGGAATAGCAGAAGCTGGTTTAAGAGTGATTTTCTCTGTTTTTTCTATCAGAGGCGGTAAGTTGCTAGGTAACCGAATAATTGATTTTGAAAGATATGATGACATGTCTTTGGCTGAAGCCTTAACAGAAGTAATAAACCGTCATTACGATATAGATTTGATTCCTGCTTTCTTATATTCATCTTTGATGCCTGATGGTGATGATTCATTGTTGGAAATGCTTTCAGCCAAAGCTGACCGCAAAGTTTCTTTTCATGTTCCTCAAAAAGGACAGTTTCTGACTTTGCTGGAAATGGCAAATAATAACGCAAGAGAATTTCTGAGAAATAGTGAAACCAAAGGCAAAGAACGTTTGGATGATTCTGTAATTGATTTACAGACAAGATTAGGTTTGAAAAAGCCGCCTATACATATTGAGTGTACCGATATTGCTCACATTCAAGGTGTAGACCCTGTAGCCTCTGTTGTTGTAAGTGAAAACGGCAAACCTAAGAAAAGCGAATATCGACTATTTCATATAAAAGAAGCTATGGGTGGCGATGACCCTGCTTCAATAGGGGAAATTGTAAGAAGACGTTTCTCTAGACTTTTGGCAGAACAAAGACCCTTACCTGACTTGTTTATTGTTGATGGTGGTATTACTCAGCTTCATTCTGCTATGCATGAATTGGAATTATTGGGAATTCATGATCAGCAGATAATGGGGCTTGCAAAGAAAGAAGAATTACTTGTTCAGACAGATGGACGTGAAATAAAACTTCCTTTTTCCAGCCCTGGTATGAGGGTTATAATTAAGCTTAGAAATGAAGCTCATAGATTCTGCCATACCTTCCAAAGTAAAACCCATACCCAGAGAACTCTACGTTCTTCTTTGCTGAATTTGCCAGGGGTAGGGCCAGTTATCTTAAAGAAACTTATTTTAGAATTTGGTTCTATAGAAAATGTAGTAAAAGCAACTGCGGAAGAAATAGTTGAACGTTGCCATATTCCATTAAAAACAGCTGAATTGATAATTAATTCAGTGTAATGTTTTATTATTTATTTCTTAATAAGGCTTATAATGTTGCTTAATACAATATTATAAAAAATCAAAGGGGTCGATTTCGTCTCGACCTTCTTTTTTTTCTCTTTCGTTAAGTTCTTCAAGAGAACTGCAAGAGCCAAAAGTGGAGATAAAAACAATCAGGTCGATGAAAATAAAAACTAAGTCTAATGCTCTTTCTGGGCAAGTAAGAATAAAAACATCCATACTTAAAAAGAGCATACCAAAACCAATTAATAGACTAAGTAAAATTTTTGGTAAAACTGTAACAAAAAAGAACAAAAATGTATTTAACATTTTTTGCCTCGAACAAATATCTCTAGTCTTTTATTATACATCAAATTCAAATATAAAACATTGAAAAATGTAAAATATTTTATTTCTTTCTATTTCTAATAAATATATAATGATTTATTGTAATATTTTGGAAGAGCAAATAGTATATGAATACAGATCTTTTAGTGCTAATTATTCAAATTTTAATGTTATTAATCGGTCTTGGTTTTATTTTTCTAATGATAAGAAAGGTAAATAAAATAAAAGATGAAACGGAAAAAGATTTGGATTATATAAATAAAACAATAAGGGAAACTAATGAAAAACTAGGTGTGACTATTGACGAAGATGATTTGAAAAATGACAAATAACTTTATTAACTAAGAATATCTATATTTTACGCTTTTCTGTATATATTTAAAAGATTGGAGAAAAAATGAAGAAGCTTATATTTGGATTAATCTTTTTATTTGGTATTTCACCTATTTGTTTTGCCGAAGATAGATTTAAACTTGAAGGCTATAACGATATAACTGATAATATTAAAAGTTATCAGATTACAAAAGCTGATATAACTATATTAGGGGTTGAGTTTTATAAAAACGGCTGTTATTCTTTTAAACATTGCTATAAACCAATGATTTTAAATCCTGATACAGCTAACAGTTTTGCTATAGTTTTTTCTGGTTCTTCTAATTGGCATAATGATACTAGAAGAGAATACTTTGAAAATGAATTTAATATTTCTGTATCTTTTGACTTGCAATTATGGCCTGCTACTGACGGCAGAATCTATGGAGCAAAATTTATTCCTACTAAAATTTCTAATTCAAAAACTACTTTTCAAGGTAAATTAATACAATATAATTATCCAACAAACTCTGCTTATGGTGACTATATAACGAGAAAAGAAATTCCAGAATCAACTGTTGGTCCTTATGAAATGAAGGAAGTTGATTATAAAAAAGGTTTTGAAGCTAAGTGTGATAGCAGTGCAAAGTATCACGATATTCCTATGGTTTTAAAGCCTTATGCTCAGAATATCATCTCTTTAGAAGACAGATATTTAAGTGAAAAGTCTATGTATTTCCCTTGTATTATTGTAGATGAAGATGGTAATAAAACAAATCAATCAACTAGCCAAGAATCTATTGATTATACTATTTATGCTGTTGTTAATTCTTTAACTTTTACAGATGGAACTACAAAGACTTTTAATACAGAAAAAATTGATGAAAAATCCTGGGTTGAACAAAACAATAAATATGAAAAGAAAATGCCTTGGGAAGGCAAAGGAACCAGTGATAGCCCATTCCTTATAAAAGATCTTAATGATTTGATTGCTTTAAATACAGAGTATAAATATTTAGACGGTGGCTACTATTTTAAGCAGGAAGCAGATATAAGTATTTCTAATAATGAATTTTGGGGAAAGCCACAAGATAATCTGCTGCTTTATTATTATGAAAAACCCTTTATTGGTCACTATGATGGAAACGGAAAAAGTATTACAGGTTTGAAAATTGTTACATCAGATAAAGAGCTTACGACAGTTCCAAAATGTCCATATAATGATTTTCATGGATTGTTCCACAGAGTTAGAAATGCAGAAATCAAGAATCTTACAGTAAACTGTGAAATTGATATAGGTGAAAACGATAAAGCTGGTGCCTTAGCAGGTGAAGCTATTAATGCTACTTTTACAAATATTATAGTTAATTCAAAAGTAAAAGGAAAAGAATCAATAGGTGGTCTAATAGGTGAGGGCACCAACCTAAGTTTTAAAGATATTGTAGTTAATTTAAATAATGTTACAGGTAAAAAGTTTGTTGGTGGTATTCTAGGAAAGGGTGAAAGAATATCGGCTGACAATCTGACTTTAAAAGATTCATCTGTTAACGGTGAAGAACTCGTTGGCGGTGCATTCGGTAATTTAGAACAATACTGCAAAATAAGTAATGTAAAAGCTGATGTAAATGTTACTGCAAAAAAGGTTTGCGGTGGTGTAATCGGCAGTATAAAAGAATATTGTAGCGCAAACAATATTAGTGTTTCTGGAAAAGTTACTTCTGATAGCTATGCTGGAGGAATTTTCGGTCTAATCTATGGAAATAAAAAGAAAGAAGATAAACAGGATATCTACACTGATTTTGTTTCAAAAGCAGAAGTGACATCTAAAGGAAATGCAGGTGGCATTGTAAGTGAAATATCTGAAAACGCATCATTGTCTGACTGTGTAAATTTTGGAACAGTAGTAGGAATAAGCATAGGTGGAATTGCTTCTTCCATTGGTGTGTTTGATAGAAATGCTGTTTGGAAAGTAACAACTGTTGCAAGATGCGAAAATCACGGGCAGTTAAAATCTACAAACGAGATAAAAGCTTATAAAAGTGGCGGAATAGCTGCTAACCTGAGAATGGAAAATACAATTAAAGATTGCTACAATGACGCTAATATTGAAGCGAAGCAAGAATGTGGCGGTATTGTGGGTTATAACGATAGAGGATACATTGAAAACTGTTATGCAATAGGGGAATTTAAAACCGAATACTATGATTCTAAAGTCGGTGGTATTTCTGGCATGTTTTTCTCTCCTATAGGACCGACAAAATCAAATCTGCATTCAACCATCAAAAATTGCTTTATAACAAATGATACTAAGTTCTCTTTTAAAGGCAAACCAAGTGAAAGCAAAAACTCTACTTTTAAATGCTGCAGCGAAGAACCTACATATAAAGAATCTTATTCTAATCTTCAAAGATTCAATTCTGTTTCTGACATAAAACTAGATTCTTCTTGGAATCCAGAAGTCTGGGAAATAAAATCAGGTGCTTATCCAAAGTTAAAGATGGCTTCTAAGGTTTCAAACAATTCAGCTTCTAATAATCAACCAAAAGTTGAAACTCCAAAAGAAGAAAAACCGGCCGTTAAAGAAAGTGTTCCTGAATCAAAATCAGTAGAGACTAAGCCTGTTGAACAAAAACCTGCAGAAGTTAAACCAGCAGATGAAAAACCTGCTGAACAACCAGCTGAACAACCAGCCAAAGCTGAAGCTCCAGTGGTAAAAACTTCAGAGCAACCTGGCAAAGTAGATGCTTCAGTAGTAAAACCTGTTGAAGTTAAACCAGCAGAAGGCAAAGCTGTTGAAGAAAAGATTCCTGAAAAAGTTGAAACTAAGATAGAATCTGTAACTAAACCATCAGTTGATACAAAAGAGTATAAACCTGTTGAATTAAAGCCTTTCCAGACTCATCCAAAGGTTGTTGTTCCAGAAGAACTTGAGCTTGAGCCTTGATAAGAGCAACAGAGCTTAGAGCATAGAGCAGCAGAGCATAGAGCAGCAGAGCAACAGAGCAATAGAGCTTAGAGCTTTTAGAGTAAGACCCCTTTCGTCTGCCTTACGGCAGCCACTTCCCCCACCTACGTGGGGGAAGTTCTTCAAGAAGCGCCCCCAGAATTTTGAAAAAATTGCTGGGGGAGGAGCTGGCGAGCGATAGCGAGACTTAGGGGGTCTTTTAGAAATATGAGAGCGCCAAGCTTTGCTTGGCATGGTTGTTTTTATATATAAAATAGGTTAGTATGTTTAAAAATAAAAAATAGGAGAGATAGATGTTTTGCCCTAATTGTGGTGCTCAAACTGTCGATGGTGCTGCATTCTGTGTAAAGTGTGGGAAGCCACTTCCAAATACAATTCCTAATAACACTGTTGCTCAAACTAATGCAATCGCAGGTGGCACAGTTCAGATAAATCAACAAGTGGTTCAGCCGATTCCTCAAGCATCTAACTTATTTGTTACTCCTCCTCCTCAGATGGTTTCAAGAATAGGCTATTCAAATGCCATAAATGATCCGAGATTTGCAAGTAAAAAACGAACACAGGGGTGTGCATCATTCATTTTTAGTCTCATAGTAATTCCAATGCCTTTGATAGGTTTTGCAATTTATGGATATTATTTTCAAGATAAAATGCCAATGAAAGAGGTTTTTTTAACTGGAGCTGGTGTTTCTGGTATTTTCTTATTGTTTTATGTAGTTTTCTGGTTAAAGAAACTTTTCAGCAGTGATTGGGAAGGGGTTGTTACTGCTTTAACGGAAGAAGAACACTTATATCATCGAAATAATTCTAATAGAACCTATACAGACCGAGTTGAATACTATTATATGTATGTTGTTAAAATTCAAACTACTTCTGGGAAGATAAAAAAGATTGAAAATAAAAGCCAAAATTCCTTTTATTACAATTATTTTAAAGTTGGTGACAGAGTTAAATATCACCATGATATAGATTATTATGAAAAATATGACAAAACGTATGACACTCATATTCTTTGTCCGTTTTGCGCAAGAGTTAATCCTATAACAGATGATGTTTGCAAGTGCGGGGCACCGATTGTGAAATGAGAGATTAGAGGTAGGTGATGAGTGATAGGTAATTTGGGTTGGTGGTTGGTGGTAGGTGATAGGTTGTAAGCCATGATAGGAGAATATGATGTTAACTAGAATATTCTGGTTTTTAGTAGCCTTAGTTTGTTTACTTTGTAGTTTGGTAGGTATTGTTCCAATTGTTGGTAAATCCACTGAAGCACTTGTTACAGAAAACTCTAGCAGAACTGTTAATGTTAGACGAGGTGGAAGACAGGTATATGTTAATAAAAACGGCTACGAAGTTCAGAAAACCAGAACTGAATACACTTATTCATATGAATTTTTTGTTAATGGTGAAAAATATACTGGAAGTTTTTCTGAATATGAGCAAATTCATAAAAAAGGCGGTAAGGTCACCGTTTATTATCTTCCTTTTTACCCCAAGATTCATTCTTCAATGAATCCTTATCTTCTTTATTTTTTATCTGGAATATGCTTCCTAAGCGGTATAGTATTAATGCGATCATCTATTAGTGGTAGGAGACCTGAAATAAATATTGGTGGCCGTAATAATGTCTTTACTTCTGGTCCAAAATATCCTAGTAATAATGCTGTTCAAAGTGTTTTGCAGAACCAGAACCCTCAGCCTATGCAGCAATTTGTTCCTATTCAACCGCAAATAGTTCCACAAACTCAGCAATTTCAACAAATACCGAGTAATTCAAATACAAATGGCTATGCATTTTGTCCTAAATGTGGTTCTCCATTGGGCGCAGGATACGCATTTTGTCCAAAGTGCGGTTGTAAATGCTGAAACTTAAGAAATATTAATAATAGATATTGTTTAAAGAATAATAATCTGGAAAACTTGATATTAAAAAGCATAATAATTATATATAAAAAGAATATTTTTAAGCATGCAAATTAAAAGAATATGAATTATAAGATACAATATAAATTTAACTTGTTTTTCAGATTAGTCTTTATCTCATTGGGCTTAATTGCTTTTCTTATTGGCTTTTTTGTTGATGGTATTAAACTCTTTGGAACAACGACCAATAAGGGTGCTTTTAAGCCGATAAAAGTAGGCATCTACAAAAGTATGATGGATAAAAGATTTAGATACCGATGGAAAGTTAAATACGAGTTTTTTATTAATAAAACAAAATATATTGGCAGCAAGTTTTTCAGAGGCGGTCCAGATAATATTGATTTTAAAAAAGAGATAGGTTATTTGGCTATTTACCCTAAAATTAACTGGTTAGAAACAGATGAGCCAAAAGGCATTAACCTGATATTGGGTTTTATTATAGGACAATTTTTTGTCTGGTTTGCATTCAGAAAAAAACTAATATATTCCCATGATTTATCTGTGGTAATTAATGGGGTTTACTTCAATAATACCGGTATTTTACCTGTAAGAGGCTTAGGTCCTTTAGCATATATATCTTTCATTTTTGAAGAAATAAAAAAAGGCTTTAAGAGAGTAATAAATATTAGAGTAATATTTATATTAGTCTATTTATTAGCTGTTTGGTATATCATTCTTTGGGCTAAAACCCAACAGTCTTATTCATCCTTGGCAGTAGTTCTTTCGTTCTTTTCTTATGCACAAGCCGGGGCACATGGAAATATAATAAATATTGCTGGTGGGTTAATAGGAAAAGTCTTTTTAATTTCTTTTCTTCTATATCCTGCTATTGAAGCAAGATATGAGACAAATTATCTTATTAGCCAACCGCCAAAAACTCTTTCTTTATTTGGCTTGATATCAAGTTTTGGTGCATTTATCCTAGGTATTGGAGCTTCTCTGATCTTTTTTAATTTTATGAGTTCTGGGTTTTGCAGAGAAGATTCTATAATCGGATTAATCATGTTTTTTATCTGTTATAAAGCTCATAAGAATATTAATAATCCTGTAATTGGTTTTATTAATTCTTTTGAAAAAGGCAATCCTCAGAATCCTAATGCCGCAAGAAAAATTTTATTGGGGGCTTCCCTAGGTTTTTTGCTAGGTTTTTGTGTTATTTGGACTTCTTACACTTATTTAATTAATTATTTATTTGCTTCTTTAATATTTGGATGTGGTTTCTCTATTGTCTTAATCAGCTTTTTATTTAGAAATAATGATAATTCTGAGGAAATGATATGAAAAAAATAAACTTTTTCTTATTAATTTTTATTTTTATCTTTGTTTCTATTGCTTGTTTTGCCAGAGATGGACAAATTGATATTGAAGAATTAATAAAAAGAAAAGAAGCTGAAAATCAAAGCTTAGAAAAGATTTCTTCAGCTTTAAATCAAATTACAGAAAAAGATAAAAATGAATTAACAAAAAAAATTAATCCTTTTTTAAGAAATGAAGATGATGAAATTGTTAAATTTGATGATTCAAATGATGAAATAAGTTTGGAATATTTTATAAATATATTTAATGATAATGTGGTTCGTAAAGCTGTTATTGATTCTATCAATAAAGCCTCTGAATATATTAAAAATAAAACAGAACAAACTAATGAGATAGAATTGCCTTATTCCATCATTCCATTTATTATCAGTATTTTTGCATCCTTGTTTATTTGTTCTATTTCTACTGTTTCTGGGAAAGAGGCTTCTGTTTTTCCAATGGTAATCAAAGATGCTGTACCTGATTGGAAGTCTGTTGATAAAAAATTGAATAATCTAGTAAAAAATAAGATAATTCCACTAAAGGTAAAAAAATATAGACAAGATAAGGATACTAATAATTTAAGTACAATTGCTGATACTTTAGAAGCTACATATGGATATGATTACGATTCATGGATGAATGCAGGCCAACAAGCCTTGTTTAATTTGGAAAGTTTTTCTAATAATAATGAATTTAAAAATGTTTATAATCACTTTAAGAAAAAAAGAGTTGTTTATGGCCGCATTTTAGATGAAGCTTTGGCTGAAGCAGATGATGCTGATAAAGTTCTGATTGATATAGAAGATAAAAATAATTCCTTGTTGAGTTTGTTAATTAAAAGTCGACTGACAAATAAGGTTGCCGGAGACGATATAAATGCTAATAACTCTATGTTGGAGCAGACAGATTTAGCATATATAACTGTTTTTTCAGATAATACAGAAATTGGTCAGAATGCAGATAATGCAAATGATTTCTGGGCTGGGCACGCTTGGGTTTAATTGGAGTTTTATTTAATGACTATGAATTTTTATAGATTGAGCTTGGATAGTTATAAGTTATTTCTCTCAGCATCTGGTTTTTTACCCACTAAGTTGTCTGCAGCATATGTAGAAACAAATGAAATCTCTAATGCAGAAGATTTGAAGCAGGCTGAAGAAAATGGTTTGTTACAGGATGGAAAGATTACTAATGAAGGTTCTTTAATTGCTTCGATTATATCAAATCCAGAAAAAACTGTAATAGCATCAAACAGTAGTTTCGGAAGGGTTCCATTATGCTTCTTCTGTTTTAAAGAAGGTTTCTGGGCTTTTGTTTCAATGGATTACACTAATAAGTTTGTGAGTTTATTAGCACCTATAGAAAGTAAAGATATAATATCAATAGCAAAAGATGCTTTAATTGGTAAACTTCAGATTACTAATTATTCTCCTTTCTCAATTTCTTTGTCTAATGATGAATTAATGATTTATAACATGGTTTTAATGTTAATGGGGAAGAGATCAAAAGAAAAATCAGAGCCTCTGTTGCCACTAGATTGTCGTTTCAATTATGAAGAATTAATAATTAATAGAGATTTTGCGAAGCAGGTTCTTGCAGGAGAGGTTTTATCTGAAAACTCAGAAGTTTTAACTCTTATTAAAGACCCTGAAAGATGCAAAAATGCTGTAAATAAATTAATAGAAAAGCAGATATTGGCAAAAAGCCAGATAAAAGGTTATTTGCAACCTGGTATTACTATGTTTTACAGATTGGCTCCTCAAAAGGGAATGTTCATTTTATCTTATTCAGATTTAGAGACAAAAAAAGGGAAAAAATACTATGTTTTTCCTAATTCAATAATTGAAGTTACTGCTGATAGAAATTCACTTACTTTTTCTGCCGCTCAGGATATTGACTATTCACTTTGGAAAGTATAAAAAACGCCAAGTTATACTTGACGTTTTTTTATCTAATTTCTAAGTTTCTCTGTCTGCTATATTAAATAGCAACAGGTTATTCCAGATAAGTGTAGCCGTAGAGGCCGGAACAGTATATAGCCAGAAATTCTTTTCCTTCTTTGTTGGTAATCTTACCTTCTTTTATTGCTGCAGAAACCCAGGTTTCAATAGTTCTTACAAGTTTCTTTGAATCATACTGAACGTAGTCAAGAACGTCTGAAACTGTTTCACCGGCAATTATTTCTTCAATGTTATAAGTGCCGTCTTCGTTTATTGTAACGTGAACTGTATTCGTATCACCGAAGAGGTTATGCATGTCACCAAGGATTTCCTGGTAAGCACCTACCATAAATACACCAATATAGTAGTTTTCATACATTTTTAATGAATGTAGAGTTAAAGTTGGATTGTAACTGCGATTCCCAATAAAGCGTTCAATCTTTCCGTCAGAATCACAGGTGATATCCTGCAGATTTGCTCTATGAGTTGGTTTTTCATCTAATCTATGAAGAGGCATTACTGGGAATAGTTGGTCGATTGCCCAATGGTCAGGTAATGACTGGAACATAGAGAAGTTACAGAAATATTTTTCAGCAAGAATCTTATCTAAGTCGGTTAAATCTTCGAGACCATGTTTTGATTCTTTTGCCAAATCAGCGATTTCATGAGCTATAGTCCAGAAAATCTTTTCGACTTTTGCACGATTCTTAAGGTCTAAGAGACCAAGACCGAATAAATCTAAAGATTCTTCGCGAAGCTGCAAAGCATCATGCCAGCATTCTATCATCGTTAAATCTGTAATAGAATCAAGAACAGTAAACATGTCTCGAACTAATTCGTGGTCTTCTTTAGTTATGCTATTTTTAAGTTCTTCAATAGTAGATCTTGGAGGACAAGTGCTTTCAAGAACATTGAAAACAAGCATTGAGTGGTGTGCTGTTAATGCTCTACCAGATTCTGTTATTAGATTTGGGTGATTAAGATTGTTTTTATCTGCTGCTTCCTGAAGAGCTGACACAGCGTCATTTGCATATTCCTGAATAGAATAATTTATACTGCTGGATATAGTTGTGCGGGTGCCGTCATAGTCAACACCTAAACCGCCGCCTATATCAACATATTCAATGTTACATCCCATTTTGCTTAACTGAACAAAGAATTGAGAAGATTCTTTCAAACCATGCTTAATTTTGCGGATATTTGTAATCTGGCTGCCGAGATGTGCATGAATAAGCTTTATGCTGTCTAGCATATCTTCGCTTTTCATGTATTCTACAGCTTCGACTATTTCCATTGGTGTTAAACCGAATTTGCTCTTGTCGCCACCAGATTCTTCCCATTTACCACTGCCGAATGCAGCTAATTTAATTCTGATTCCAATATTGGGCTTAACATTATGTTCTTTGGAAAGCTTGGCCATTAGTTTCAGTTCATTAAGTTTTTCTGCAACTATAAAGATTTTTTTGCCCATTTTTGTTGCTAAAAGAGCTAATTCTATGAATTCTTTATCCTTATAGCCATTGCAGACTATTATGGTATCTGGGTTTTCTGTCATGCCCAAAACAGCATGAAGTTCTGGCTTAGAGCCAGCTTCCATACCTATATTGAATTTCTGTCCATATTTGACAATTTCATCAACAACAGGCTGCATTTGATTAACTTTTATTGGATAAACGGTATGATACTGTCCTTTAAAATTATATTCTTCAGAGGCTTTTTTAAAACATTCTGCTAGTGTCTCAATGCGTTCGTCAAGTATATCAGGAAATCTTAATAATACTGGACAGGAAACGTCTTTGTTTGATAAATCATCAAGAAGTTCTTTTATATCTATGGCTTTATTTGGATCACGATGGGGCATAACAGTAACGTTGCCTTTGTCGTTTACACCAAAATAGCCGATTCCCCAGCCATCGATATTATACAACTCTACAGAATCTTCAATACGCCATTTACGCATTTCTTAACCTCCGAGAATGTCATTGAAGGTACATACTAATATTAAAATTCGCTTTTTACAAGTTTTTTTAATCTGTAGTTCCCTTTTGAATATGACTTATTTTTTTAGTAATAAAGAATAACAAAATTGACTTTAAGAAAGTCTTTGATAAAATAAAAACAAATTATTATATATGAGAAAACATAATGTTGATAGCTATTTATTTTTTTCATGCTTTTGCGTTTATTATTTGTATTCTTTATTTACTACCATCTACAAAAAGATGTGATAATTATTATAGAGAATTATTTCGCAAGAATTTTCCGACTTTTTATCCTTTGAGTTTTTGGGTGTTTATAATCGTATTCTTTTATTTCCTTATTGATGTTTTATCAAAGGGTTGGATTGGTGTTAATTACATTGATTCTTTTGATACTAAAAAATGTTATATAATTATGGCTGTTTATGCTGTAATCATATTTAAACTTTTGTTGAGTAAAGTAAGAAATGAGATTTTAAATGTTAGCCAAGAATTAAAAAATCGAAGAATTTGGGCGGTACCTTTTTCATATATTATTTTATATACTTCTTCCGTATTACTTAGTGTAGTATTCTTTCATTTTACGAATCATTTCCTTGATTTCTCATTTGGAGAAGAACATGTAGTCACAGTTACTACTAGTTCTAGGAATACTGTAGGCAACAGAAGAAAAGGGCATACAGTTTTTGAAATATCCTTTAGACCAAGTGTTTATAAACTTCATAAACTTGAAGTTTCAAGAGTAACTCAGGGCCTTATTAGCAGTGGAAATAAAATTAAGATTTATGTTTACAAAGGTTTGTATGGTGTCAGGTATGTGAGTAATAGAATAGATTTGAAATAAAGGGGAAAAGAAATGGGTATTAATATTGTAATTATTCATATTGTAATTGCCGTTATTACTTTTCTTTACTATATACCTAAAAGAACAGATATTTATGGCGATTTCTATTATGAAAGCGAGTTTAACGAAAATTTCCCAATATTTAGTAAAACCGGTTATTGGTTTTTTGTCCTACTATTAATATATATTATTGTAGATCATCTTTGGTTAAACTATTTTTACATAGATTATTTTGAGGATTCATTTTTTATAATAATAGTTGCAGTTTTAGCTCTTCCTATTTTCGGAATTTTATATAGGTTTTATTTTCAAGAAATATACTTTGTCAGTGACAAATTCAAGAAAAAGAGGAAATTCGTTGTTGAAACTATTTTTCTTTATTTATACTCTGTATCTGTATTAATTAGTTGTGCATTAATATATAATGCTAATCATTTCTTAGATAATTCTGCCCCTATTGAACACAAAGTAAAAGTATTAGAAGCAAGAACTTATGTTACTGGTTCTGGAAAAAGCCGTACTCGTCACTATGATTTAACTGTTGAACCACCTATTTGTGGTCTAAAAATTGTCGAGGTTCCAAAGGAAAATTTTAGACTCTGTCATAAAGGTATCAACGTAAAACTATATGTTGGTAATGGATTATTTGGACAAAGATATTTAACTAAAAAAATGGTTGTTATAAAATAAATAAGTATGTTTATTTATTAAATTAGTTATTGCTTTATTATATAAATATATATTTGAGTTTTTCGGAGATAATAATGTGTTTTCGTATTATTTTTTAGTATTTCATGTAATTCTACTTTTTCTTTCACTTGTTTATTTTACTCCCAAAAAAGATGATAATGGTTATACTGTTTTATTTGAAGAGAGTTTCCCTGTTTTTTATCAGGTATACTTTTGGTTTATACTAATCGACGTTTTTTATGTAATGGCCAATCTATGGTTTATATATTATATTTATATAGATCAATTTAATGACTTGCTTAGCATTATGCTTATTATGATTTTAGCAGCAGTTATTTTTTTCTTAATATATAGTAAGTTTAAAGGTGAAATACTTTACCCAACTGATGAAGTTAAAAATAGAAAAAAACATATCGTTGTTTCCATTATTCTGTATATATATGCGGCCTCTGTTTTATTCAGTATTATGATATTACATTCGGTAAATCATTTTTTGGATTTTCGACCTAAAACTGAGTACAAAGTAACTGTTCAAGATTTCTATTACCAAAGAGGTAATAAAAGAGGTTATTTTATGTTTTTAATAGATCCTCCTGTTTGTGGACTTAATAAAATTGAAGTTTCTAATACAATTTATAATGAAGCTGAAAAAGGAAAAACTCTGAAGCTCTTTGTTTGTAAGGGACTATTAGGGCAAAAATATTTCAGTAAAAAAATGGAATGGGTAAAATAAGTTTTTTACTTATACAATTTGGTAAACATAAGTTTTTCCAATCTGTCTTTGGCATAGTTATTCAGCGGTGATTCAAATACAAAACCCAGAGTATTTTTTCTGGTTAAGCCAATTATAGTAGGAATATCATATTCGATTTTTAAACTTCTTCCAACTATTGCGTGATTGTCTATAACTACTGGTATAGCGATACTGAATTCACGTAATGCTTTTTCGTTTCGTTCTCGGTGGTCTGCAAACTCTGTGCTGTCAGGATTAAACACCCAGATAATATCACAAAAATTATTGTATTTATGAGCAAGATAATGGGCCCATTTCTTTATATCATGTCTTAAAGCCCATTTGCCAGTAATAATGAGCAGTGGTCTACTTAAACCATAACGATTAGTCCACTGTCTTCCATTAAGGTCAGTAAAATCGAAAACATTGAAGTCTTCATAGGTTCTAACTTTTCTAAGACTGTAAGGGGGCAGGGGCTTTTTGTCTATATCAAGTTCGGGGTCATCATCAACGAACTGAGCATAGCAAAGATTATTTGCTAGAAATAATGCTAGTAGTATAGATGATAGTATTTCTTTTCTCATTAACTTAGAGGTTTCCAATCATGATTTATAAATTTATCGTCACCCTAGATTAAAAGAATTATTAATAAAATGGTATATCAATCCAAATTTCTGTTATTATATAATTATGAAGATTAAAAATATGAAACTAAATTTTAATCGAAAAGGCTCATGCTTAACAGTCTTAGGTATTGGTATTATTATAATAAATACATTAATTAATATGGCTGTACCTAATTTCCCTCGTACTCGATATTCTGCTAGATTAAAGGCATGTTTTTCAAACCAGAGAATTATACAAGGTGCTGTAGAAATGTATAATATGGATAATACGATTCCTATAGAAACGGCATTGCCTGGCCAAGCTTTTGAACAATGTGAAGAACTTCTGGTTAAAGAAAGATATTTAAAAAATTATATTGATTTAATCGAGCCGGAATGTTCTTATGGTTTTTTTGATATAGTTGGTTCTGGAACTATTTTCTGTAAGAAACATGGGAGTTGTGAACTATATTACCAAAAACATAATAGTGACGATATAGCTATGCCTTCATACGACAATTCTCTTGAAATTCCTTTTTCGCATCAATATCTTGAAAAAAGGAATAAAAGAATAAAAGAAAAAGAAATGCGTGATTTTTCCAATAGAGTATATTCTAATATTTTTAATGTTTTATTTTCGCCAGTAACAGGCTTGTTGCTGGGAGTTATTTTAGTAGCTGCAGATATAATAAAAAGTAGCAAAAATGAAGATATTGCTGAATAATAAAACTTTTATTGTTATTTAAGCAGTATTTCTTCTTTTTCAATAAATCTTGCTCCAAATAAGCCTTTCTTTATTGTTGCTTTTAATTTATTACCTTTTCGAGCTTTATTCAAGGTTTCATCTGATACAGAAATAAATCTATCGCCGTAAATGGCAGGTTCTACTACCAAAACATTGTAGTGTTTTCTTTCAAACAGACCTGAATGTTCATACAAAACTTTAGTAACGTCTTTTATTTTTACTATTTTTTCTTCTGACTCCGGATCAGGCATATTGTAGTTTAAAAAACAGACAACAGAAGCGGTAATAAGAAAAGAAGAACAATAAACAAATAGTATTAAAGCAGGTTGAAAGTAAGTTCGGAAAGAATTTATCTGTTCAGAGACATTTTTATATTCAGGGTATATAAAATATAAATAATAAGCGACTTCAACAAGAACAGATACCATGATTATAGGAATTGTCTGGTAATTTAAAATAGAGTCTATACATTCTCGGATACTAAATCTCATGTATCCAAATAAGAGTATTGCTATAATATAGTTAAGAATAACAAAAACGCTGATTATTTTAAACTTATGGAAAGTTTCATCAAAAAGCGCTTTATAAGCTACATTGTCGATATATTTTTGACTATGTTCATAATCTTCTTTTTTACAGATTCCTGTTTTATCTTGAAACCATTTAAAAAAGTTTTCATTACGAATAAGCTTTACATCGTAATATAAATAAGCATAGCAGGCAATTCCAAAAATATGTAGAAAAAACAATATATTAAAAAAATAAGTCATAAATAACTCTTTTCAATTTTTGTTCTAATTATATTAAACTAACTTTTTCCCAACCATACATTGTTTTTTAAGAATGCAATCAGCACATAATTCAGGATTCTTGCCGTAGGTACATTTACCACCAATTCCTAAATGGCAGATGGCAAAATCGTATTTTATCGGGTCTTCAGGGCAACATTCTTTTAATTTATTTGTAATTTCTATAGCTGTTTTTAAATCATCGTTTTTTCTGGTAGTTAATCCGAGATTTCTGCTGATTTTACTAATATGTGTATCTAGGGGAATAATAAGTTTTGAAGGTGGTATTTCCTTCCATATTCCTATATCAACTCCGTCATTCTTTCTAACCATCCATCTTAAAAACATGTGCCAGCGTTTACAGCAACCGCCTGCTGTCGGATCTGGCAGAAGATGCTTGATTCCATGGGGAACGGGGTTAATAAACTTTTCAGCTTCTTCGAAAATTGCGTTTCTTAGAGCAGATAAGCCCTCAATTATTTCATTATTTTTCTTATATCCAGAAAGAAAAACTTCTTTTATACTGCCGAATTTGTTAATTACATTACCGATTGAATAAGCAAATATTGATATTTCTTTTGCAGTGCTCATTCTATAGCCAATCCAGGGGAAATTAGAGTCTGGTTCGTTGGTTATAAGTTTTAAAAATTCTTTATTACAGCTGTTTATAATTGCTGCAATTTTTTTTGTAAATTGCGCTGCAGAACCATATGAAAGCATTGCCGAAAAGAGTGCTACTGCTTCTACTTCTTTTTGGCTTTTTCCTTCATCGAAAAAACGTCTTTGAAATTGAACCGGATCAGCACTAACTCTGTCTTTAGGGGGAAATTCTTTTAAAACTTTGTCTAAGTAAATCTTTAAATCCTTCATATTTATATCATAGATAAAAAAATAAAATTCCAAAAAGACTAGATTGCCACGCTAACGCTCGCAATGACGAGCCTTTTTGGAATTAATTATTAAATTATCAGTTTTCAGTTTTCAACTTTCAATTTAAATCAGTATTGGAACGAACTGCCACCGATGAATTCACGAAGAATTGATGTAGGCGGAACTTCTTCAACCATCTTAGGATCTAATGGACAGAAGTAGGAGAGAGTTCTTAGAATCTGTCGAGCCTGACTATAGCATGGACTATCTGGAGTAATATCCATAAATAGCTTTTCTGCAATTGGTCTTAAAACAGCCCATTCGTAAGGAACAGCAGAATTGAAGACTGCGTCAGCACATTCCTGGAATGGGAATATGTTCTGAACTTCACCACGATTTACTGATGGCCAACGCATAATAGTAGATTCTGCAGAATAACTTCTATACTTAGCATCTCTGACGGTTCTTCTGATTAAGCGTGTATCTGTTGTGCTAATTCTGTTATAGTCATCGATAACCAATGGAGTCAAAGCACTGATATAAATCTTGAATTTACATTCCGGTGGAATAGATTCTGTAAGTCTTGGATTTAGACCATGAATACCTTCAATAATAACAATCTGGTCTTCATTGATTCTCATTGGAATAGTCTTTTCTTTTCTGCTGCCGGTATGGAAGTCATATTCCGGTATCTGAGCAGTTTTGCCTTCAAGAAGTTCAAGCATATTTTTGTTGAACAAGGGTAGGTCTAAAGCTTCAATTGCTTCGAAATCATATTCGCCGTCTTCGTCTAAAGGAGTTTTGTCTCTACCAACAAAGTAATTGTCTAATGAAAGGGTAATTGGTCTTAAACCATTAACTTTTAGGCTTGTGCAAAGACGCTTACTGAAAGTTGTTTTGCCAGAACTTGAAGGCCCTGCTATTAAAACTATTCTTACAGAACTGTGACTGCTAATTTGGTCTGCGATAACCTGAATCTTTTTCTGGTGAAGTGCTTCTGAAGTTTTGATAAAATCAGAAATAGAACCATCTTTTATGATTTCATTTAAACGACCTACATTGTTTACTTCAAGAATTCTACCCCATTCTTTACTTTCACGATATGCAGCAAATATCTTAGGTTGTCTTTTGGGTTGAGATGGAATTGAAGGATTATCAAAATCTGGGAACAAAAGAACAAAACCAGAAGCATACTGCTTAACATCAAATACTTTTAAATAACCTGTAGATGGAACCATTGGCCCCATGTCAAGGTCTACATACTTCCAGCAAGAAACTATATCTACTCTGTCAGCATTAATATTTTTGAGTAATCTGGCTTTTTCAGGATAGCCTTCTTTTTCGAATAAATCTTTGGCTTCACCACGAGTTAAAGTAGTTTTTTGGAAAGGTTCATCCTTTTCAACTATACTGTTCATTCTCTTTTTTACTTGTTCCAAAAGTCTATCAGATACTGGAACATCAGTGAATAGATCGTAATAGAAGCCGTTCCCAATAGCATGGTCTATAACTAATCTGGCATTACGGTATAATTCAAGAATTGTTCTAGCAAGAACAAAAGCGAGACTTCTTTTATAGCAGTCTCTTCCGAAGCTAGATTTGTAAGTTAAAAATTCAATTTTACAATCCATTGCTGGAGTAAAATCAAGTCCTAATACTTCGTTGTTAACCTTAGCGCAGATATATGGGAGATTATCCGGACCTAATTCTAAGGTTTTAGCTAATTCGATTATTGGTTTTCCTCTCTCAAGTTCATGGGTTGACCCATTGTTTGCAACCGTTATTTTTATGGTCTGCGGTTCTTTGTTTTCTTTGTTTATAATCTTTTCTTCACTCATTCTTTCATTAAACCTTCTTGATTTGTTCTAAAATAGGGATAACACCCCAATTTATATCATTATTACCACTCTTTAAACTTTTCTGTCAATAATCTTTAATAAGAAAATCAAAAAGTGAATATATTAATTATTTCTCATAAATATTAATTATTTTTCTTTTTTCCTCTATCGGTACAGTGAATTTTTTGCTATAATACGATTATAACTAAACAAATTCGAGGTGTATCTATGAAAAAGCATTGGTTATACTTAATTTTAGGTTTGGCATTAATTATAAACAGTAGTTGTGCTGTTAATGCCCAGGATGATGAAGGCGGCTGGTGGGATGTTAGTTCCGAAAGTGATGTAACAATAGATGAAGCATTAGAAACTAAGCCTACAAGCACTTCAGAAAGCTCTGAAGAAGCTAAAGATACTGAAAAATCTGAAGAAACAGAAAATAAAGAAGAAGAAAAACAGGTTATAACTTATACTGTAGTTCCAGGTGATACCCTTTGTTCTATAGCTTTAAGATATCTTGGAAGTGCAAGTAGATATCCTGAAATAGCTGCTCTTAATCCAGAACTTATTTCTGACCCAAATGTTATTCTTACAGGTTGGAATTTAAAAATTCAATTGGATGGCGCTGCTCCTGCTGAAGAAGCTGCCGCTGCTGATCCAGAACCTGAAGTTGAAGTTACAGATGAATCTTCTGAAAGCAGCGAAGTTGCTGAACCAGAAGAAGAAAAGACAAATGCAGAAAAAATAGCTGAACTTCAGAAAGTTTTAGATGAAGCAAATGGTAAATTACCAGAAGGTTTTGGACTTGTAGATTTCAATGGTAATACTGTTAAATATTTAGTAGAAAAAGGTATTATTTCTAAGGAAGAATTAGCTGCTCTTAGTCCAGCAGATGAACATACCTGGAGAATTAATAACGGTAAGATTGAACTTGTTAATGCGAAAAATGTAGCTTTAACTCCAGAAGAAATTGCTGCATTAGATGCTGCAAATGCTGCCAAGAAAAATGGTGAAGAAGACGCTGAAAAGATGGGACTTGCCCAAAGAATTGGTAAAATGATTGATGAAGGCGTCGAAAAAGTTGGCGAAGGCCTTAAGAAAGGCGTCGAAGGCCTTAAGAAAGGCGTCGAAACCGTTGGTGAAGGAATTAAGAAAGGCGTCGAAACCGTTGGTGAAGGAATTAAGAAAGGCGTCGAAACCGTTGGTGAAGGTGTTAAGAAAGGTGTCGAAACAGTTGGAAAAGGTCTTAAGACTTTCGGTAATTGGCTAAATGATCGTATTGAATATAATAGAGTTACAAGAGTCGCCAGAGCTCAGAATGCTTTAGATACTCTTGTTACTACTGGTAAGGTTGTAACTGCACCAGTTAGAGCTCTTGGTAGCGGGCTTGTAAGTGGAATTAAGGGATTCTTTGTTGGTGGCGAAGATAACGGTTTTGTAAACGGAGCAAAAAAAGTATTTGATGACACTATAGAATCTGCAGCTGGATTAAAAGATCGTCGTCAGGAAAGAATTGATAATGCATTAGAAAAAGCAAATTATGGTGGTTCTACTACTCACACTAGTTCTAGTGGCACAACTCATGGCGGCAGCGGTCGTTCATTCGGCGGTGGCGGTGGACATCGTTTTTAATTAAATAAAAATATTAAAAACTGGTTTACACCTCATTTAATATAATGTATATACAGGTCAGGATATATATTAGATTTATCCTGACCTTATTTTTTGAAGGAGTTTATCTATGAAAAAACTTATTAATTTAATTGCTATAGCTATGTTCGTATTCTTATCTAGTCATCTTTTTGCTGCAGATGCTTTAAATTTAAAGAATAAAATTTTATTCGTAAATAAAGCAAAAGAAGGTGGAACTTATCTTTCTGTTATTGATCCTAATGGGAAAAATAAAGTCAGACTTACTCCAACTCTATTTAATATAATACTTCCAAAGAATAATCCCGTTACTGGAGAAATAGCTTTTACTAATCAGACAGAAAATATGACTTCAGAAATCTATATTTTAGATAATACAGGAAAACATTTAAAGAAAATTTTAACTAACGCTTGTTTTCAAGATTTTTCTCCTGATGGTAAAACAATACTTTACACTACAACTGGAGGTAATCCCGAACTTTTTGTATATGATATAAATAAGAAAAAGGCATATAAAGTATCTCAGAGTTTAAAGGTTTGTTCTGCTAACTATTCTCCAGATGGTGAATGGATTGTTGTTTCAGATTTAAGCAGTGACGGTTCTATGGATATGCATATGATTTCTTGCTATGGCAGAGGTATTATTCCTTTAGTTAATACTCCAAAAGTTAATGAAGCTTATCCTGTATTTTGTTTAGATAATAAAAAAATCGCTTATTACACTAACCGTAATAATGCAATGTATGAAATTGAAATACTAGGTGTTGGTCTTAATGAAGAAGGGGTATTCGATTTAAATAGAACAAATCTTAAGGGAACTAATCCTAGCTTTTCTCCAAATGGTGAATTTATTGTTTTTCAAAATAATTTTGATATTATGATTGGTGATACTAATGGTAAAGAAACTTTAAAATTAGTTGAAGGAAGATTCCCATACTGGACTAAATAAAGAATAAATATTAATAAAAAAACTCAGGCATTTATGCTTGAGTTTTTTTTTATGTTTTTTTATGTTTAATAATAAACCTGATAGGGTTCAGGATCATTTCGCGGTGGTGGAGTTCTTGAATCACTATATGTTTTTATTATTACATCCTCTGTATTTTTTAAATAGTCATTAGAAGATATAAATGAATTTTTTTTAGGAACAATAACTTCTTTTTTTCTTTCGATAACTTCCTGTTCTGGGATTTCGATTTCATTTTCAGAATTTTTTTCCAACTCTAATATACTTTCTAAGGTTCTAGCAGATTTGTTATCATCTATATTTTTCCATCCTATTTTGGCTAGTCTGCCTGTTTGTGGATAATGGTCATAAAATCCTTCTCTTAGGGAATCACCCCAATAATAACCTTTTGCTAATTTTAGGTCGCCAGAAACTTCAGCAATGACACCAAGTCTGTAATATGCCCATGTTGTTCTTTCTTCGTTTACCTTTTTAGCTTTGTTTTCGTTTTTGTATATTAAAGAATAGTAATTTCTTGCTTTAATAAATTTTTTTGCTATTAGTGCTTCTTCACCTCTTTTTCTACAGTTATAATAACTATATTGAGGAGAACAACACCCAGTTAAAAAAAGAAAGCATAAAGAAATAACAAAAGCAGAACATTTTATAGTTATTTGTTTATGCAGTTTTATTATCATAAAATCGCCTTTCAACATAAATCCTTGTTATTTTTAAGTTTTTATTAATTTGAAGGATTATCTATCGTAGAAACCCAATAATTATCTTTTTTATTAGGTAAATTTGGATAAATTGTTGCAGACCATATTAGGTCTTGTTTGCCACTAGAAGTTTTATTCGGGTTTTTCATATTAATATTAACCTTAAAAGAGATAATATTGTTTTCGACTTTCTTTGTTACTGACATACTGGTCAAATATTCATCTCCAAATTTTTGTATTGGCGTTTCTTTAGGTTCATAAGCAACGTGTTCATTTGATCTTGTATATTTTCTTACGAAAGTTTTGGTATTTCCATTATTTTCTAACTGATAAGAAGCCTTACCGCCTTCTATATATACTTCAAACTTTGATGTTCCATCCCATGTGTCGTTTGAGCCTTCAAAATTAATGTGCTCTAAGTCAGAATGAGAAAAATCATCTCTGATTGTTGAGATTATCCAGAATGCCTGATTTGCTGCTAAAGCATTGAAACTGCCTTTCTGAACATTTGATGCACCTCTGGTCATCATTATCAAGACAATTCCCATAACCATAACAACAATAACGATGGCTATTATTAGTTCTACAACTGTGAAAGCTTTCTTAGTTTTTAACACTTACAAAACCTCTTAGTTTATATGTCAGACTTTTTCCTTCTTTGCTTTTGTATCTCATTTCAAGTGTTATTATTCTTCCAATAGTTTTTTCTGGTAAAAATTTGTTTTTTACTACTTCTGAACTGATTGTCAGTTCAGGAGCAAGGTAAGTTTCAAATGTACCAACATTTACTGTTAGAGCAGAAGTCTGGTTCCCTATATTTATTGCAGAACCTGGAGTCAGTGTAAAATGATAAGTGTCGTTATCGCCAGAAAATACATTAATGGCATGTGAGTTCTTTATTTGTTCCAATATTTCTACGGTTAACTGACTAGCTACTATTTCTTCGGAAAATCTTACAACCTGTTGTGTTGATGTTCCCATCAACCCCCATAAAGGGACCATTGATGCCAAAAATATCAGGATAGATACCATTATTTCTACGAGGCTCATGCCGTGTTTTGTCATAGTTGGCCTCCTCTAGGACCTAGAGCTATCCCGGCATATTTACTAAATTCATTTTTTGTAGGGTCTAAACTTAAATTGTAATCCAAGCATCCACCTGCATTTGGTAAATTATTTACATCAAATTGTTTTATTGCTACACCGCCTTTTATAAGGAGTTTTTCATTAGGATTTTTTGCTATTACGGAACCATTTTCTCCTAAAGCAATGAGGTAGGCTCTTACTAAATTACTATTTGAATTATTAATATATATTTGCCCTTCTTTTGATAGAATAAGTAATGGAGATTCATCTGAATTACTTGCTTGAGGAAAGTTTCCAAGAGTTATTGAAGAGTTGCTGTATATTGCTCCTGCAGTTTTTGCATTTAGAATACCTAAGCTTACATCTTCTGAATTAATTTCGTAGACTAGATTATTTAGATATAATCCATCTGAAAGACTAAAATAATTTAAAAAATCTTCTGATGAATTTATTTGATAGCATTTTCTTAATTGTAAACCTAAAGTTTTATCTCCAACTTCTGAAATATCTGGAATTTTCATTTTCTTTACTTTATCAGGTTCAGGCATAATACCTGTATTTAAACCACTACCACTATAAGTGAGATTAGAAGGTTCAAAAGTGTTATCGTTTACTGATGGGGCTGAGACATTAGGAGGCAATTTTATGGCGCTGCCGCTATTGTAATTGACTATAGTCTTATATGTTTCGTCATAAGTTTGAGAAGTTGATTTACTCATTATTGTTTTATAGTTAATTTTACTAGAATTATTACTATTATATCTAATATGATTTTGGAATAGGTCTAAATAGGAATCCCATTCCGTATTGTGTTCCGAATATCTGTAATTGCCTTTAAACAGGAAGAAACTCTTATAAAAAGTTACTCCTTGTTGTAATACTAGGCTTCCACCTTCAAAACCATATTGATTTGTAAGGTCAAGTTTATCTTCTGGAGTTATAGAATCTGATGGTCTTAGCCAAAAATCGTAAACATTTTGAGAAGGACAGTTTTTAACTGCAGCTAGTAGACTGTCGTTTTTAAATAAATAGCCTAATTCAAGGAATCGGTCGTAAACTTTGCCGGTAATTCTTGTTATTGACGGGACAGGGGCAGAAGATGAATTGGAATTGCTTATGAGGTTGCTATCACTGAATAAATGCAGGCATGAACTTTTCCATAACTCTGGTTTTTCATCGGCGCCATTATGTTTGTCGTATTCACCTTTAAATATTTGTCTCCAATTGCTTGGACCATCAGGATTCATATGAGATTCGGTAAAACCCCAATATGAAGTTCTGAAGGAGAATCCTTGAGGTAGGTTATCTGTATTGCTTAATTTCATAGTTATAGGCTTATCTGAGTTATAAGAATAAAAAAGCTGTCCAAACTTTTTACTTCCATTTGAGTGATTTAGAACTAATTCTCTACCTCCGATATAAATCCAGCCTCGGTCAACCCAGACTGTTTCTTCTCGGTTACTTCCGATTGAAGAACCATTATCAAATATAAATGGGACTTTTCCTTCTTTGACATTTCCACTTGCATTAATAACAGAAGTGTTGAAACTATAAGGATTGCCAGAAACCCCATTTTTCCAATAAAAATTGAATTTTGTAATCGGCATAGGGAAGGGGAAGACAACTTTGAAAGGTCTTGTTTCCTGCCATATTTCGCGAGTATGACCAATTTGAACTGTAACTTCTATTGTTATTCTTCCTACTTTTTCGGAATCTAAGAATAATATGTCATCAGCTCCTCTCGAAGATTTTATGCTGTTTAATGTTGTTATATCAATAAACCCAAATCTTACGTAACAGTCTTTGGTTTTGTTGGGTGCAGTATCAGCAACTAATTTATCAAATAAAGTTTTACAATCTATATCTTTTAGCCATTTTGCTTTTAAATCGCTTTCTAGTGTATCTGGATCGTTACTGTTTAGAAAAATAGTCTGAAGTTTTGTCAGTCCTTCAGAATTTGAATTTTGTAAATCGCTAATGAAGTGGGTCAATATGTAATTATGAACAGATTGAGCACAATAAGAAGCACGAACATGTTCTAGTATTTCACGGCTTTCATTAAATTTTCCTTTAACTAAATAATTATAAGAAAATACCAGAGTCCCTAACACAAAGATAGTGCCTAATACTACAAAGATAACGATACCTTTGCGGTTGTTTTGTCTCTTTTGGTTGAAGATTATAGTCATTTTATTTTTTTATCTCTTTTAACCTTTTTTCTAACCATCTTTTAGTGCCTTCATGAAGAGGAACATTTGTGTTTTCCAATATTTTAACAACTTCATGAATATCAGAAGGAACTGTTTCAAAAGCTTTGAAACGATTCTTCAATCTTGTGCATGCGTTTATTAATAAATCGACAAATAATTCAACAAGTTCTGGCGGAACATCTGAAGTAGAAATCATAACATTAGGTAATGCAAAAGTATTGATTTCTGGTTGATTGTCATCATAAAAACCTGCAGGAATTTTGAAATCAATATAAGTTGATACATTTTTTCTAATCAACTGAAGTTGTTCGTCTGAAAAGCTATAAAGACCGCATCGATAATATACTATAGCGTTAGAAACGGTATTATTGGGTATACCCGCTTGTATCATTGCAAATCCTAGTTTACCGTAAGAGAGTTTATCTATAACGCTGTCTGTTTGAATATTGGGATTTGTCTTCAATTTTATGTTTAAGGCAGAGAGTATTTCTTTTGATGTTCTTTCTGTAGAAGAATTCTTTTGCCCTAGGAAAGCAACATTTGAACCTGGGAAAACATAGTCTTTCATTACTTCCTTAGGTGGTTTTACTATTTGAACAATATCATACCATAATGGCCAGACAACCCTGATGCTATTGTTCATGCAATAGGCTTCTTTGGCAATACGAGATTCTGCCATTCCAAATTGAATAAGCCTTTTTTGTAATAAAGTAATATTATCTATAGAGCCATTGGTTTGGTAAGCTAAAAATCCGCCTTTTTTATTTTCTATATTATCATTAAACCAATTTGCTAATATTTGACCGGCAGGGAAATAGGTTCCTAGTTTATTACCTGTTCCTATAATATATTGCGACGAAGAATAGAGGTTAGGAGGTAATAGAATCTCTGTTTCTTCATCATCACTTAATTCGTTGAAATAAGTGATATAAATGGAAAAAGCAATAGCACCTAAGACAACAAGTACTATTATTGAGATAAGGGTTATTTTTTTAGTATTTTTAGCT
This sequence comes from uncultured bacterium, assembly GCA_900317935.1. Lineage (GTDB taxonomy): Bacteria > Muiribacteriota > Ozemobacteria > Ozemobacterales > Ozemobacteraceae > RUG334. Next base: position 31,258 of record ONIU01000005.1, read on the forward strand.
TCCATAAATATAAACCTTATCTATTTTATCAGCTTTAATCTACTATTATCAACTATTTATATTCTAAAAAAGCAGTTTTTTTAGATTTTTTGATATTTGTTTTATTCCTTTGATATTTTGATATGGTTAAAATCTTTGCTAAAGATTCATTATTGTGGTAAATTGAATTTATGAATGAATGTGTATCAATATCTTATATTTTAAGTTCATATATTTCTTTGACGAGAACCTGTTGTCAGGAATGCGGCTTTTGCAGCTTCTTTAAACAGGATTCACCTCTGCTTGAACCAGAAGATTTACAGAACGAATTAAAACAGCTTTCTAAAGCAGGAGCAACAGAAGTAGTTTTTGTTGCGGGTGAAAATCCTTCTGATTTTCCACACATAATGATTCAATTGGCAAAATTTGGTTATACTTCTTTTGCTGAATATGTAAATATGGCAATAAAAGAAGCTTTGGCTTTGAATCTAATTCCTGTATTGGAAATAGGCTATCTTAATTCCTTCACCTTAGAAAGATTTTATAAGTCCGGCTGTTCTATCAGAGCTAATCTGGTTTGTTCAAATCTTTCTGAAGAAGGGCAGGCTCTGCAAAATTCCAAGAATAGAAATCCTGCAAATGGTAAAGCTTTTGTAGAAGCTCTTCACCAGAATCAGATTCCTTATACTCTCTGTTTTTCCATAGGAATTGGCGAAACAGAAACTGAAAGACTTGAATTCCTTAGAGAAATCGGAAGATTCTGTTCGTCTGACCCATTCCTTCAAGATATAAGAATTATACCTTTCCAGCCGTCACAAGGCTGTAAGATGTTTAACAGACCTCCTTTACCATTTGATGCTGTTGCTAAAATGGTTGAAGTTGCTAGAGAAGCTTTCCCCGTTCATCATATCTCGGTTCCAGCTAACTTATTTAGCAGATTCCCTGATTTAATAGAACATGGACTTAATGACTTGGGCTCTTTGCCAGTTTTTTCTGGTGATATTTTCAATCCCTCTTTTCAAATTCCTAATGTAGAAACCATTAAGGCTAGACTTAGAGAAAAGAATTGTCATTTGTATGAAAGAGGGACGCTTTCTACTCCAGCTGTATTGAATAGACCTGAATGCTATAATGCAGTATCCTATACCAGAGCATTGATAGAAAAGCGTAATTCTTCAATAATATCACTGATAGACAATAATCATTGCTTTGTTTGTGGAAAGAACAATCCATTTGGTTTGCATATTCCAGTAAAAACATACATTAAAGGAAATACAGTTACATTTAACTGGGTTCCAGGGCCGAATCATCAGAGTTACGCCGGGATAGTTCATGGAGGAATTCTTGCCACGCTTCTAGACGAAGCTATGGGCTATGCTGTTATGGGTGAAGGTATTACCAGAAGAATAGTAACTTTGGAATATACCCTTAATTATAGACACCCGACCCCAGTGGGATTGCCATTAAAGGTTATTGCTACTATGGGGCCTCAGCGTCGTCAGATCATCATGGCAAGGGGCTCTATTGTTGCTCCGGATGGAACAATATTGGTCGAAGCTACCGGCAAGTTCTATGAAATTATTAAAGATGCGCCAACATCGGTTAATGCAGAAAATATTCAGAAGGATAACAATAATGAAGATAACGAATCAGCGAACTAAGATTGTTGCTTATACTAATTCCTTAAAAATCGAAGGTGTAATAAATTTTGTTGAAGATAGTCGTCTAACCGACGTTCTTAATTCAAAGAATTTCAATAAAGAATTTCTGCCGATAAATGACGCTTCTGTTACATATTTAAAAACAGGTGAAGTTACGAAAGTTGCTTTTTTATCTTTAAATAAAAACAGTATTGAAGTAATATATGAAGAAGATAACTAATAGGATAGGACAAGGAATGTTTAATAATATCATTAAAAAATCGTCATCACTTATACTGGCTGGTCTGTTTGGTTTAATGGTTTCTGCTAATGCCAACGCTGCTGAGTTTGTAATTTTCCATACAAGTGACGTTCATGGTTCTATAAATGCTCATGATGACCCAGCAGCGAAAGGTGATTTCAAACCTCTCATGGGTGGTTATGCAGTTTTGCAGAACCTTATAAATCAGACAAAAAAGAAAGCCGAATTTAAAGGCGCTCGTTTCATGTATTTTGACAGTGGTGACTTTTTCCAGGGAACTCCAATAGTTGACCGCACTAAGGGTGGGGTTATGGTTGATATGTTGAATACTCTTGGAGCAAATGGGACAACCCTTGGTAATCATGAATTTGACTATTCCTATGAAAATCTTCAAAAGCAGATGAAAAATAAAAAGTTCCCGGTTCTTTGCTGTAATGCATTTGATAAAAGAACTGGCGAACTGCTTTCTTTTGCTACTGAATATGCTGTTTTTGCGCATGATGGTATTAAAATTGGTGTTATAGGCGTTGATACACCAGAAACAAAATGGATATCTTTTGAAAAGAATGTAGAAAATATTGAATTTAAAGATCCTGTTCCTATTGTCACTGAATTAGCAAAAAAACTTAAGAGAAATGGCTGCGATTTTATAATTATGCTTTCTCACTTAGGTCTCAATGCTGATATTGAATTCCTTAAAAAGGCTGAAGGTGTAGATTTGATTCTGGGTGGGCATACTCATGTTGTAAAAAAAGATTTTGTTTATGCAGGTCCAAATAATACACCAATAGTCCACAGCGGTTGTTCCTGTGAACATGCTTCTGTCGTAACATTAGACATAGATGGTGTTTCTAAGCCTAAACTTACAATTAATTCTGTTCCTTTATATGAAAAAGAAATTGGTGAAGACAACAAAATAAAGGATTTAAGCGAAGAATACCTTAAAGATTTAAGAGCAGAAATGACTAAGGTAATCTGTGAAAATAAAGTTAATCTTTATAGAGGTGTTGCTGGTGGTAATTCTCCTGCTGGTTTCCTTGTTGCAGATGCAATGAGAACTGTTGGAAAGGCTGACGTAGCATTCCTTAATTTTGGCGGATGCAGAAGAAGCATTTATAAAGGTAAGATTACTGTTGAAGATATTTTCCTTGTTCAGCCTTTTGAAAATGCCATCGAAATCGTTCAAATGACTGGCGCAGAATTAAAGCATGTCTACGAATTAAGTCTTTCTGTTCCTGTTGTAAAAATAGGTCAGGATGATAAAACTGCTGCAATGGAACAGTTCAACACTGTTATTGATGGTACAAGACTTGAAGTAGGTGCTGGTTATGGTTTCCTTATTCCTTCTGGTGTAAAGATTTATTTTGATCTTTCTAAGCCAAGTATGCATCGTATTACAAAAATGACTGATATGAGCGGCAAAGAAATAGATGATAATAAAACCTATAAAGTAGCCTTTAACGATTTCCTCGTAGATGGTGGCGATGGTTTTGCAATATTGAAGACTTTCACCAAAAAGGAAAAAACAGATATTCTTGTTAGAGATGCAGTAATTAGATATATAGAAGAACTTAAAGTTATTGAAAAAGTTCCTGAAAATCGTATTTTTAATGCTTCCTTAACAGAACAGCCTCTTGAATAATGTCTAACAAAGCTTGGTTTCAAAATAGACTGAATGATCATTATCTGTTAAAATCCAGAGCGGACGCTTATAGGTCTCGTGCAGCCTATAAACTTGAAGAATTAGACCAGAAGTATAAGCTTATCAAACCTGGTGCTAAAATACTTGATTTAGGTGCTGCTCCAGGTAGCTGGTCTCAGTATGCTTTGAGAAAAACTGGCGGTAAAGCTAAAATTATCGCTATTGATTTGCTTGATATTGAACCAATAGAAAATGTTATTATTATAAAAGGCGATATTAGAGACCCTGAAAATCAGGCTAAGATTTTGGAACTAGCCCCAAAAGGTCTTGATTTCATTATGAGCGATATGGCTCCAGATACTACTGGAGTTCATTTTGCTGATACAGAAAACTCTGTTATGCTTGTTAATCTTGCTTTGGATATTGCAGAAAAACTTCTTAAGCCAAAAGGTAATTTTGTAGCTAAAGTATTTGAAGGCGCAGAATATAATTCTTTGTTAAAGCGAACTAGAAGTATGTTTGATTTCGCTAAGTCCTGTAATCCAAAAGCCTCTCTAAATAGAAGCCGTGAACTCTTTATGGTTGCTCAGGGCTTTAAAGGGGCACCCAAAGCCTAATCTTTTGTTATTATCCCTCTTTTGAATATGAAATTATTATTAGAACTATTTTTATGTTTTTTCAAAATAGGGTTATTCACTTTTGGCGGTGGTTATGCCATGATTGCTCTTATAGAAAATGCCTGTGTTGAAGCAAAAAAATGGATAACCCATGATGAAATGATGAATATAACTGTTATTGCAGAATCAACACCTGGGCCAATAGCTATAAACTGTGCAACCTTTGTCGGTTATAAACAAAAAGGTTTCTGGGGAGCAGTTGCTGCTACTTTGGGGGTTGTACTGCCTTCATTTATAATAATTTATCTAATAGCTTTATATTTTAATAAATTCATTGAGATATCATTGATATCACATGCTTTTCAAGGCATAAAAATAGCTGTTGGCATCTTAATTCTTGATGCCGGAATTAATATGTTTAAAAAGATGAAGAATAAAAGCTTATTCTCATACACAATACTGCTGATAAATTTTATATTGATGCTTTGCATCAATTATTTCAGTTTAAATTTATCGACAGTTGTAATTATGCTGGTTTCCGGATTATTAAGTTTGTCTTTGTTCATTTGTAAAGACCATTTTGCGAAAAGGGAAGGGGAATCAAAATGATTCTGCTGAATCTATTTCTTGGATTTCTCTATGTGGGCTGTTTTTCCTTTGGTGGAGCCTATGCTGCAATTCCTTTAATAAGAGATGTTGTTTTGCAAAATGGCTGGATAAATGACGATAAACTTTCCTATATGATTGCAATCAGCGAAAGCACGCCTGGTCCAATTATGGTCAATTTGGCCACTTATATAGGAACAGATCAGGCTGGAGTTTTAGGCGCATTAACAGCTACTTTTGCTGTTATTTTGCCAGCTTTTTTAATAATAATTGCTATAATGGTTTTGCTGAAAAATTCATTTGAAAACAAATATATTCAAGCTATGTTAGGCGGAATGAAACCTTCTATTTCTGGTATAATCATGGGAATCGGTCTTTATATGATTTTCCAGAATTGTAATGTTCTTAAAAGTGTTAATGATTTGAATATACGTTCCCTTATAATAACTCTCTTACTTATTGCTATTTATTATGGTTCAAGAAAATTATTCCAAAAAGGCCTTACACCTATTAAGCTTATAATTATTTCTGCTATTACTGGAATTATCGCATATTCAATTTGATTCGTATATTTAAGACAATAAAAAAACGAGTTTATAAGCATAAACTCGTTTTTTGTTTTAGTCTTTACTGATTATTAATCGTAATCAGGGTCATGATCATGCATATGCTGTACTTCATGTGATTTGGGTTTTCTAACCATAACATATACATTATGAGGTGATGTAATATACCACAGACCATCAGGTTTCTTTTCCGCCATTACATAGCGGATAGAATCTGCTCCAGAACTGATTAAATCAACATAATAATAGTTATCTCTGCTTTTTCGTATTTTTTCAATATTTAGTTCAAAATTTTCAGGGTCCATCTGGTAGCTATTTTCTACAGAGGTACCAGCTGCAAATGATCTGAATATATAATAATAATCAGGGTCATTTAATCTTTCTCTGAATGTGCTGTAATAAATAGAAGTTTCTATGGGAACATCAGAGTAGACTGCATATCTTATCATTTTGCCAGCATCTTTTTTTAGCTGAGCGTTTTTTGTCTGAACTGCTTTTGTCCAACAGAAAATGCCTTTAAACAGCATTTTTGCAGCACCTTGAGGAGTTGTTGCCACGGTTTGATATTCCTGTTTGAATTCAGCCCAGGTTGCAGGAAGTTTTGCTTCAACTACAGAACAGGTAAGAATGGAAAAAACTAATGTTGCTAATAAAGCTTTTACTGTATTTTTCATTATAACCTCCAGATTTTTGTTTATTATACAATATTTGAGAGATATCGCAAGGTTTTTGTTTAATGTTTTAGATGTATGATATAAGAGTTGGAAGTGTTGGAAGGGTTAGAAGTGTTGGAAGGGTTGGAAGTGTTGGAATGGTTAGATGTCTTAGAAGTGTTGGAAGTGTTGGAAGAGTTAGAAGAGTTGGAAGGGTTGGAAGTGTTGGAAGGGTTGGAAGAGTTGGAAGTGTTGGAAGGGTTGGAAGTGTTGGAAGGGTTAGAAGTGTTGGAATGGTTAGAAGTGTTGGAAGGGTTGGAAGGGTAGGAAGGGTTAGAAATGTAACGCTTTGCTGTGTCTTCTAAAGCCCCTCCTTGAGGAGGGGAATAAAAGGGGTGGTGACCTAACCATAGTAAACTATAGTTCTTTGAGTAGTTGTTGTAGTTGGTAGTTATTGTAATTATTGTCTAAAAAAGTCCTGGGCACTTTTTAAAAGTAAGCGGAACTTTCCTTTTATAAAAGGTGATTCAGGAAGTGAATGAAGGAAATAACTGCCGTAAAACTTGTTGATAATTCTGTTATCAAGTATCCAGACAGTGCCTCTGTCTTTTTTTGAACGTATAAGCCTCCCAAAACCCTGTTTAAGCTTTATGGCCGCCATAGGAAGCTGATAGTCCTTAAATGGGTTACCACCATTTTCTTTTATTTTTTCGTTCCTTGCTTCAAGAACAGGGTCATTTGGTGAAGCAAAGGGCAGTTTAAGGATAATAAGATTTCTTAAAGATTCTCCAGGAATGTCTACGCCTTCCCAAAATGAATCTGTTCCAAATAACACTGCGTTTCCGTCTTCTTTGAATAATTCTACAAGATATTGTCTATCGAAGTCGCCCTGCTTATAACAGTTGATTCCTTGTGCTTCTAGTATAGGGCTAATATTATTATAGAACATATTTAAATGTGAATAAGAAGTGCACAGAACCAATGTACCGCCGAGAGATGATTTGATTATATCAATAATAGGTTGGGAAGCCTGTTCAATAAACAAGGCACTTGATGGGTCTGGTAAATCTGATGGTACAAACAATCTTGATTGTTCTTTATAATCAAAAGGAGATTTATATCTTCCTTCGATTAGATTTGCTGAAATCTCTTCATTTGTTAAACCCAGTCTGGTTTTTAAAAAATTAAAGTTACCGCCAGTTGTCATTGTTCCAGACACCATTATTGTACATGGAATCTTATCGAAGCAATAATCTATCATCTGCTGAGAAATTGTAATCGGCAAAGAAGAATATGAAGTGTATTTCCCCGTTTTGCGAACATTTGAAGTAAAGAAATGTACATAATCAGCTCTGTTTTCTGTTTCTAGCTCAAACATCATTTCAAGTCCGTTAGAAACTTCATCTAGTCTGCTCGAATAATTATTTAATTCTGTGAAGGGAACTTCATAAATAGAATTATCTTCTTCAAAATCAGGCACAGAACTGTTTAAACGCCTTGCAAATTTTTTCATTGAAGCAGATAAATGTTTTAATTCATCTTTCAGCTTTTTTGCTGTTGCACTTAAGATATTAAACTCATTTGAGGCTTCTTGCTTCGGGGTGACACGCAATCTGTATTCTCCAAGCTGAGTGCTGTCATTTAAAAGAAAACTTGTTATTGAATCGAATAGAACCTTGGAAATATCAGCTATTTCCATTCTTGAAGGAACAAGTATATCATTTATATCTTTTAAAAGAAGTTCTCTGTCTGAATCTTCTATATCGCCATGTTTAAAGGCTAGTGCGTTCGTTAACGTATAGAAGGTTCCGGATTCTTTTCTTCCCCGTTTTTGATAAATTTTGTTCATCAACCTTTGAAGTCCTGTAGCTGTAGTTCTGTAGCCAAAATGCTTAGTAGCTGTTTCTTCAAGATTATGAGCTTCATCCATTATAATTGCTTTGCAGGCTGGAATTACTGCTGTTTGAGAATATTCTGATGTTTCCGCTCTCAAAGCCAAATCGGAAAACAATAAAGAATGATTTACTACTAAAATATCGGCTTCAGCTGCTTTTCTTCGAGCATTATAAAAGAAGCATTCATTGTAATCCGGGCATTTTACTCCGGGGCAACTGTCTTTATCACAACAGACTTTATCCCATAAGCTTTCAGATGGAACCCAGGTTAAATCGCTCAAAGAACCGTCAGTCGTTTTTTCCATCCAGGCTGCTAATTTTTGAAATTGTGGAAATTCTAGTTCATCAAGAAGAAAGTCTGCATTATCACTTGCTGTAGCTTCTTTAACTCTTCTTAAGCAGATGTAATTACTTCTACCTTTTAACAGACAATATTTGAAATCAAAAGGAATTATACTTTCAAGAAAAGGTAAATCTTTATCTATGAGCTGATATTGTAGATTTATGGTATTTGTAGAAACACAGACTCGGCATCTGTTCTTATGTGAGTAAAATATAGCTGGAATAAGATATGCCATACTTTTGCCTATACCCGTTTCACCCTCTAATATTGCATGACAGGGACCATTTAAAGCATCTGTTATTTTTCCCATCAATTCTATCTGACCGTCACGTTGCTCATAATTTTTGAGCTTGGACGCAATTGGGCCTTCTTTCGAAATGTAGGCTATCATCTCTTTTTTGCTTAACTGCTCTGGTTGTTCTTCTATATAAGGTTCAACAACGACATAAAATTCAGAACAGTCATTATTGTGGATTGCAAAACCTATTCCGGATTTCCCACAAATTGAAGCAACGCCCATATCGGCTTCTGAAGGTTTTAAGCGTCCTGATGGGTGATTGTGCAGAAGAACTTCTCCTGGTCTTAAGCTTTTAATAATCGCAGGAGCAGAATCTATTGTTCCTCTGGATATTACACGAACATCTGTATACTGGTCAGGTGCACAACAGACTGCAGCTGAACATACTTCACAGCCGCCAGCCTGTTCTATTTCTTCTTTTAGATATTGTCTGTCATATTCATTTAATGTGACAGGTGAGGCTTTTTTCTTTCTACCAACCATTTAGGCTTTGTTTTCGTTTGTCTGTTCTTTTTTTTCAGGTGCTTTAAGAATTGAAAGTGTTTTGATCATTTCTTCATTCTTCAATTCTTCTGCTAATTCAAAAATACTCTTATCTTCTTTGGTTTTGACTGTTATATCTGAACCGGCTGAAATAAGAAGTCTGACTGCTTCGAGGTTATTGCATCTGATTGCAGCAAGTAGAGGCGTGTCAAAATTATCGTCACGTCTTTCTAATAAGACTCCATAACCTAATAAGGTAGCAAGAACGTCATACTGCTTTTCTACAATAGCCATTTGAAGAGGTGTAAAACCGTATTTGTCGCGTGTTTCCGGGTCTGCGCCATTATCTATCAATATTTTGACTATTTCGTAATGACCCATTTTTGATGCTTCAAGAATAGGTGAATGACCAGAAATTGTTTCACATCTATGAACGTCAGAGCCTTTTTCCAAAAGCATTTTTACAGCGGGTATATTTCCTATTTGAGAAGCTGTAAGAAGGAGAGTCATGCCCATTTCGTCATTTTCATCCTTCAAAGACGGGTATTCATCGATTAGTTTTGCAAGTTCATCTATTTTGTTTTCTAATAATAAATCTTTTGCTTCGTTATATTTGCTTGAAATGGTCATTGATTGTGGAATTTTAGAAACTTCTTCAATATATTCAAGCAATCTGTCTTTGGGTAAATCTTCGTTCTTTTCATCTAAAAGCTTGGTAACTTCAGGAAGACTATTCATTAAAATAGCTGAAATTGTAAGACTTTTACTTTGTCTATAGTTAGAAAGTAGGCATTCAAGACCCTGAACATATAAAACAGGAATTTTATTGCTTTTTCCAACCCCAGTAAGAAATCTGGCAAAACTGAAGTTTAAACGAGGCTGTTTGAGTCTTTCAAAGTAGATACATGCATTTTGGGCTTTTTGAATTCTCATTACATGTTCTTTGTCATGGAATGATGTGGTCCAGGCTAGGTGACTTAACTTGTTGCAGAGCACTGCGTCACCTTTAGCACAGGCTATTTCTGCACAAACAGAAGTTAAAAAGCTTGTTTGAATATAGTCAAAAACAAAGGGGTGGGGTTCCTGACCTAAGAATTCATTAAGCGCATCGTCATCTCTATCTAGCTTTAAATAACATATAAAAGTGTAATATTTTTGCCACCCAAGCATAATTGGATCAACAGGCTTTTCAGCATACATCCTTTGTTTCATTTCAGCACAAAGAGCTAGTGCTTTTTCATAATTCTTATTGGTTATAAGATTCATTATTTCTTTTAGATATACATCGTAAAGTTGTTGTTTTTCCATTTTTGTCTCCATATTTGGGTGCAATATATTTATTGAGCAGATATCATACCTTTTATTTCTCAATAAAACAATAGTCTAGGAAAATTTGTTTTGGATGTTTTTTGTAAAAGTTTCACTGTTTTGTTATTAAAATCCCGCTTAATCCCCATTTAAGAAAGGGGTAATTATAACAGCTGACTGACGACCAACAGGATGTTGGGAGTGCAAGCGAGCGCCAGGATGTCAAGCGAGTCGTAGGGGGCATAAAGCTTCGCAGTGTTACGCTTCTCTGTGGGACTCTTCGTTGTGGGACAGCAGCATAACGACTTGTGGGAATTGTTATAAGGGTGAGAAGGGTTGGAAGGGTTGGAAGGGTTAGAAGTGGAACGCTGCGGTGTGGTACACTTCGTTGTGGGACGTTTCACTGTGGTTATTGTCGAACAACTCCCACAGGCAGCGTTAGCTGCAGTCTCACAAGTTGTGTTAGCAACAGTCCCACAGAGGCTTTAGCCTCGTTCCACCAACCACCAATATCTCCATCTTAGGTCTTGTGTCTCAAGTTCTGGTCTTATATCTCCATCTTTGGTCTTGTATCTCAATTTTAATGGCTCTTGATTTTAACTTTACAAAATAATAGAATAACAATAATTAAGGAGAGCAAATCATGGGTTTCACTTCAAAAATAATATATAAAGCATTGGAAACAGGTTTTATTCCAGACAGAATCACTAAACTCTGGATGAAATATCTATGTTATAGAACAATAAAGAACGCAAAACTAGATAATATTGAAGCTAGAAATTCTGTGTTCAGACAAATAAGAAGCGATTTGCTAAATGGCTCAGAAATTAGAAAATATTATTTTACCGAAAGAAACTCTATTGATTTCCCCCTTACTTTTTACGATTATTTTTTGGGGAAAAATCTCAGTCTTACTTGTGGTTATTTCTCTACTGGTGCAGAAGACCTCAATGAGGCTGAAGATACTGCTTTATGGCTTGCCTCTGAACACGCAAGAATCAGAGAAGGTATGAGTATTTTAGAAATCGGTTGCGGAGCAGGTGCATTCTCTTTCTGGCTTGCGAATAAATATCCTAGCTGCAAGATAACTGCGTTAACTCCTTCCCCCAAAATGCTTTCCAATCTCAGAAAAAAAGCTCAAGAACTTGATATTAACAATATTAACTTTATCAGTCAGGAAATTAAAGATTTTACTGATGCAGATAAATTCGATAGAGTAATCTGTCTTGAAAGATTCGACTTATTAGCTTCTCTTGGTAATTGGGAAAAAAGGGTAAAGAAGCTCTTAAATAAAGACGGAATGTTTTTCATGACCGCCAGAGTTCATTCTTCTACTGCATTTTATGAAGATTCCACTGGTTTTGATAATATGCCCGGAAATAACGTAATTGAAGATGTTATTATTCCTTCTGTAAAAAGCTTGATGTTGACTACACCAGATTTACATCTTGTTGATATGTGGGAAATCAGCGGACTTCATTATAAGCAGACTGCCGATAAATGGTTCAGAAAATTTACTTTTAATAAAGAACCTATTTTAAGGGCCTTAGAAAAAGCTTACGGTAGTGATAAAGCTCATAGCTGGTATAACAAAATGAGACTTTACATATTAAGTCTATACGAAAGATATGGTTATAATCATGGGCAGGAATGGATAACCGCCCAGTATCTCTATTCGCCTTCTAAGTAACCCACCACACTATGCTGGCTACGCCAGTAAGACCCCTTTCGGTTCCTGTGGAACCACTTTCCCAGCAATGCTATCGCATTCTGGGGGCAGATCGTTTTCTCAAAGAAGCGCCCCCAGTTTTGCAATTAGAGATGGCGACGTAGTGATCATCCATCCCGATGCTCCCCCAGAGTTTGAAAAACTGCTGGGGGAGCTGTCACGAAGTGACTGAGGGGGTCTTAAAGCTTCGCAGTGTTACGCTTCGTTGTGGGACAGCAGCATAACTACTTGTGGGAATTGTTATAAGAGTGAGAAGGGTTGGAAGGGTTGGAAGGGTTAGAAGTGGAACGCTGCGCTGTGGGACACTTCGTTGTGGGACGGCTGTTTACAGCCTGTGGTAATAGTCAACAACAAACACAGGCAGCGTTAGCTGCCGTCTCACAAGTTGTGTTAGCGACAGTCTCACAAGTTGCGTCAGCAACAGTCCCACAGAGGCTTTAGCCTCGTCCCACCTACTTCTCACCTGCTAGGTGGTTTATCAATATACATCAGGCCGCTTGAATATAAATCTTTGAAGGTAACGATACCTTTTCCTTTTAAAACATCAAAGAAGTTCAGCAGTAGAACTTTGACTGCTTCTGTATCGTTCATAGCTCTATGAGCATCAACAAGATTATAGCCAAAATATTTTGCAGAATTTTCAAGCTTGTTTGACGGTAGTTTTAAAAGTTTCCTAGATAAATTAAGTGTGCAGAGCGATGGCGATTTATAGTCGATTCCAAGACATTCTTTAAAGAAATATTCAAAAAAAGACCAGTCGAAAGGCACATTATGAGATACAAATATATTGTTTTTCAGCATATTATGAAGAACAGGTGCTAATTCGCTGATAGTTGGAGAATCCTTAACCATTTCGTCTGTTATATGCGTTATGTTTGTTATTTCTTCAGGAATATGACATTCAGGGTTTACAAAGGATTCAAATCTTTCTTCTTTTCCATCTTCGTATAGAATTATTGCAACTTCTGTTATTTTTGCCGGTCCTGGTTTGAAGCCGGTGGTTTCTAAGTCTAATATAGCATAAGGAAGTTTTGAAATTTCGGTGTTTATATACTTATCAATAAAAGAGTTATTCATTGGTGCCTGCTTTAATCTTGTTTAATTTACTCCATTATAACATAATGTAATATAAAAAGATTCTTTTATTACGAAGAATAATTATCTGTTATAAAAGTTTCTAATGATGAGAATTTACTAACTAATTGTTGGATATAGATCCTAGTTTACCTTTTTTCTTAAGAATAAAGCAAAGAATGGCGATGGCAAAAGCGGTAATAGCTAAGCTTACCGGGTATGATTGCATTATTGTTGTAAAAGTAGGAGACTTTTTGAAGATTGTATTAACCCAGGCTATTCTAATTCCACATATACATATTAGACTTATTAATGCGGGGCCTAGTGATTGACCAAATCCTCTAAGCAGACCAGATAAAATATCCTGAATGATTGAGAAAATAAATGCAAAAGCTAACCAATAAAGCCTGATATAGCCTATTTCTATTACTTCAGCATCTTTGCAGAATAAACCAAGAAGTTCTTTGTAATATATAAGCATTAAACTTGCTGCAATTGTTGTGAATAAATAACTGTAGCCCATGCAGATATACATTGATTTTCGGCATCTATCATATTTATGTGCTCCATTATTCTGCCCTACAAAGGTGGTGCAGGTCTGCCCGAAGGAAGATAGAACAAAGAATGCAAATATTTCTACATTTAGAGCTGCTGCAGAACCAGCCATAACAGTTGCCCCAAGACTATTTATAGATGATTGAATAACAAGATTTGATAATGCAAACATCATAGACTGTATTCCTGCTGGAATACCTATTCTCAATATACGTATAAGAGTAGGTTTAGTTATTTTAAGCTGTCCAAAATCAACATGAACATCGGAATCAGACTTTGCTAAACCATTAAGTAAATAGAGTGAACTGATTATATTAGCAGTTACTGTTGCAATAGCTACTCCGTCAACACTCATTCCACCACCGCAAACAAGGGCAATATTAAGAATCACATTTGTTATTCCAGATATAACTAAGGCTGTTAATGGAGTTTTTGTGTCGCCAATCGCTCTGTATATTGCAGCTTCAAAGTTATAAAGCAATATAACTGGCATTCCAAGTAGATAAATTCTTAAATAAAGAGTGGCAAGTTTTAAACATTCTTCTGGAACAGACATCCAGTTTAAAATATAACCCGCTGCGAATTCTCCAAAAATGGCTAGAAGAACACCGCAAATAGCAGAGGTATATATGGAAGTATGAACACATTTTCTTATTCGGCTTTCATCTTTAGCGCCTATGGCATTGGCTAATACAACGTTTGTTCCAAGAGAGATTCCGATGAAAAGGTTAATTAAAAGGCTTATTACAGGAGCGTTGCTTCCAACCGCAGCCATAGCATGAGGGCCTCTGAATTGGCCGACTACTGCTAAGTCTGCTGCATTGAAAAGCTGTTGCAGTATTCCTGTTATGGCTAATGGAATGGCATAAAAAAGAATTTTATCCCACAGAGAGCCGTTAAGCATGTCTATTTTTTTGCCAGCCATTTTTTTACCTTTAAAAATTTAGTAGTTATTTTATTAAGCCGTTTATTCGTAATTGTCAAGATTTCTAAAAGAAGAAGCGCCCAAAGCGAGACTGAGATGGCTTTAAAGTAGTGGAATGCTTTGCTGTGATACACTTCGTTGTGTGACAGCAGCATAACTGCTTGTGGGAATTGTTATAAGAGTTAGAAGGGTTGGAAGGGTTTAAAAGAATGAAGTGTAACGCTGCGCTGTGGGACACTTCGTTGTGGGACGGCTGTTTACAGCCTGTGGTAATAGTCAACAACAAACACAGGCAGCGTTAGCTGCCGTCTCTCAATTTGCGTCAGCAACAGTCCCACAGAGGCTTTAGCCTCGTCTCACCATCTGACAACCGAGGGCAGATCGTTTTTCCCCGAAGCGCCCCCAGTTTAGCAATTTGAGCTGTCAGCTTGCTGACTGAGGGGGTCTTCTCTTTATCCAAATAAATAACTTAAATTTCTGAGCAAAATAATATACAATACTGACAAATTTATAATTCATACTCATAAAAGGAAATTGCTATGAAAAATATCAAGTCAAACTTAGTTTTAATCATTATTTTCGTTGAAATTTTCCTCGTTATGGGTATTACCTTTATCGTTAAAACTCTAAATTATGAAGATTATACCGAGAAAAAATTTATAGATAAAACTACTCAGGTTTTGAAAGAAACGGCTTCAGGTAAAGATGTTGATGCAATTATAGAAGAGGGTGGGGCTAAATTTAATAAACTTCTTACAACTCTTGATATTGCTCAAAACAGTTTTGCTTTTGCTATAGACTCAAATCTTAAAATTAAGATGTATAACAAAACTAAGGAAGAATTCAGCAAAGCTCTTGATATTTCCATGTTTCCTCAATTAAAGGAAGTAAACACATTAGCTTTTTATGTTTCTAAACGCCAATCAAGTAATTTTGAGTATTTTTCCGAATCTAGCAAAGAAAAACTAATATACTTTGTAGAGCCTGTTCCGAACTCTAAGTGGGTATTGGTTGTCAGTGTCTTAAAAGACAGCATTGTCATGAAAACGGTTACAGAAAAAAGATACTTTTTTTGTGGTATAGCATGCTGTATTTTTGCTTTAACAATGACTGCCGCTTTCTTCGGTTGGGTTCTTCCTAAGGATATAAAAAATAAATTCTGGTATTCAGCTTCTTTTATTTCTTTAGGTCTTTCTGTTGGAATTAGTATTTTATGCGTTTTCAGCAATAAGTATCATGATTACGAAAACCCAGAAGAAATTTCTTTGACTGACCAGAACATAATTGATGGCTTTCTAGATAAGTTTGATAATCAACTTGTTGAAGAAGGAAACAGCAGAATAAACAGAGTCAGAGTAGGGGTTTTCTTAAAAAATCTTGATTTTGAATCCAGCACAAAGGTTAATTTTTCCGGTTATTTGTGGCAAAAATTAGATAAAGACCAGTTGGGAAAGATAAAAGAAGGCTTTTATTTTGCTGACTCCTTTAAAAGCAAGTTTCATAAACTTCATGAAAAAGAAAATTCTGATGGAAGCAAGATATTTGTCTGGTATTTTACTTGTCTTGTGAGCTGTGATTTGGCTGAGAACAAACTTTATCCATTTGATGTAGAATCAGTAAGTTTAAGACTGAGTTCTTCTGATTTTGGGAATAATGTAATACTTGTTCCTGATATTAGAGATTATGTTGATATTGAGCCTTATTCGAAACCAGGAATCTATAATAACCTTACTATACCAGGCTGGAATGTTTCTGAAAGTTATTTCACTTATTTAAAGGAAAACTATAACTCTACTTTTGGGGTTTTTCAGTCTCATACTGGCGGGTCACTTAATAACGAACTTTATTTTAAAGTAATTCTCAGAAGGTCTTTCTTAGGTTCTTTCATAAGTATATTCCTGCCAATATTCGTTACAATGGTCATGATGTTTATTCTTCTATTAACTTGTTCCAGCGATGAAGAAAGATCAAAGAAACTTGGTTTCTCTGCAGGGGCTATATTAGCCAGCACTGCCGCGTTATTCTTTGTTGTTATCGTTGCTCAGATTGACTTAAGAGACAAGGTTGCTGCTAATGGGCTTATATATATGGATATTTACTATTTCGTAACCTATTTGATGTTTATGATAGTTAGCATTGATTCAATTCTGCTTTGCTGGCCTGATAAATTCAAATGGATAATCTGGGAAGACAATATTATTGTTAAAAGCCTGTTCTGGCCAGTTGCTACTTCTATTATTTTCCTGTCTACCTTGGTTTATTATTTCCCAAGCGGTATATGACAATAATGAATTAACTTGAAAAATACCTTATCTGGTTTATATTTGAGTAATAGTTTGTATATGGCTTATGTCAAAAGCAATAAATGAAAAGAAATAAATTATGAAAAATATTAAAACCAGTATTGCTATACCAATTATTTTTATCTGGTTGTTTCTTGTTCTTGGAATAACCCTGATAGTAAAAACTGTTAATTATGAAAGTTATACAGAATTAAAGTTTATAGATAAAACTACTAAAACTTTACAGAAAACTGTTTCTGAAAAAGGCTTAAATGAAATCATCGACGAAGGCGGAGCTAAATTCAATAAGCTTTTGACAAAGCTTGATATAGCGCAGAACTCTTTTGCATTAGCTATTGATTCTGATAAAAAGATTAAAATCTATAATAAAACCAAGGCAGAAGTCAGTGAATCCCTGGATATTTCAATATTCCCTCATTTAAAAGATAACAAAGAACTAATTGATCTGGTAACTAAACATCAATCCGGGCACTTTGAATTCATTTCAAATACAAGCAAGGAAAAATTATATTGTTTTGTAGAAGCTGTTCCGAGCTCTAAATGGTGCTTAGTAGTTACTGTTTTAAAAGATAGTATTGTTATGAAGACAATTAAGGAAAAACGATACTATTTTTCTGGTATAGCCTGCTGCATTATATCTTTTACTATGTTGATTACATTGCTGGGTTGGCTTTTCCCTAAAAATATAAAAAATAAATTCTGGTATTCTTCCTCATTGTTTTCTATAGTTCTTGCTTTGGGAATAAGCATGCTTTGTGTTTTCAGCAACAAATTTAATGACTATGAAAGCCCTCAGGAAATCTCTTTAACAGACCAGAACATTATCGAAGGTTTCCTTGATAAATATGACAATCAGTTGGCTGAAGAAGGTAATGGACAAATAAATAGAGTTAAAGTAGGTATTTTCCTTAAGAATATTGATTTCGAATCAAGCACAAAGGTAAATTATAGCGGTTATCTTTGGGAAAAGCTTACCAAAGAACAGGTTGGAAACATAGAACCTGGTTTATATTTTTCTGATTCATTTAAAAGTAAATTTCAGCAGTTATATGAAAAGGATAATCCTGACGGCAGCAAAGTCTACGTCTGGTATTTTGAGTGCCGTCTAAGCGCTGACTTGCAGGAGAAAAAGCTTTATCCTTTTGATGTAGAAGCAGTAAAAGTCAGACTTCGCTCAAGGGATTTCGGAAACAATGTTATTCTTGTGCCTGATACCAAGGATTATGTTGATGTAGAACCTCATGCAAAACCTGGAATATATAACCAGATGACAATTCCAGGCTGGAATATTTCTGAAAGCTTTTTTACTTATTTAAAAGAACAATATGATTCAACTTTTGGTGTGTTCCACTCTCATACAGGAAGTATAGTTTATACTGAACTCTATTTTAACGTTATATTGAGACGTTCATTTTTAGGTTCATTTATTAGTATATTCCTGCCTATATTCGTAACTTTAGTCATGATTTTTATTCTGCTTCTCACCTGTTCCAATGATGAGGAAAGGTCGAAGCATCTTGGTTTCTCTGCAGGAGCTATATTAGCCAGCACAGCTGCATTATTCTTCGTTGTAATCGTAGCTCAGATTGATTTAAGAGATAAAGTGGCGGCCGATGGCCTGATTTACATGGATATTTATTATTTTGTAACTTACTTTGAATTTATGCTTGTCAGCATTAACTCTATTTTGATGTGCTGGCCAGATAAGTTTAAATGGGTTGCCTGGGAAGACAATATCTTGGTAAAAAGCACTTTCTGGCCAATAGTTACATCTATAATATTTATAGCTACGCTATTTTATTACTTCCCAAGAATCTAGCATTATTCTTCCCGATCTACCAATTGTTTAGCTAGGGTAGTTGTTATACTACGGATAGCAAGCCTGCCGTTCAATATATTGTGAATGGACGCCAAGCGAAGATTTGCGTTTAGCTAATTAGAATCAACACAATTAGACGTAAAACTAAAAGCGCCCCTTATTAGAGGCGCTTTAATCTTTATGCTTATAACTCTAAAGGTTATTTCTTTTCGAAAATGCTGCAGTTATACTTACTAGATTTATATAATCTATTGTAGCTCTTGGGTGTATTTTTATACATTCCATTGCATTCAATAATTTTTTTATTTCTATATTTCAAAGCAAGATAAACTGATTTTAATACATCTGATTTAGCTTCTTTGTACCCTTTATTAATATTCTTTTGTGAATAATAGTTTGAGTCACCTTTATGTTTCGGGTCCCAACCCTGCATTTTCTTTATAGTAGTTTTCTGGTTAAGCATAGCACTTGCCCAGCCGTAGTGAAGATATGGGTCTTTGAAATAACCTTCTCTTTGTGTTGTTCCAATTAATATTATTACATAATCTTTTGATACGCCGATAGATGCAGCGAGTTCTATAATTTCTTCTCTTGTCGGCGTTTTCATACTTTTCAATTCTTTATTAAAGTCTTCAGGAGAAATACCTTTATTTACTGATTTTACGGTTTCTTTAGTCTTTTTACTGTCTGAATCTGTAATTGTAGAATCTGCAGTCTTAGCTTCTTTATTGTCATCTAGTTTCTTGGGAGTTTCAGGCTTTGTATCTGTTGGATTTTTTGTGACAACATCATTTTTTATATCTTTTTCTGTTGTAAGATATTCACCTTCCCAAATTGGAGTTGTATCTAATTCATTATTAGCTACATCTTTTTTTATTTTAATTTCATTGTCTTCGAAAGGATTATCAGCATAAAGGTTTTGACCGAATAGTGCTGAAATACTTAAGGCCAGAATCAAACTCTTTTTAATCATATTAATTCTCTCCATAAAAAACTATATGTTAATATATATATACATTATAAATGAAAAAAAGTTTATATTTGTTTTCTGTTTTTTGAACTGCATTGTATTGTTTACAAAGCCTTATTTATGTGTAATAATAAATGCGCTGCATAGCGCAATAAAACATACTTAACATAAAAGATAAAATCAAAATTTATGACTTTTCTTTAATATTATATGAATAGAAAAAATTTGATTAAAGCTGAACCAGAACTAATAAAGTTTTTCAAATCTCTTTGGCCCTTTGAAATACAAACAGAAAAAGAAAGCTTAAATATTGAAATAGGCCAAAATAAAAGAGAGATTTGGGCTTTTCCTCTATCTGGCGGAAGTGAATATATAGATGATGCAATTCATGCAATGGAAGAACATCGCAAAGTTATTCCGGCTGCCTTGAACCGCTGTATTGATAAAATTGATGGCGCTTTCCTGGTTGGTTATTATGCAAAAAAAGTCAAAGAAGATGAATATGAACATGGGTTGGTTATTATACCAGCAAATAGAGGTTCTAAGGAATTAAATTCCAGACTTTTAACTGATTTTTGTTTTGAGCGAAACTCTCTCTATGAGAATATGCTATCTGAAGAATATTTTTCTCAGATTAACTGTTTTTTAAATGCTTATAAGTCAGTTTGTAAAAAATATTGGATTCAGGATACAAAACTTATTAATACCTCTTTTGTTAAGAGGCCAGAAATCATTGACGATGAGCTTTTCCCGGAACAGGCGGCTATTTCTACATGGCATACAGAAGTTTACCCAGATTTTATGCGACCTGTGAGCATGATAGGTGATATTTATATTGATTTTATGATTTGTGATCATAAGCTTATTTGCCTGATGAACGAAATAGAAGATGATGATACAATCTGGAATTTTTTTGAGGAAGAATGTATAAAAAAGATTTATACTTTGCCAGCTTCTATCTCGAACAATTCAGCAAATATAAATTTAAAAGGCTGGTGTGAAACTACATCATTTGAATTATCAGAAAGAAAAGATTTAAATTATAAAACTATCTATGATATTGCTGTTCCAGGATTAAAAGGGGCTCTTATTGATCAAGGTTATTCTATTGGCTGGTGTGGGAAGATAGCTTTTATTTGTATTGGAATTGATAAACCTTTGTACGTTTCTCCTGAATTAGTTGTACAACTCTCTGATATATTTGATTTTGAGCAGGCAGGCAACGATAATAAAGCTTTTTGGAGAAATAGAGATATTGAATATAGAAGAAGATTTGGAAATCATAATCTGGTTAAAGTTTGCGACGACCTCATGACTGAAGAAATCGCTAAAGAAAAGCTTTTTGAAGCTTGTAAAAAAGTTTTGCAAAGTTGCAAAAATCCTTTAAAACCAATTCAAAAGGGAATAACAAAATATGTTCTACGCTATTTAAAAGGATTAGCTCGTGGGTCATATGAAAAACAAGCTTCTGAACTTATTGTTAAAATCAATTCTGACCAGATTTGTGCTGACTTACAAGAAACCATCTATTCTATCTTGAATCTTTAATCTTCTAACTTGAAACTCGTAACTTGTAACTAAGTGTTACGCTTCGCTGTGGGACACTTCGTTGTGAGACAGCTGTTTACAGCCTGTGGAAATAGACAACAATAAACACGGACAGCTTTAGCTGCCGTCTCACAGATTGCTCGCAATCGTCTCACAGAGGCTTTAGCCTCGTTCCACTGTCTAAATATCGAGGTCAGAACTTTTTACTCGAAGAAGCGCCCCTAAAATGCCTTCGGCATTGCTGGGGGAGCTGTCACGTAGTGACTGAGGGGGTCTTTAAGATAATTCTAAATTCTCACTCACTACCTATCACCCACCACTAAACTTGTAACTTGTAACTTAAAACTTAAAACTTATATCTAAAAAAATATTAATTTATGGTTATAAAATTTTAGACATTAACCGAAAACAAAGTACACACCGTAGTTAATAAATATATAAGGGTACAGGGTGGAGTTTGGTTAATGAATAATTTTTTTCACGGTTTAAAGGATTGGTTTGGCGACTTCGTTAAAGCACTAATTTTCTTTTTGTTGCTTCAGACTTATGTTGCACAAGGTTTCGTAATTGAAGGTTCATGTATGGAACCCGAACTGCATTCACACGAGAAAATAATGGTTAATAAGATGATTTATCGTGTGAAAGAACCAGAGGTTGGGGAAATTGTAGTTTTCAGATATCCATATGAGCCTGGCAAAGATTTTGTAAAGCGTGTAGTTGGCGTTCCTGGAGATGTAATAGCTATAAAAGACGGCTATTTATACAGAAATGGCAAAAAAATGAATGAATCATTCGTCAAGGAATACGTTTTCGGAACCTATGGTCCTTTGAAAGTTCCCGATGGCAAATTATGCGTTATGGGAGATAATAGAAATAATTCTCATGACAGCAGAGCCTGGGGTTTACTTGATAGAAATATGGTAAAAGGTAGAGCCGACATTCGTTTTTGGCCCGTTAAGCAAATAGGTTTAATTCCCGTAAGAAAAGACTGATTAGTAAGATATAAGATTTAAGATATAAGATATAAGAAATAAGATATAAGATTTAAGATATAAGATATAAGAAATAAGATATAAGATTTAAGATATAAGATATAAGATGTAAGAAATAAGTTTGAAGAAGATAGATAAGCTTTAAGCTATAAGCCAAAAAATCGTTTTTATTTGATTGGTTTTGAGCATAAAGCTTTTTTCTATCTGATTAAAAAATTAAACACTTGTAATTAAGCTTAGGTAATAGTATTATATCAAGCTTGGAGTTAAACGTGACTACTAATTATAAAACTGAATCATTTACCTGTCCATGCTGTGGTAAAGAATTTGAAAGCAAAATCGTGACCATGATTACTCATGAAGGTCAGGATTCCGATTTCTTGCCACATTTTGTTGGGGCTAATCCTTTACCTTTTTATTTAGCAAAATGTTCATATTGTAATTATGTAGGATATCCAGAAGATTATTCTGTAGAAAATTCTCATAAGTATTCTATTAACCCATCACAAATTAAGAAAATTCTTAGTATGCCTCTTGCTAAGAAAATACCAAACGAAGCAATAGATTTTTTTGTTGCTGGTAAAATCTATGAAGAGCAGAAAAAGAATCCTTATTTTACAGGAAATCTATATTTGCGTGGTGCTTGGTGCTGTAGATTAATAGAGAATCGGAAAGCAGAAATAGAACTTCAACAGCTTGCAATCAGGTTTTTTAAATTGGCTCTTGATAAATCAACAATTTCAAATCCTGATACTGTTTCTGTTGTAACATATCTTGTAGGTGAATTATATAGAAGGTTGGAAGACCGTAAATCAGCAAGAGAATGGTTTGAAGCAACCGTTGAAACTATTATTGATCCTGAACAGCAATGGCTTTTGGAATTAACTCAAAAACAAGCTGAATTAAATGAATATTTAATTAATTAATTTAAGGAGTTTCTTTATGAACAAAAAGGCTGAAAAATTTGAAAAAATGCTGAAAGATAACAAAATTGAATGCTTTCAGAAAGAAGAAGTAAAAGACGAACTGAATTCTGTTCTTTTCAGAAGTTTCATGGAAATTGAAGGACTTCAACTTCCTGTTGTTGTAATTCTTGATGATAGTATTTATAGTATTTTCAGAACACTAGTTATTGGAAAAGGTGTTAATGAAAAGAACAAAAATGATGTTGTTAATGTAGTAAATACTTTAAATTCTACTTATAAATCTTTCAAATATATTGTTTCTGAAAATGGTGAAATTATTCTTGATGTTTGTGTTCCATGCACTGATGATAATTTTGATCCAAATTTAATCAGAGTTATGATTGATGTTGCCATTAAGAATCTTAATGAAAACTATCGCAAAATTGTTAAAACTGTTTGGGAATGATCTTAAAGCTCTAGATTATAAATCCTAAAAATATAAGTCGCAAACCAGGTAACTTATTTATCTGTTTTGCGACTTATACTTTTTTAGATTAAGTTACAAGACACAAGTTATAAGATTCAAGTTACAGATTAAAATCTTATGTCTCCATCTATGGACTTGTATCTCAATTTTTGGTCTTAAATATTACAACAACTAACACGGGCAGCTTTACCTGCCGTCTCACAGATTGCGTTTGCAATCGTCCCACAGAGGCCTTAGCCTCGTATCACCTTCATCTTATAATCTTGTATCTTGTAACTTATGACTTGTAACTTATAACTTATAACTAAAGGTCTCTCGTCAGCTGTCCTTAAAATTCACAACTACCACTACTCACTTATATCACTAATCACTAATCACTTATCACTTATCACTAATCTTATATCTTCTATCTTATATCTTGTAACTTGTAACTTGTAACTTGTAACTAAGTGTTACGCTTCGCTGTGGGACACTTCGTTGTGGGACGTTTCACTGTGGTAATAGTCAACAACTAACACGGGCAGCTTTAGTTGCCGTCTCACAGATTGCGTCAGCAATCGTCCAACAGAGGCTTTAGCCTCGTATCACCTACCACCAACCACTCACCACTTACCACTTACCACTTACCACCTACTAGTCATTTGTTAACTAAAAGTTATGAGATAAGTTCACCTAGTAAAAACATTTTTGTGACTTTTAGGTCTTTTATTCTTCTTTTGAATGTTTTAAACGGGTCGGTATCTAAACAGATGAAATCAGCTCTTTCTCCAATTCTTAGATGACCTCTCTTTTCAAAGTTGCCAACGGCTCTGTGAGGTTCGTTTATGAATATACAGAATGCCTGATTTAAGCTGATTTGTTCGTCAGAATTTGTGTGATTAACCAATGAGTGAATGCCTAAAATTGGGTCTATTGGAGTTACGGGACTATCAGACCCGCCAATTAATGCAATACCTGAGTCAGCTAATGTTTTGTAGGGGTTGCAGTTAATTGCTCGTTCAATTCCAAGTCTTTGAGCATACAAACCGTTCTTACCACCCCAATAATAGTCATAAGCAGGCTGAATTCCTATTATGGCATTTGATTTTCTAGCGTTGCGTATTGATTTGTTGTTTGGAAGAATAAAATGTTCTATTCGATTAGGAAGGTCTGTTTTGCCAAATGTTTCTTCTGCCCACATGTAACTTGAAGACACAATTTCACAGGCAACATCACCTATTGAATGCAATGCCAATTGTAGATTATTCTTTTTGGCTGTTTTGGTAATAGCCATTACTGCATCACTATTAAGGTATAAATCTCCCTTGGTTTTTTCATCATAATAGTCATCAAACATGGCTGCTGTTCTAGAACCTATTGAACCATCAACAAGAATACAGCCACCCATTTGTTTCCATTTATTTTTTAAAGGAATAGACGGGTTCGATGATTGATTATAAATATATGATTCCAGTTTACTGCTTTTAAAAAACTTATCTACAAGAAGCGCTTCGTAAGGATTATCTTCGGTGCCTTCTAGTGCGTGAACTGTCGCAACACCTTTTTTTATACAGTGATTTTCAACTTTTTTAAGGCTTGTTAATTTGTATGATTCAGATAATAAGTCATTAATTTTATAACAGAGGGAGTTATAAGCTTCTCCGGTAATTAGACCGTTATTATCTTTTAAAGAAGGGTAGTTTTTTTTCGCCCACTTTAAAGCTTCGGTATTTGCAGCACACATATGCAAGTCTTTGCTGACTATCCATATGAAATTCTTAGAGCTGATTTTATCTAATTCTGATACAGTTGGAAATCGCTTTTCTTTTATTAAATCTAAATCAAAATTCCAGCCTAGAACTATTTTATTCTTTTTACATTCATTTGAAACTATTTCAAATACATCCTTCAGGTTATCAACATCATCGAACTGACAACCTGAATTGACTATTCCTGTCTGCAAAAAATGAGTATGAGAATCTACAAATGGAGGTAATATTATTGCTCCTTCTAAATCTACCGCTGGAGTTTTTACAAAAGGCTTAGTTATTCCAAACCCACAATTTATTATATAGCCATCGGATACAATCATTGTATCAAAAGCAGTTTCTGAATAATCCGGGTAGGTTCTGGCAGAAAAATTGTAGAAATAAGTTACAGACATTTAATTAAAATGGCAGTTTTCTTAAAAATTGAATAGTTGCTGCAAAACAAGTAGCTAGCCATTCCATAGGTATTATTAAAATCATTGCTATTGGATAACAAAGCTTAGAAAGTCTTGTTAAGCGAAGTAACCAGAATATGACTAAATATAATAATAGAATAAACAAAAGAATAGCGGTATAAAAATACCAGATTCCCTTTGCTTCAGCCTGCTCACAAAGTTTATTTAACTGGCAGGGACTGTTCTTATTGCCTAAAAGACGGCAAATTATCTGACTTGGAAAATCTTTTGCCACCTTACGACTAGAACATATTTTATTTAATTCATTCATTAAAACCATATAAAAATTATATCACAATCTCTATATGTTTTTAAATATTTTTAATTAGATTGAAGAAAAAAGATTGAATGGTGATGAGTGGCGGGGTGTATTGATTTTTAATTTTAGTTGTGTTAATATCCAACCACTTTTGTTAGGAGATTTTATGGAAAAATTTTGGTACAAAAACTATGACAAGGGTGTAAATCCAGAAATTAACTTTTCTGAGTTGCCTATGACTTTTACCGATGTGATAAAAAAAGCTGCTGGCTTATATGAAAATCATATTGCATTAAAAGACGATAATGTTAAGTATACATATAAAGAATTAGACAATATTACTTCTAAAATAGCAGGAAATTTGAGACTATTTGGGATTGAAAAGCAAGACAAAGTTTGTGTTATTCTTCCTAATTGTATAGAAACAGTTCTTTCTTTTTGGAGTATTGCTAGAGCTGGAATAGTCGGGGTAATGACTAATCCTCTTTATTCAGAAACTGAATTGACTCACCAAATAAACGATTCTGATGCGAAAACAATTATTACAAATGACTTTATCTTACCGAAGATTAAAGCAGTTCTTTCACGATTAGCAATAAAAAAAGTTTTTGTTGTAAAAGTAAAAGATTCTGTGAATGAAGTTATTTATGATAAGGTTATTCGTCCTTGGGAAGAATTATTAGTAAATAATCGTGGTTATGATTGTGATTCTATAGACCCTTATAATGATTTGGCTTTGTTACAGTATACAGGCGGAACTACCGGTATATCTAAAGGCTGTATGCTTACCCCCAGCAATCTAATATGTAATGCCTATCAATATGAACAGATATTCATGGGCATTTTGAAATATGGTGAAGAAAAGATAGTCGGTGTTCTTCCATGGTTTCATATTTATGGTTTACAGATGGCTGTATTGTTCCCAATTATTATAGGTGCTACTATATATCCAATGATTAGATTTTCACCAAGAAGTCTTTTAAGTCTGATTCAGAATGAAAAGATAACCTGTATGCCTTCGGCACCTTCTATTTTTAGTGCTTGTTTAGGGCAAAAAGAAATCGATAGCTACGATTTAACAAGCATAAAACTTGTTATTTCTGGTTCTGCTCCTTTGCCATTAGCTTTAATTGAATCATTTGAAAAACGCACTGGTGCAACAATATCCGAAGGTTATGGTTTAAGTGAAGCATCTCCTGTTACACACTTTTCTCCATTGTTCCCAAAAGAAAGAAAGCTTGGTTCAATTGGGCTTCCATTGCCTTCAACTGATTCTAAGATTGTTGACGTTGAATATGGTGTTAAAGAACTTGGCGTAGGTCAAAATGGTGAACTTTGTATTCGTGGACCTCAGGTTATGAAAGGCTACTATAAACAGCCTACAGCTACTGAAGAAGTTTTGGTTGATGGTTGGTTACATACTGGCGATATCGCTTATTACGATAAAGAAGGCTATGTATATATAACCGATAGAAAGAAAGATCTGATTATTTGTGGTGGTTATAACGTATATCCTCGTGAAGTTGAAGAAGTTCTTTATAAGCACCCATTGGTTAGTGAAGCTTGTGTTGTTGGTATAAATGAGCAAATTAGAGGTGAAGCCGTCAAAGCTTTCATAGTTACTAAAGAAAATCAGAAAGTCGATAAGAAAGACATTATTAGTTTCTGTAGAAAGAATCTTGCTACTTATAAGATTCCTAGAGATATTGAATTCTTGGATGCTTTACCAAAATCTGCTGTAGGTAAGATATTAAGAAGAGAACTTCGCGATAGAACTAATAAGAAGTAAGATAGAAGCCTCTTATCTTTATTCTCTCATCTCTTCTTTATATGTTAGTGTTATTGTTTTTTTTTCTTACTTGTGTTAACATCACAAAACTTCAATGAGGAGATTATATGGAAAAATTTTGGTATAAAAACTATGACAAGGGCGTTAATCCAGAAATTAACTTTTCTGAATTGCCTATGACTTTCCCTGACGTCTTAAGAAAAGCCGTCTCTGAATATGGTGATAAAATAGCTGTAAAAAGTGATAATACTCAAATTACATATAAAGAATTTGATAGACTTACATCTAAAATTGCTGGAAATTTAAGACTTTTCGGTATTGATAAACAAGAAAAGGTTTGTATTTTTCTTCCTAACTGTTTTGAAACTGTTTTGTCTTTCTGGAGTGTAGAAAGAGCTGGTATCTGTGGTGTAATGACCAACCCGCTTTATTCTGAATCAGAACTTATTCATCAAATTACAGATTCTGATGCTAAGGCTGTTATTACTTCAGATACTTTACTTGCAAAAATTAAAGCAATACTTCCTTCTGTTTCTTTAAAACATGTTTTTGTTGTTCCCCTTGGTGACATTAAAATTGATTTTGACAATGTAATTCATCCTTGGGAAGATTTATTGGCTGAAAACCGTGGCTTTGAAGCAGATAACATCGACCCATACAATGATTTGGCACTTTTGCAGTATACAGGCGGAACTACTGGTATATCAAAGGGCTGTATGCTTACACAAAGCAATTTGATTTGCAATGCCTATCAATATAAAGAAATGTTTATGGTTATATTGAAATATGGTGAAGAAAAAATTGCTGGTGTTTTACCCTGGTTCCATATTTATGGCTTACAGTTGGGTGTTATACTCCCATTTATTATTGGTGCTACAATTTATCCATTGATTCGTTTTACTCCTAGAGCTTTGCTTTCTATGATTAATGACGAAAAGATAACTTGTATGCCTTCTGCTCCTTCTATTTTCAGTGCTTGTCTTGCTCAAAAGGAAATAGACTCTTATGATTTAACCAGTTTGAAACTTTTGATTTCTGGTTCTGCTCCTTTACCATTAGCTTTAATAGAAGCTTTTGAAAAGAAAACTGGGGCAAAGATTTCTGAAGGTTATGGTTTAAGTGAAGCTTCACCAGTTACTCATTTCTCACCAGTATTCCCTAAAGAAAGAAAACTTGGTTCAATCGGTTTGGCAATACCATCAACTGATATTAAAATTGTTGATGTTGAATATGGTGTTAAAGAATTGGGCGTTGGTCAGAATGGTGAACTTTGCATACGTGGTCCTCAGGTAATGAAAGGTTATTATAAACAGCCTGCAGCTACTGAAGATGTTCTTGTAGATGGTTGGTTACATACTGGTGATATAGCAAACTATGACAAAGATGGTTATGTCTATATTACCGACAGAAAGAAAGACCTCATTATTTGCGGTGGATATAACGTTTACCCAAGAGAAGTTGAAGAAGTTCTTTACAAACATCCTATGGTTGCAGAAGCCTGTGTTGTTGGCGTAAAAGATGCTGTTCGCGGTGAAGCAGTAAAAGCTTATATTGTAACCAAAGAAAATCAGGAAGTAGATAAGAAGGATATCGTAGGTTTCTGTCGTAAAAATCTTGCTAACTACAAGATTCCTAAAGATATCGAATTCCTTGATGCTTTGCCGAAATCAGCTGTAGGTAAAATATTGAGAAGAGAACTTCGCGATAGAGCAAATAAACAATAATCTGAAATAATAATAAATAAAACTCTGAGTCTGTCTCTTGTAACAGACTCAGTTTTTTTATATAATTCTTGAAACTTTTTTTTATATATAATGTCTAAGAAATAAAAAAAATAATTGGAAGGCGGCAAATCTGTGATTGAGCTTAACAATCTAACGAAATATTATGATAATTTTCGTGCCTTGGATAATATAAATCTTAAGGTTGATAAAGGTGAAATATTAGGGCTGTTAGGGCCAAATGGAGCAGGGAAAACAACTGCAATGAGGATTTTGTCCTGTTTTATTCCTGCTACTTCAGGAACAGCTAAGGTTGCTGGTTTTGATGTTTTTGAAGACTCTATTGAAGTAAGAAGAAGATTAGGCTATTTACCTGAAACTCCACCTCTTTATTTGGATATGACAGTAGGTTCTTATCTTGATTTTGTTGGTAAAATCAGAGAAATCAGCTATAAAGATAGAAAAAAAAGTATTGATTCTGTTACTGAAAGATTAGGCCTTCAGGATTACAGAGACAGAATTATCAGCACTCTTTCAAAAGGATATCGACAAAGAGTTGGGCTAGCACAGGCAATGATTCATAATCCTGAAGTTTTGATTCTGGATGAACCTACTGTTGGCTTAGATCCTAATCAAATAATAGAAATCAGGGAATTAATTAAAAGTTTGGCTCAGCAGCATACTGTTATTCTTTCAACTCACATTTTGTCTGAAGTCAGTGCAAGCTGTAACCGCGTTGTAATAATTAATGAAGGTCAGATTGTAGCAGAAGATTCTGTTGATAACTTGGAAAACCGAACAATTGGTAAACCAGGTTGGCATATTTCCCTTAAAGCACCGAAAGAACTTGATTGGAAAGATTTAATTAAGAAAATTGATGGTGCAGAAATTGCTGATGAACAGGAAAGCAATGGTATTAACAATTTCAATTTAAAGCTTTCTTCAAAAGATGATTTTGATGCTTTCTTCTCTGGGCTTGCGTCTAAAGGAGCTGTATTTAAAGAGATTACACCAATTAAAGCTACTCTTGAAGATGTATTTATGAAGTTGACTTCTAATGAAGAAGGGAAGGAAGATAAATGAAAATTTTAGCTATAATAAAAAAAGAACTACAGTCTTATTTCTTTTCACCTGTAGCTTACATAGTTTTCTCAGCATTCTTATTGGTTATGGGGTATTTTTTCTGGGTTTTCTTGTTATCTAGCCAAATAGCCAGTCTTACCCCAATTCTTTCTAATTCAGCTTTTATTTTGCTCGTTGTTTCTCCAATCTTAACAATGAGATTGATTAGTGAAGAAAAGAAGAATAAAACAATAGAACTGCTTTTAACTTCTCCAATTTCTCCTACTGAAATTATAATTGGTAAGTTTATAGCTTCTTTATTGCTTTACTGCTTACTGTTTTTATTTACATTAGAATTTCCATTCATTATTTACCATTATTCGCCTGAATTTGACTGGGGTCCAGTATATACCGGATATCTTGGATTGGTTCTTATGGGAAGTGCTTTTATTTCAGTCGGTTTATTTGCCAGTACTATAAGTGAAAATCAAATAATCTCGGCAATGGCCTGCTTTGGAATTCTTTTATTGTTCTGGTTTTTCGGCTGGTCTAAAGATATCTTTGAAAATGCTTTTGGTCAGATATTGTCCAATCTATCGCTATTCGATAGATTTTCTGACTTTTTAAGAGGAATAATAGACAGTGGCAATGTAATTTTCTTTATTGTTTTCACATTTATCTGGTTGTTCCTTGCTACTAGAGTTCTAGAATCAGATAGATGGAGGTAATGCTATGTCAGATAAACGAAGAGAAAAAATTCCATTTTATCCATATGTATTTTTAATTCTTTCTTTTGCGCTGCTTCTAACAGCAGGGGGATTTTATATAAATTATCCTGAACAGGTAAAAGCTGTTTATTGTTTACTTGGCACCTGTCTCGTTTTTGCTCTTGCAGCTTTTATAAGCCGACCTTCAATATTTAAGGAACTATTTTTAAATAAAAAGACAGTTCTTTGGGTAAACGATATTATATTGGTTCTCCTTGTTATTGGTATAGGTGTTCTGCTTTCTCATATTGCTT
Source organism: uncultured bacterium (assembly GCA_900317935.1). Classification (GTDB taxonomy): domain Bacteria; phylum Muiribacteriota; class Ozemobacteria; order Ozemobacterales; family Ozemobacteraceae; genus RUG334. Next base: position 62,912 of record ONIU01000005.1, read on the forward strand.
TTAGACGCAATTACAGATTTGATTTAACCAAGAACAAGAATTATTCTCTTTCTGAATTAACAATAAAGACAATTAGAGAATTAGATAAAAAAGTTACAATTTATGGTTTCTTCTCTAAGGGCAGTCTTATAGATGTATATATGACTGACCTTTTTAATGAATACAAACGTCATAGCGAAAAACTTCAATGGGTAATTGTCGACCCTCAAAGAGATCCGGTTACCACAAGAAGACTAAATGTTACTGCTATGAATTCAATTGTTGTAGAATGTGAAGCAAATAGACAAAATGTTCTTCCCAGCGATTTATTTATAAGGTCAATGGAACCAACAGCCAATGAAATGAATTCTACACCTCTATTTACTGGTGAACAGGCTATTACATCTGCGATTCATAATGTTATTCATGGCGACAAGACTGTTGTTTGTGTAATTACTGGTCATGAAGAACCTTCTATATATAAATATGGACAAAGTGATATTGGCGGACTTAATCAACTTCTAACCAGTGAAAACCTTGAAGTTGTTGAAAAGTCTTTAATTAGTGATGAAATTGATCCCAGAGCAAGTGTGGTTTTGGTTCTGACACCTAAAATAGACTATATGCCTGCCGAAATTGAAAAACTAAAGAGATATGTTGAAAGCAAAAAAGGAAACATGATTTTTGCTTTTGATCCAAATCCAAACTTAAAAAATTTAAATGATTTTGTATTTAAGGAATATGCGGTATCAACTAACTACGATATAGTTGTTGATCCTCGAGGTATGTCTCAAAAATATTGGACTTTGTCTCCGTCGTTAGCCAAGCACGATATTACTGCTCCTTTAATTAATAAAAACCTATATGGAATTATGTTTCATTGCTGTAGTTTAACAAAAGAAGCCAGAGCAGACGTCAACCATACTGTTCTTATGAAGTCTATTGATTATTCATGGGCTAAGAGAGGCTTAGAATCAGCAAAATATATTGACGTTCAATTAGATAAATCAAAAGACGTAATGGGGCCGTTTGATATTGGTGTGATTGCTCAGAAAACTAATACTGCTAGTGGTTCAAAAGCTATTATTATAGGCGATGCAGATTTTCTTACTAATGGATACATTTCTTTCTCTGGAAACAGAGATTTAATCATTAACTCAATCAACTGGTTAGCTGGGAATCATAAATTATTGTCAATCAGACCAAGAACTCTTGAAATTCCTAGAATTATGTTCTCCGGTAATGATTCATCTAAAATTTTTACTTTCTGCGTAGTCGCTATTCCGCTATTTATTATTATGATTGGTGGAATTGTTTTCCTGTATAGAAGGAGAGTATAATGAAAAAAAGATTTATTCCAACTCTCATTGCCTTAATTATTCTGGTAGTTTTAGCTGTTTATTCTAATTATTATGAAGTAGATGACGTTCTTGCGCCAGGTGAAGTAAAATCTGTTTCAATACTAGGTTTTAATGCAAACGATATTAAATCTGTATCATTTGGGAAAAATGGTAAATTTGATTTAAAAGTTGAATTAGACAATTCTGATAGTAAAATTGTGCTTCCTCAAGCTTATAAAAGTGATAATGCAGAAGTCTATGGAATTGTAAGACATTTTTCTGAATTAAAATCAGATTTTATGTTCCCAAATAACGCTACTGATACTAAGATTTATGGATTAACTCCAGAATCTCCTTCTATAAAATTTGAAACATCATCTCAAACTGTGGAACTTACCTTAGGGAATAAAGTAGAAGTTGGTAATTCTCTTTATTTAGCTAAGAAAGGTGATTCTAATATTTATGTTGTTTCTGATAATGTTAAAGGCTTGTTTGATAAAAGTCTGGCAGATTTAAGAGACAGAGCTCTATATTATAAGAACTTCGATAAATGCAATGAAATAGAATATACTTGCGGAGAACACCATTTTAAGCTCATTCTAGACGGAGTGAATTCAGAATGGCTAGTTGCAGATACAAAGTATTCCTGTGACCATATAGAAGTTGCTAATATTATTAACAATATGAGAAACCTCAGAATTTCTAAATTCCTGGATGATACAAATTTATCTGCTGAAAAATATGGATTAACATCCCCATATTTGCATATAATTATAAAAACAGAAAATAGTGAAGTTTATGAATTAAAAGCAGGTTCTTTGCAAGGTTCTGATACCTATGTTTCTGTTGATGGTAAAACTGTTCAAATGGCTAATACCATGAAAGTAAATGAACTAAAACTAACTTTAAATGATGTTAGAGATAAGTTCTTAGAAGTATATCCATTTAAAGAATTAACTGAAATAGAATTAAAAGATGCTACAGGAACGATTAAATTATCTTTTATTGATAAAAAATGGAAAATGGGAGAAATTAATATTCCTGAAAGTGATGTAAAAGAATTTATCAATACTCTAGCAAGATCAAAGGTTAATGAATACTTACCAAAAGAAAAACTTGATCAATATGGATTAGGCACACTTGAATCATGCTCTAAAATAACATTGAAAAGCAATGACAAAGAAAAGATTTACTGGTTGGGCGAATCTAACGGTGCTTTATTATTCATGACTGATAATGAAGATTTGATTAACATAAATGCTCAGCTATTAGACGGGTTTAAGAAATTTATTCATACCTTAAGAAATGCAGAGGTTTCTGTCTCTAAGTAGGTTAATGTTGTGGGACGGCTGTTTACTGCTTGTGGAAATAGTAATCAATTCACACAAGCAGCTATGCTGCTGTCCCACAACGTAGTGTCTCACAGCGCAGCGTATCACTTTTAACCCTTCCAACTCTTCTCACCCTTCTAACCCTTCTCACAATTATAACTGAAAATAATTAAAAAATATTTAAAAAAGTTGTTGACTTTTAAAATAAGATTTGCTAAGATAGTTACCTCGCTAAGGCGAGAGGCATCGAAAAGGTGCAAGCTAATTGAAAATAATATCCGATGAAAAAACATCCAACAAAAGGTCTTTTTAAGTGATCTGAGTTCGGAAACGAATTCAGGCACAGTTAAAAGAATCTATGATCGAGTGCTTATAGGAGTAAATTGTAAAGAGCGCAGGGTGGATGCCTAGGTGCCAGAGACTGAAGAAAGACGTGGC